>CAYQPL010000187.1:0-5741 GCA_964419395.1 uncultured Phenylobacterium sp. | reverse complement strand
GGCGGCGGGGGCGGCAGGACGACGGCGGTGATCATCTCGCCGGGCATCAGCTCGGTCTCGATGTGCGGCGTCTCGCCCGGCAGGCGGTGCAGGCCCTCGACGGCCAGCAGCCGGTTCTCGCCCGTGGCGGCCTGGGTCTCCACCTTGGCGTCCAGGGCCACCAGCGCCACGGCCATGTCGGAAGGATGCGTGGCGATGCAGGCCTCGCTGGCCCCGAAGATGGCGGTGTTGGCGTTGATGCCGCCGATGGCCGCGCAGCCGGCGCCCGGCTGGCGCTTATTGCAGGGCTTGGTGGTGTCGTAGAAGTAGGGACAGCGGGTCCGTTGCAAGAGGTTGCCCGCCGTCGTCGCCTTGTTGCGCAGCTGCCCCGAGGCGCCGGAGACGATGGCCTGGACAAGGGCCGGATAGCGTTCCCGAACCCGGGCGTCGGCGGCCACCTGGCTGTTGGTGGTCACCGCGCCCAGGCGGAGCCCGCCGTCCGGCGTCTCCTCGATCTGGGCGAGCGGCAGGCGCGAGACGTCCACCAGATGGGCCGGCTGCTCGATCTGCAGCTTCATCAGGTCGACGAGGTTGGTGCCCCCGGCGATGAACTTCGCGCCCGGCCGTTCGGCGACGAGCGCCAGCGCCGAGGCGACGTCGCCGGCGCGCTCATAGGTGAAGGGCTTCATGCCGGTTCTCCGGCGGCGGCGCGGATGGCCTCGACAATCTGGGGATAGGCCGAGCAGCGGCAGAGATTGCCGCTCATGCGCTCGCGGATCTCCGCCTCGCTCAGGCTGACGGGCCCGGCCACGTCCCCGGTGGCGAGGCTCGGCCAGTTGTCCCCCACCTCGGCCAGCATGCCCACGGCCGAGCAGATCTGGCCCGGCGTGCAGTAGCCGCACTGGAAGGCGTCGCGGTCGAGGAAGGCGGCCTGCATCGGGTGCAGGTCGTCGGGCGTCCCCAGCCCTTCGATGGTGGTGACCTCGTCGCCCTCGTGGCTGACAGCCAGCGAAAGGCAGGCGTTGATCCGCCGGCCGTTCACCAGGACGGTGCAGGCGCCGCACTGGCCATGGTCGCAGCCCTTCTTCGACCCCTTGAGGTCCAGCCCCTCGCGCAGGGCGTCGAGCAGGGTGGTGCGCGGGTCCAGGTCGAGCGTCGTCGCCTGCCCGTTGACGGTGAAACTGGTCTTCAAACGGCCTCTCCCCAATGGGCCCGGCGGCCAAAGGCCGCCGTCGCAATCCTGTTCTATATCCGGCTAGGCGGTCTCGCCCGGGGCGAGCGCCTTGATCGAAAGCGCGTGGACCGGACCGGCCATCTCTTCGGCCAGCGCCCGGTAGACCATGCGCTGCCGCGCGACCTTGGGTCTCCCGGCGAAGGCCTGCGCCTCGATCAGCACGTTGAAATGACTTTCTCCGCCCTCGCGCGCGCCGGCGTGCCCCGCATGGCGCGAGGAGTCGTCCTCGATCTCGAGTCGGACCGGCGAAAAGGCCGCCGTCAGCTTGTTGTGGATGGCATCAAATATGGCGCCCATCGGCCGCATCTTCAATTCTTCAAAACGCAAAGCGACGCCCCCATACTTGGGCCATGCCCGGCGCGTTTCAATACAAGCCCAAGTTCGTCGACATCCGAGTCCGCCCGCCCAAGCCCGGCGAGGAGGCGCAGGCCGACGACGTCTATGCGCTCAAGCCCGGCGAACGGCGCTGCGACCATCCCGGCTGCAGCCTGCCCGCCCGCGCGCGCGCGCCCAAGTCGCGCGACATGATGAACGAGCACTACGGGTTCTGTCAGCCGCCCGCCGCGGAGTACAAACGCAACTGGAACTTCTTCGCCGGCATGAGCGAGGGCGAGATCCGCGCCCGCCAGGAGGAGGAGCAGACCACCGGCGGGCGGCCGACCTGGGACTTCAAGGCCAGCCGCAATTCGCGCGAATCCGCGGCCTTCGCCAGCAACTTCTCCCGCGGCAAGGGCGGCTATCGCGATCCGTTCAACATGTTCGGCCATGGCGGCGCGAACGGACCGGGACCCGCGCCCCAGCCGAGCCGCCGGCTGGGCAAGATCGAGCGCAACACCCTGGCCTCCCTCGACCTGGACGAGACCCCCGTGGCCCCGGCCATCCGGGCCCGCTACACCGAACTGGTCAAGCGCTGCCACCCCGACGCCAATGGCGGCGACCGGTCGGCCGAACACAAGCTGCAGCGGGTGATCAAGGCCTACCAGGCCCTGCGTAAGGCCGGAATGGTGTAGGGTTGGGCGACACCCAGACGACGGAGACCCATGGGGCTGGACGTGCAGGGGGCGGAATTCTCCATCCGGCAGGCGCTGGATGACCGGGCGAGCCGACGCGCCGAGCGCGCGCGCCGCCGCCGGCGCGCCGTCGTGCAGACCCTGGCCGGGGTGTTCGGCTTCACCGCCCTGGCGACCGCCAGCCTGATCCCCGACCGGCCGCCGCTCGGCGCCGGCGAGCAGCCTCGGGCGCGGTGGGTGAACCTGAAGATCCCGCCCCCCATTCCCCAGCCCCCGGCCGCGCTCGCCGCCTATGTCGACGCACTGGGCCAGAGCTTCGAAGGCCGGGCCGGCATCGCGGTGCGCAGTGTGGACGGGGGCTGGATCGCCGCCCATGACGGCGAAAGCCTCTATCCGCAGCAGAGCGTCAGCAAGCTGTGGGTGGCGCTGAGCGTCCTCGACGCCGTCGACCGCCACGCCCTCCGTCTGGACGATCCGGTTGTGGTGCGCCGCCAGGACCTCAGCATCTTCCACCAGCCGATCCGCGACTTCGTCGGCCCGCGCGGCTTCGCCACCGATGTGGACGAACTGCTGGAGAGCGCCACCACCAAGAGCGACAACGCGGCCAACGACGTCCTGATGCGGCTGGTCGGCGGGCCCGATGCGGTGCGGGCGGTGATCGCAGAGAAGGAACTGGGCCAGATCGGCCTCGCCGATGAAGAACGCTACTTCCAGACGCAGATCGCAGGCCTGGAATGGCGGGAGCAGTTCTCCTTCGGACGGACCTTCTGGCGGGCCCGCTCGGCCATGCCGCAGGAGGAACGCCGGGCGGCGCTGGAGGCCTATCTGGCGGCGCCGCCGGACGGAGCTACGCCTGTGGCTGTGGTCGAGGCGCTGGAGCGCCTGTATCGCGGCGAACTGCTGTCGCCGGCCTCCACCGCCCTTCTCCTGAACTATCTGGGGTCCAGCCGGACGGGTCCTAATCGCCTTGGCGGGGGCCTGGCCGAGGGCTGGACCCTGGCCCACAAGACCGGCACCGGCCAGGTGATGGGCGCGCGGGCGACGGGCTACAATGATGTCGGCCTGCTCACCGCGCCGGACGGCGCGACCTACGCGGTCGCCGTCATGATCGCCGAGACCACCGCCACGATCCCGGAACGCCAGGCGCTGATGCAGGCGGTGACGCGGGCGGTGATCGCCAGCCACGATGGCCTCGATCCGGCCGCGGCGCCCAGCGAGGACTTCGAGTTCACGCCCTATCCGGCGGACCAGAAAACCGCCGAGCTCGAGCTCAGGCCGAAGCTTTCGGCGCGCTGAATCCTTCCTGGCGCGGCGCGTCCAGCTCAAAGCGGTCGCGCGGCAGGACGTGCGGCATCTCCTTCTGCATCCAGGCGATCATCTTCTCGCGCACCTCGCAGCGCAGGTCGAAGGTGCTCGGCGCATTGCGCGAGCTGACCAGGCAGCGGACCTGGATGGTGCGCTCGCTGACCTCGGTCACGGCGAGATTGATCACCTGCCCGTCCCACAGGGGCGAGGCCCGTGCGATCTCCTCGAGCTTGGCGCGAAGCCGGTCGATGGGCGCGGTGTAGTCGACATAGAGCATCACCGTCCCGATCAGGGAGGCGGTCTCCCGCGTCCAGTTCTGGAAGGGTTTCTGGATGAAGTAGGTCAGCGGCAGGACCATGCGCCGCCAGTCCCACAGGCGGACGACGACATAGGTGGAGGTGATCTCCTCGATCCAGCCCCACTCCCCTTCCACGATGACGGCGTCGTCGATGCGGCTCGGCTGGGTGGTGGCGATCTGGATGCCGGCGATGAGGTTGGTCAGGAAGGGCTGCAGGGCGAGACCCGCAATGATGCCCGCCGCCCCCGCCGAGGCCAGCAGGCTGACCCCGTACTGGCGCACGCCGGGGAAGCTCATCAGGGCGAGGCCGATTGTCAGCAGGCCGATGACGATCGAGGCCGAGCGGGTGAGGATGCGCAGCTGGGTCAGGTGCTTGCGCGCCATCAGGTTGTCTTCGGACTCCACCTTGAACTGGCGGGCGTGGAGCACCGCCCAGATGTCGATGGCGACGATGACCGACCAGCCCACGAGGATCACGAAGCCGAAGGTCAGCACCCTCTGCAGCGCGATGGCGGAGTCCTCGTCCATCGGCGCGAATTCGGCGGCGAGGCCGAGCCCGAGGATGAGGGCGGCGAGGCGGGTGGGGCGGCGCAGCTTGGGCAGCAGCGTCCGCCAGAAGCTTTCGCTTCGGCGCGTCAGCCGGCGAACCAGGGTGACGGCGAGGTCGTGGGCCACGAAGGCGCCCACGGCGAAGCCGCCGAAGATCAGCAGATTGACCGCCCACATGGGCAGCCATTCGGGACGGTAGTCCAGGATGAGTTCCGCCATGCGTCCTCTCTCGCCCTCTCCCGCCAGCCGGACAAGGCGACAACGTCAGACCAGCGGAATGGATCGCCCGGGCCCGCCAGGGAACCGCGGGCGATCGGCCGGCGCCTGTCGCGCAGGCGCCGCGGCCTCAGGGGGCGAAGCTGGAGCGCGCCTTGACGCCCCAGTGTCCGTCCTCGCGCGTGATCACATAGATGGAGTCGAAGCCGCCGATGACGCTGCCGTCTTTCCGATAGCGGGTGAACCGGGTGTCGACATGCACCTTGTCCTCGCCCGAATGGATGATCTCCCGCCGTTCCCACGCCGAGTGGTCCCAGTCGGCCAGCGAGGCGTGCTTGAAGGTGTCGAGGGTCAGGTCGCCCGGCTCGATGATCCGCAGCGTGTTCGAGGCCAGGCGGATCGAGGGGAAGTTGAAGGTCTTGGCGAAGGCCTCCATGTCGCGCCCGTTGAAGGCGGCCATGAAGGCGTCGAGGACAGCCATGGCGGCGGCCTCGGACTGTGCGTTGCGGCTCATTGGTTCCTCCCGTCGGCCGTGGGCCGGCCGTGGGAGGAACTTAGAGGCCAAGTTCGGGCGAAGAGAAGGCGCCCGCGGTTTCAGTCGGCCTGGGCCGCCGCGCTCCGCCAGCCGCCGCCGAGCGACCGGAAGACGGCGATCTGCGCATTGGCGACCGCCGCCTGGGACTGGGCGAGCTGGGCTTCCAGGCTGGCCAGGGTCCGTTCGGCGTCGAGCACGGTCAGGAAGCTGTCCACGCCGGCGTCGAAGCGCATGCGCGACAGCCGGGCCGCGCGGGCGCCCTCGTCCCGCGCCCGCTGCAGGGCGGCCCGCTGCTCCAGGGCCTTGGCGTACTGGGTGAGCGCCGTCTCGGTCTCCTGGAGGGCCGTCAGGTTGGTTTGCTCGAACTGGGCCAGGGCGGCATCCGCCGCCGCCCCGGCCTGGGCCACGCGCGAGCGCGCCGCCACGATGTTCGGGAAGCTCCAGCTGATCAGCGGGCCGATATTGAACTGGTAGTCGTCGCCGAGGTCGCCGGACTCCGCGGCCAGCGTCGAGATCGAACCGCCGAGCGTGACGCTCGGATAGACGGCGGCCGTCGCCACGCCGATCCGGGCCGTCGCCGCGATGCTGATGCACCTCGCGGGCAACCTCGACCCC
>CAYQPL010000186.1:0-5797 GCA_964419395.1 uncultured Phenylobacterium sp. | reverse complement strand
ACAAGAAGGTATTTGCGAATGGAGGCGACAGCATCGACTTCCCCACGGCAGTCGATATGGAGGAAAGTCGCAAAGCAAGTAATCCTGAACAGGCTTACTTTGAGCGCAGCCTGTACGATCTGCAGGTTGATCGGTACCTTCAGGTTTTTGATCGAAGCCAGATGCACTTCGTTATTCTGGAAGAACTGAACGCAGACCCGGAATCCGTCACACGAGATCTCTTCGAATACCTCGGAGAGGACGCGACTGCGCCTATTGCGCGGCCGGAACGCAAGAATATCCAGGACCGGCAGCCCTGGTCGCCGGCCCTTCAACGCGCCCTCCGGCCGCTGTTCAAGTCCGGCGCCCCCGGCGGGCGCCACCTTCGCGGGGCCAATCTCCGGTTCGGCGAGCCGTTTCCGAAGCTAGAACCGGAACTCCGCTCGGCGATGCAGGCGAAATTCGCACCGCACAACGAACGCCTGTCGCAGCTCATCGGGAAGGATGTCGGCGCCTGGTGGCGTTGATATTGCAGACCCGGCCCTTGGGCGATCCTCCGGAAGCGAGACCACGACGTGACGGTCACAGGACTTATTCGCAAGGTCTACGCATCGGACAGTAAGCTGCTGAAGCAGGGCGCCGGTTCGGCCGTCCTGCGGGCGGCCGCGCTGGGAGGACGGTTCGTCCTCGTCGGGATGCTGGGTTTCTTCCTGCCGGTCGAACAGGTGGGCGCCTTCGGCCTGGTGACGGGCGCGGTGACGATCGCGCAGGCCTTTCTGGACCTGAGCTTCCGCGAGTACACGACCCGGGAGATCGTCGGCGCGCGCACGTCCGGATTTCAGGCGCGTCGGATACGCGACCAGATGGTCGTGCATCTGCTGACCTATGTCGCCGCGGCGCCCGTCATCTGGTGGGCGCTGAGCACGGGCGTTCTGCCGAGGGAACACGCGGTCTGGTTCCTGCCGATCCTGTTGATCGACCATCTGCACAATGAGTCCAAACGCTTCCTCGTGGTCTTCCGAAGACCCCTCCTCGCCAACACCAGCCTGCTGATCGGACGCGCAGCCTGGGCCGGGCCGCTTGCGCTCGTCTGGATCGTGGCGCCGCAGACCCGCACCCTGGAATCCGTCTGGATCGCATGGATGCTGGGCAATCTCGGTTCCCTTTCCCTCTCCTGGTGGGCGCTGCGCGACCTCGACTGGCGACGTGCGATCCGGGTCCGCCCGGACTGGGGATGGATGCGCCGGGGCGTGATCATCTCGCTCCCCTTCCTGCTCAGCGGCCTGCTGGTGACCCTGAACCGTAACCTCGACCGGTTCATTCTGAACCACTTCACCGAGTTGTCCGCTGTGGGCGCCTACAACTTCTTCTCGACCGTCGCCAACGGCGTCTATGCGATCTCCATCACGGGCCAGGGGATGATCCTTATGCCCATCGCCGCGCGGCACTGGGCGCGGGGCGAGTGGAAGGCGTTTTCCCAGACCCAGCGGCAGATGGTCATCAGCAGCTTCGTCGCGACCATCGGACTGGCGCTCGTCACCGGACTGATCATCCACTTCATGCTGCCGTTCCTGCGCAGCAGCGAGGTCTATCGGCAATACGAGACCGCCATGTGGGTGCTGATGCTGGGCCTGGTTCTCAGCGCGCTCGCCAACGGGGTCCGGCTCGGCCTCTATGTGCGCCGGATGGACAAGGGCCTGCTGTCGTCCGCAATCGCCGGGTTCGCTGTCACGATCATCGCCGATTTTCTTCTCATTCCCCGGTATGGTCCGGTTGGGGCGGCTTGGGCCCAGGTGCTCGGCATTCTCGCCCTTCTGGTGACCCGGACGCTGGTCTGGTTCCTGCACGGGAGGGAGTACCCCACCGCGCCCCCTGGAAAGGCGGGCGAGACCCGCAGCCTCGCGGAGGACTTCTGAGATGTTCTACGGAATCCTCATCCTGCTGGTCCTCGGCATGGCCTTCCTGACGGCCTACTGGATGACCTGGCAGGGCGACGCCTTCAGCCCGCCGGCCATCTATCTCTACTGGATGTCCACGACCTTCCTGGTGCGACCGGCCTTCATAGTCTTTGGATGGGACCAGCCCCACCCGCCGTCAATGTTTCCGGCCGTCCCATACCAGGAAATCGGCATGGCGGCCGCGTTCTGCGCCATGTGGCTGTTCTCCTACGTGGTCGGCTTCCACGCCCTGCCGCAGGTGTCACGCAACATCGGCAAGGCGCTGCCGCGCTTCGGCGACAATCCCGACCGTCAGGCCTACATGATCGTCCTCGCCGCCCTGACAAGCATCAGCATCGCCGGGGCGCTCTATGGGATGGCCGTCGCTGGCTTCAACTTCAGCGCCGCCCAGCGCGCGGTCCGTATGGAGAAGCTCTTCGAGGGACTGAGCTTCATCGAGAAGATGCCCGGACTTGTGGCCTTCTTCTGTGTTGGCGGCCTGCTGATGGAGTTGAAGGCGCGGCGGCGCGGCGAAGGCTCCCGCTTCTTCCTGGGCGTGATGATCGTCCTGCTCCTGGCCAACTTCACCGCCAACTGGACCTATGCGGACCGCAGCGGCATCTTCTGGCCCCTGGTCGCCTTGGCCATCGGGCTATCCACTATCTACCGGATCGGTCTCGTTCCCATTGCGGGTTCGATCGCGGCCTTCGCCAGTCTCGCCATGCTGCTGCGCCGCTTCCGGTTCGGCGGCGAGGCGGAATCGGCCCAGGCGTCCGGGAACCTCGCCTATGCGATCACGCGCGGCCTGAATCTGAACAACTTCGACACCTTCATGCGCGTCGTCCGCGATTGGGGCGACCGGCAGCTGAGATACGGCGAAGACTTCTGGAACGGGATCATCGGCGTGATCCCGCGCATCTTCTGGGCGGACAAGCCAGAGGTCATCAACAGCGGCGTCTATTTCGCGCGCTACTACAATCCGGACAAGGTGGCGGGCACCCCGATCACCATCATCGGCGAGTGGTACAGCAACTTCCACATTCCCGGGATCATCGTCGGCGGCATTCTCGCCGGGATCATCTATCGAGGGGTGACCGAGCGTTATCGGGACTACCGGACCAATTCGCTCAGCTATGTCGCCATGATCTACGTCATCCTGAACGTGACGGCGTTCGGGGTCTCCAACGGTTTCTTCCGCCAGATCATTCTTGGCGGCGCGCCGCTCCTGGCCCTGGTGGTCGCCACCCATCTCCTCGGGAGGTTCAGGGCGGCGGCGGATCAGCCCTCCAGACCGTACTTCTCCCGCAGGCTCTGATACCGCGGATAGCGCTTCGGCGACATCGCGTGCAGCACGCTGTAGCCGGCGTGGGCGAGGCTGATCAGGGCGCGTTCCACGAAGGTCAGTTCGTCGGTCCAGTGCGCCTCTTCGCGGAAGATCTCGGTCGTCTGGCGCGAGGAGGTGAGCACGACGGCGGGCAGGCCGAAGATGGTCGGCCGGGTGAGCACTTCGGCGAACTCGACGCCGAGATAGGCGCACACCCCGCGCAGCACGTCGTCGCGCCGCTCGCTCACCAGGTCCTCGTAGGTCAGGGCGTGGATGGTGGGATCGGCTTCGAGCAGGCGCGCCTGATGCACCATGATGCGGATCGGATCGATCGCTTCGTAGAACCATTCCCGCAGCGACATCCTGCGCTGGCGCCGGCGGCGATCGCGGTAGACGGCGCGGGACACGTATCGCGGATCCCGCAGGATGGTGACGATCTTCCCGTCGAAGAAGTGCTGCCGGAAGACGTTGGTGATGCGAAGAGTCGGCGCGCCGACGTCCTTCATCGCCCACATCCGCGGCGCCGCGGGCTTCCAGTCGGCGCTCTGGTGCAGGTTGTGGACATCGATCTGCATCTGTTCGCGCAGGCTGCGCGCGCGGCCGGCGGTCTCCTCGGACAGCTGTCGGTACCGCTCGGCGGAGAAACCCTTGAACTCCTGGCCGGCGTGGCGCGAGAGACGCGAATAGACCTCCGCCCCCTGCCCGCCCGGCCAGACGGCGGTCAGGAAGAACTTGAGCTTCATCTCGCGGGGGAATGCGACGATCTCCTCGCCGCCGTCTAGCAGGTTGAGCAGGAGCGAGGTTCCGCTCTTCCGCGGGCCGTAGAGCAGCACGGCCCTGTCGGTCCAGGGCGGGAGGCCCGCATCGGTGCGGCTTTCGCGCGCCTTCGGCGCCAGTGGTTCGGCAAGCTCGCTCATCCGGGCATCTCCAGAAGACATGTGACGGCGACGGCCCCAGGCTGCGTCGCGAAGGTGAACCCGGGCCGACGGCCCAGCCAATCTATACGAGGCTCCTCGGCCCCGCCGCCAGCCCCGGCGCCCGGGCCCCGCGCCCCCGGGCCAGCGCCCAGTATGCTTGCAGCCACAGGCGCGGAAGCGGACATTCGCGCGGCGCCGGCCATTCCCATCAGCCGTAGAAGCGCCGGTACCAGTCGACGAACTGCGGCAGGCCGTCCTCGATCGGGACCTTGGGCGCGTAGCCGGTCAGGGCCTTCAGCTGCGAGATGTCGGCATAGGTTTCGGTGACGTCGCCGGGCTGCATGGGGCGGAAGATCTTCTCCGCCTCGGCGCCCAGGGCGCGCTCCAAGGTGGCGATCATGTCCATCAGGCCCACTGGCCGGCTGTCGCCGATGTTGAGGACGCGGTTGATCCCCGGCGCCGGCGGATGGTCGAGAGCGCCGACCACGCCGTCGACGATGTCGTCGATGAAGGTGAAGTCCCGCGCCATCTTCCCCTGCCCGTAGACCTCGATCGGCTGGCCGGCGAGGATCTTCTGGGTGAAGGAGAAATAGGCCATGTCCGGCCGGCCCCAGGGCCCGTAGACAGTGAAGAACCGCAGGCCGGTCTGGGGAAAGCCGTAGAGCCGGGCATAGGCGAAGCTCATCAGTTCGCAGGCCCGCTTGGTGGCCGCATAGAGGGAGACGGGCTCGGCCGCCGCGTCGCTCTCCTTGAAGCCCGCCCCCTCGCCCGGACGGTCGCCATAGACCGAGCTGGACGAGGCGTAGACCAGGTGCTCGAAGCCCGGCTGGTGGCGGCAGGCCTCCATCACCGACAGGTGACCGGCCAGGTTGGAGCGCTCGTAGGCGAAGGGGTTCTCGATCGAGTAGCGGACGCCGGCCTGGGCGGCCAGGTGCACCACCCGCACCGCGCCGGTCTCGCCGACCAGTTCGGCGAAGGCCTCGGCCTGGGCGATGTCCATCCGCACCATGCGGAACCCGTCGCGCCCCTCCAGGCGGGCGGCGCGGGCCGCCTTCAGGGCCGGATCGTAATAGTCGTTGAAGACGTCCACCCCGACCACGGCCTCGCCCCGGTCGAGCAGGCGCTCGGCCACGTGCATGCCGATGAAGCCGGCCGCGCCGGTGACGATGACGGGCGCGCCCACCTCAGGCCCGCCCGATGCTGACGTACTGGAAGCCTTCCTGGCGCATGTCCTCGGGCTTGTAGATGTTGCGCAGGTCGACGAGCAACGGCGCGGTCATTTCGGCCTTCAGCCGGTCGAGGTCCAGGGCCCGGAACTGGTCCCACTCGGTGATGATGACGACGGCCGCCGCCCCCTTGGCCACGGCGTAGGGATCGGAGACGAAGGTGACGCCCGGCAGCAGATGGCGGGCTTCCTTGTCGCCTTCGGGGTCGAAGGCGGCGACCTCGGCGCCCAGGGCCTGCAGGGCGGGCACGATGTCGAGGCTGGGGGCGTCGCGCATGTCGGCGGTATTGGGTTTGAAGGTCAGGCCGAGGACGCCGATCTTCTTGCCCTGGACCTCGCCGCCCATGGCCTGGACCACCTTGCGGGCCATGGCCTTCTTGCGCTGGTCGTTGACCCGCACGGTCGTCTCGATCAG
>CAYQPL010000185.1:0-5901 GCA_964419395.1 uncultured Phenylobacterium sp. | reverse complement strand
TCTGCCTTCATGTCCGGCGCCACCGCGTCCTCCAGGTCGAGGATGCCCACGTCGCAGTCCAGCGACCGCGCCTTCTCGATGGCGCGGGTGTTGGCGGCGGGCATGTAGAGGGCGCTGCGGCGCGGGCGGGCGGTGGCGGGGTCCATGCGTCTCCTCCGGGGCGCCGCGGCGGAGGGCCTTGGCGACGTCCCCGTCTTAGCGTTTAGGATAAGGCCATGACCATCCGATACGACGCCGGCGCCAAGAACGTCCTGGGGGGAGAGCTGGAAGCCTGCTCGCTCCATCCCGTCACCGGCTTCTTCCGGAACGGCTGCTGCGAGACCGGACCGCACGATCTGGGCCTGCACACCGTCTGCGCGGTGATGACGGCCGAGTTCCTGGCCTATTCGCGCCAGGTGGGCAACGACCTGACCACGCCTGTGCCCGAGAGCGCCTTTCCGGGCCTGAAGCCCGGCGACCGCTGGTGCCTGTGCGCGCCGCGCTGGAAGGAGGCGCTGGACGCCGGCTGCGCCCCGCGGGTGGTGCTGGAGGCGACCCACGAAGAGACGCTGGCCATCGTGCCGCTCGGCGTCCTGAAGGACCACGCCGCCAAGGTCTGAGACGCCTCAGCGCAGAGGATAGTCCTGTTCCAGCAGGTAGCTGGAGCCCTTGGACGACAGGTGGCTGGAATAGAGGCCGAAGCGGCTCACCTCGAAGGCCGGCGACTTCAGCAGGTTGTGGCGCTGGATCCAGGCGGCGACCTCGGCCGGATCGGGCCGCGTCAGATAGGCCAGGGTGACGTGCGGCCGATAGGTCCGGCGGTCGGGCGCCAGCCCCGCGCGGCGGGCGGCGGCCTCGCAGCGGCCCGCCAGCTGGCGCAGAGCGGCGTTCTCCGCCACCCCGGCCCAGACCGCATGAATGTCGCGGCCCTCGCCGAAGGCGCCGACACCCTCCAGCTCCAGGGTCAGGGGCGCGCCGGCCACCCGCGACAGCTCGCCGTCGAGGTCGTCGGCCATGTCCTCGCGGATCTCGCCGAAGAAGCGCAGGGTCACGTGCAGCGCTTCGGCCGGACGCCATCGGGCGCCCGGCAGGTCGCGCTGGCGGTTCAGGAGCAGCTGGGCGACCTCGTCGGGCACGGCCAGGGCGGCGAAGAGTCTGAGCATCGGCAAGCCTTAGACGCCGAGGGGGCCGCTCGTCCAACCCCGCGGAAAGCCCCTTCGTTTCAAAGGGGAAATGCGGCCGGTTTGTCTTGTCATAAGCCCCTTGCGTCCCGATATTGAGGGGGCGTCCGATCCTGGACGCGCACAAGAAAGGGCTTTGCCTCGATGAGCGACTTCAACCGCGGCTACGCGCGCACGGTCCCTGCGGATCGCGCCGACATGTCGGTGGACGCGGGTCTTCGCGCTTTCATGCTCGGCGTCTACAACAAGGTGGCGCTGGGTCTCGTCCTGTCGGCCGCCCTGGCCTTCCTGACGGGCCAGTTCCCCCCGGTCCGCGACCTGATGTACGTGGTCACGCCGGACGGGCGCCTGGCCGGTATGACCGTTCTCGGAATGATCGTGGCCTTCGCGCCGCTGGCGGTGATCCTGTTCGGGGCCTTCGCCCTGCGCAACGCGAGCCCGCGCAGCTCCGGGATGCTCTACTGGACCATCGTCGCGCTGATCGGCGCGGGCATGGGCGTTCTGACCCTCGTCTATACCGGCGCCTCCATCGCCTCGACCTTCCTGATCACGGCCGCCGCCTTCGGCGCGCTGTCCCTGTGGGGCTACACCACCAAGAAGGACCTGACCGGCTTCGGCAGCTTCCTGATCGTCGGCCTGTTCGGCCTGATCATCGCCAGCGTGGTCAACATCTTCATCCAGAACTCGATGATGCAGTTCCTCATCAGCGTCCTGGGCGTGCTGATCTTCGCGGGCCTGATCGCCTACGACACCCAGCGCCTGAAGATGACCTACTACCAGCTCGGCGGCGACCAGACCGCCATGGGCGTGGCGACCAACTACGGCGCGCTCAGCCTCTACATCAACTTCATCAACCTCTTCCAATTCCTGCTCGCCCTCTTCGGCGACCGCCGATAGGCGGCAGGGACCGGAACCGACGTTCGAAGCCCCGGCGGACCTCCGCCGGGGTTTTTGTTTGTGAGGCCGTCCTTCGGGCCACTTTTCCCTGAAGAGGGGGGTGGATCTGCTCAGCAGGTCTGGCGAGCTCCGTGCGGAGATGCGTCCCTGCCGGGGGCGCTGGCGCGAAGCGAGGGAGGGCGTCCTCGAGGCCGCGAGGCCTCAGTCCACCACCTTGAAGCGGCCCTTGTCGAAGACGCGCAGGACCTGGTCGAGCTCGTGGCCGCGGCGCAGGACCATGCCGCCCTGGCCGATCACCGCCCAGGCGCCCTGGCGGCGGGCCAGGGCCGGGCGCTTCTCGATCCGGTAGAGGGGCGCTTCGGAGGCCCGGCGGAAGACCGAGAAGGCGCAGGCCTCGCGGCCGGGCTCGATGGAATAGTCGCGCCACTCGCCGGCGGCGACCATGCGGCCATAGAGGCTGAGCAGGCGCTCGAACTCGCGGCGTTGGAAGAAGATGGGGCCGGGCGTGCGGCCCGGCTGCCCCTGCGGATCGTCGGCGGACGGATCGATGGCCATCGCCGCCGAGCGTGACTCAAGTCGCCGGCGATTGCGAGCGGTGTTTGCGGCGGCGCCCACACCCCGGATCCGACAGGCGCGCACGCCGCGAAAAGACCTTATTTCGGTCCAGCGCCCGCCCGTTTGGCCTTCGATATTGAGAGCGTCGGTTGATCGGGACCACGCGGTTCCGGATCCTGAACAGCCCCCCCAGCCCCCCTGGGACTTCGGGCCCTGGTCAACCGGCGTCATTCCCCTTCCCCTTGAGAAGGCCCGCGCGGATCCTGCCCCACTCCACCGCGCGGGCCTTTTTCGTGCGCGCTCCCACCGGCGGCGACGCCCCGCTCACCCCAGCGCGTCATGCCCGGGCTCGTTCCGGGCATCCCTCTCGAGGGCAGGCGCGAGCGTCGCGAGGGATTCCCGGCACGAGGCCGGGAATGACGGAAGAATACGGAACGGACTCCACAGCCCTCAGGGGCGGGCGAGGACCGTCTCGCGGGGCTTGGCGCCCAGGATGCGGCCGCCCTTGGCCGCCTGCACGATGACCAGGGTCTGCAGGCCGTCCTCGCTCGCCTCGGGCACGGCGTAGGCGGTCGGCCGGCCCCGCCAGGCGCCCAGGCGCACGATCTGGCGCACCACGTTGCGCTGCTCCAGGGTCTGGCCCTTGTTCTCGCCCTTCTTGACCTGCACCTCGCGCGGACGCGGGTCGTAGCGGACCAGCCAGACCTCGCCGCCGCCGCGCGGGACGGGCCCGGAACCGACGTCCACCCGGCGCGGGCCGATGAACTGGATGTCCGGCGCCGGCGGCCGGCTGCGCAGGGCCTCCTGGAGCAGGGCCTCGGCCTTGTCGGCTTCGGCCGCCGAGGTCTCCAGGGCGCCGTTGATGACCAGCTGCGGCGTATAGGGCTCGCGCAGGGACAGCTGGTTCAGATAGGCCCGCTGCCGCTCGGCGAACTCCGGCTGGGCGAAGGTGTCGGACCAGCCGAGATAGTCCCAGTAGTCCACGGCGAAGGTCAGGGCGACCACGCCGGGCTTGTCGGCCAGCTGGTTGACGAAGCCGTTGGCCTCCGCGCAGGCGGCGCAGCCCTGGGCGGTATAGACCTCGACGATCACCGGCGGCTTGGCCGCGGCGGCGGCGACCGGGGTCGCGAGCAGGCAAAGGGCGGCGAAGGCGGCTCGGATCATGCGCGGGCAATAAAGCGGACTTGCCGGCTTTGCGCGTCTCAACAACGTGTGAGCGGTCGGCGACATCGGCGTCGTTTCCGTTCGTCTGAAGTCCCTCAATGAAAAGGGGCCGCAGCGGTCGCCGCGGCCCCTCCTTCACTGTCCTGGCGCGGGGACTCAGTCCTTGGCGGCCAGGTTGCGCAGCACGTAGTTCAGCACGCCGCCGTTCTTGAAGTACTCCAGCTCGGTGGGCGTATCGATGCGGCAGCGGACCGGGAAGCGGGCCACGCGGCCGTCGCCGGCGCGGTAGAGCTCGACGGTCAGCTGCTTGCGCGGCGACAGGTCCTGCAGGCCGCGGATCGAGACGATCTCCTCGCCCGTCAGACCGAGCTTCTGCCAGCCTTCCTGGGTGAACTGCAGCGGCAGCACGCCCATGCCGACCAGGTTCGAGCGGTGGATCCGCTCGAAGCTCTCGGCGATCACCGCGCGGACGCCCAGCAGCTTGGTGCCCTTGGCCGCCCAGTCGCGCGACGAGCCGGTGCCGTACTCCTTGCCGGCGAAGACCACCAGCGGACGGCCCTCGGCCTGGTAGCGCATGGCCGCGTCGTAGATCGACATGACCTCGCCGGTGGGGAAGTGCTTGGTGACGCCGCCTTCGATGTCCGGGGTCAGCTTGTTGCGGATCCGGATGTTGGCGAAGGTGCCGCGCATCATGACTTCGTGGTTGCCGCGGCGCGCGCCGTAGGAGTTGAACTCCGACTGCGGCACCTGATGCTCGCGCAGATACTCGCCGGCGGGCGAGGTCAGCTTGATCGAGCCGGCCGGGCTAATGTGGTCGGTGGTGATGGAGTCGCCGAAGACGCCCAGGACGCGCGCCTCGACGATGTCGGTCACCGGGGCCGGCTCCATGCCCATGCCCTCGAAATAGGGCGGGTTCTGGACGTAGGTGGAGCCCATGTCCCAGGCGTAGGTCTGGCCGCCGGCCACCTTGATGCCCTGCCAGGCCTTGTCGCCCTTGAAGACGTCGGCGTAGCGGGTGGCGAACATCTTGTCCGTCACGTGCTTGCGCTGCAGGGCGGTGACTTCCTCGTTCGAGGGCCAGATGTCGCGCAGATAGACGGGCTGGCCGTCCTTGCCCTCGCCGATCGGGTCGTTGGCGAGGTCGAGCTGCATGGAGCCGGCCAGCGCATAGGCCACCACCAGCGGCGGCGAGGCCAGGTAGTTGGCGCGCACGTCCGGGTTCACGCGGCCTTCGAAGTTGCGGTTGCCCGACAGCACCGAGCAGGCCACCAGGTCGCCCTTCTGGACGGCCTCGGAGATCGGCTCCGGCAAGGGCCCGGAATTGCCGATGCAGGTGGTGCAGCCGTAGCCGACCAGGTTGAAGCCCAGCGCGTCCAGGTGCTTGGTCAGACCCGCGCTCTTCAGATAGTCGGTGACCACCTGCGAGCCGGGGGCCAGCGAGGTCTTCACCCAGGGCTTCACCTTCAGGCCCTTCTCGACCGCCTTCTTGGCCACCAGGCCGGCGGCGATCAGGACCGAGGGGTTGGAGGTGTTGGTGCAGGAGGTGATGGCGGCGATGACCACGTCGCCGTGGCCGACGTCGAAATTCTCACCGGCCACCGGCACGCGCTGCGCCATCGCCTCGCCCTTGCCGAAGTCCTTGGCGAGCGCCTCCTTGAACTCGGCCGCGGCGCTGGTCAGCAGGACGCGGTCCTGCGGGCGCTTGGGGCCGGCCAGGGAGGGCACGACTTCGGAGAGTTCGAGCTCGAGGGCGTCGGTGAAGACCGGATCGGGCGCGCCCTCGTCCAGCCACATGCCCTGGGCCTTGGCGTAGGCCTCGACCAGGGCGACGCGGTCGGCGTCGCGGCCGGTGGCGGCCAGGTAGTCGATGGTCGCGCGGGTGACCGGGAAGAAGCCGCAGGTGGCGCCGTATTCCGGGGCCATGTTGGCGATGGTCGCCTGGTCTTCCAGGGTCATGTTCGCCAGGCCCGGGCCGTAGAATTCGACGAACTTGCCGACCACGCCCTTCTTGCGGAGCATCTGGGTGACGGTCAGCACCAGGTCGGTGGCCGTCGAGCCTTCCGGCAGCTTGCCGGTCAGCTTGAAGCCGATGACCTCGGGGATCAGCATCGGGATCGGCTGGCCG
>CAYQPL010000184.1:0-5922 GCA_964419395.1 uncultured Phenylobacterium sp. | reverse complement strand
GCTCTCCGGCGAGCTCAACGTCACCGAGGGAACGACGCGCAACGCGCGCGCCGCCGGCGACGCCCTGGGCTTCGGCGCCCCGGCCGACGTCGTCTTCGAGAACGCCTCGAGCGCGCCTTGCGCCTATCTCGTCGCCCTGGCCCGGAGCTGATCATGGAGGCCTTTACGATCGCGCCCCTGGGCGAGGCGGGTGACAGCGTCGGCCAGCTCGCGGACATCCTCGTCGAGGTGGTCGCCGACGGCGGCTCGGTCAGCTTCATGCACCCGCTCGCCCCGGAGGCGGCCCGGGCCTTCTGGACCGGTGCGCTCGCCTGCGCCGCCCGCGGCGAGCGGATCGTGCTGGGCGCCTGGGCGGAGGGCCGCCTGCTCGGAACGGTCACGCTTCTGCTCGACACGCCGCCCAACCAGCCGCACCGCGGCGAGATCGCCAAGATGATGACGCGGCCGCAGGTCCGGCGACGCGGCGTGGCGACCGCCCTGCTGGCCGAGGTCGAACGGCTGGCGCAGGCGCGGGGACGGACGCTGCTGGTCCTCGACACCGCCAGCGACGGCGGCGCTTCCCGGCTCTACGAGCGCGCCGGCTACCGGTTCGCCGGCGAGATCCCGGGATATGCGTTCAAACCCCACGGCGGTCTCAGCGGCACGCGCATCTACTTCAAGGCCCTGGAGGCGGCGGCGGGCCTGAGGGCGCCGGACCCGGCGAGGTTCTGACCGCTCGCCGGGCCCGCGGAACCGCCCGGCCGCCCCGCCGTTCCCCACGGCCAAGGTGGCGCGAGGAGTGACGCGGGAGGGGCGGAGCCCGGGTTCGGTCGGCGGAACAGGTCGAGGCGGACCAAGCCGGCCCCGTGGCTGTGCCCCTGCCGAACCGGCAGTTCCTGGTGGGACTTGGGCGCGCCTTCGCCGGGGCTTTGATCTTCACCCTCCCCATGATGATGACCATGGAGATGTGGTGGCTGGTCGTCTTCATTGACCCCCTGCGGGTGTCGGGCCTGTTGCTTCTCACCCTGCCGCTCCTGGTGGCCCTGTCGCGCTTCGGCGGCGTCCGGCGCACGGCGGACCTGGCCGGCGACTTCGCCGACGCGCTGGTGGCCGTGGTGGTGGCGGCCGTGGCCGCAGCGGCGGTGCTGTCGCTGTTCGGCGTGATCGGCCCGCAGATGAGCGCCTCCGAAGCCGCGGGCAAGCTGATCCTCCAGGTTCCTTCGGGGGCGCTGGGCGCCATGCTTGCGCGCAGCCAGCTCGGCGGCTCTGCTCAGAAGGACCGGTCGGAGGAGCCCGTCTCCTATGGCGGCGAACTGTTCCTGATGGCCGTGGGCGCGCTCTTCCTGTCCTACAATATGGCGCCGACCGAAGAGATGGTGCTGATCGCCTACAAGATGTCGGTCTGGCAGGAGCTGGCGCTGCTGGCGGCGACGCTGCTGCTGATGCACGCCCTCGTCTATGCGGTGAATTTCCGCGGCGGCACGCCGGACGCCCACATGATCGGAGCGCTGCTGAAGTTCACCATTCCGGGCTATGCAATCGTCCTGGGCGTCAGCCTGATCGTGCTTTGGCTCTTCGGGCGCCTGGACGCCCTTCCGCCCGAGGAGGCGCTCAGCGCCGGCGTCGTCCTGGCCTTCCCCGGCGGCATCGGCGCAGCGGTGGCGAGGTTGATCCTGTGACGAAAGACGACGAACGGCCCCGCGCCCCCGCGACGGTCCCGGAAAAGACGTCCCGCCTGGAGTGGGCGGTGGCCCTGGCCGGTCTGGTCGTGGTCCTGGGCGCCGCGGGCTACATGATCGCCTATGCGATGACCGGCGCGAAGGGTCCGCCCATCCTGCAGATCGCGCAGGTGTCCGTCACGCCCATGGGCGACCGCTACGCCCTGCGCTTCGAGGCGCGCAACGACGGCGACAGCACCGCCGCCGGAGTGCAGGTGGCGGCGGAGCTGACGGCGGGCGAGGCCGTGGTGGAGCGGGTCGAGGTGACGATCGACTACCTGCCGCGGGGCTCACGCCGCGAAGGGGCCTTCGTCTTCAGCCACGATCCGCAGGCCTACGAGGTCGAATTGCGGATCGAAGGTTACTCCGCGCCCTGACGCCGGCGCCGGCCAGGCCCCGTTCGGCGGCTTGACGGACCCAGGGGCGCCCGGCGGAAGCTTCGGCTCCACCACCGCCAGGAGGACGCCCATGGCCTATGCGCACATCCAGATCGACCGTGAAGGGCCCGTGACGATCGTCACGCTGAACCGGCCCGAGGTGATGAACGCCCTGCATTCGCCGGCGCACTTCGAGCTGCACGAGGCCTTCGACGCCTTCGCCGCCGATCCGGACCAGTGGGTGGCCATCGTCACCGGCGCCGGAGATCGCGCCTTCTCGGCCGGAAACGACCTGAAGCACCAGGCGGGCGGCGGCGGCATGGGCCTGCCGCCCAGCGGCTTCGCCGGCCTGACGGAGCGCTTCGACCTGACCAAGCCGCTGATCGCCGCGGTGAACGGCGTGGCCATGGGCGGGGGGTTCGAGATCGCGCTCGCCTGCGACCTGATCGTCGCCGCCGACACAGCCACCTTCGCCCTGCCGGAGCCGCGGGTGGGGCTGGCGGCCCTGGCCGGCGGCCTGCACCGGCTGCCGCGGCAGATCGGGCTGAAACAGGCCATGGGCATGATCCTGACCGGCCGGCGCGTGGGTGCGGCCGAGGGCCAGGCGCTGGGCTTCGTCAACGAGGTCGTCCCCGCCGCCGAGCTGATGGACGCCGCGCGGCGGTGGGCGGCTCAGATCTGCGAGCTTTCGCCCATGTCCATCCGCGCGTCGAAGGAGGCCGTGTTCAAGGGCTTGGACGAGCCGTCGCTGAAAGACGCCATGGCGGGCCAGATGCGCTATCCGGCCACCGCCGCCATGCTCCGCTCCGAGGATTTCAAGGAAGGCCCCCGCGCCTTCGCCGAGAAGCGCAAGCCGAACTGGCAGGGCCGCTGAGGCGGTTGCGAAGGCCGGTCAGCCGCGCAATGGTGTAACTAAACAGCGTTCAGGGAGGGGCGGTCATGGACCGGTACGACTACATCATCATCGGGGCCGGCTCCGCCGGCTGCGTGCTCGCCAACCGCTTGAGCGAGGATCCGAACAACAAGGTCCTGCTGCTGGAGGCGGGCGGCCGCGACAACTCCGTCATGGTCCGCATGCCGGCCGGCGTCGGCGGGCTGATCAGCAAGGAAGGGCCCTACAACTGGGGCTTCTGGACGGAGGCCGAGCCGAACCTGGACGACCGCAAGCTGTGGTGGCCCCGAGGCCGGGGCTGGGGCGGGTCGTCCTCGATCAACGGCATGATCTATATCCGCGGCCACGCCCGAGACTACGACCAGTGGCGCCAGATGGGCCTCACCGGCTGGTCCTATGCCGAGGTGCTGCCCTATTTCAAACGCTCCGAGGCGCTGGAAGGCGGCGGCGATGCGTGGCATGGCGGCGAGGGGCCGCTGAAGGTCTCCAAGGCCTCGTCGACCAACCCGATCTATGCGGCCACCATCGAGGCGGGACGCCAGGCGGGGCATCCGATCACCAAGGATTTCAACGGCTTCCAGCAGGAAGGCTGGGGGCCGTATCAACTGACCATCCATGACGGCCAGCGCTGGAGCGCGGCGCGCGGCTACCTGCATCCGGCCCTCAAGCGGGCGAACCTCACCTGCCTGACCGGCGCGCGCACGACGCGCATCGTCATCGAGAACGGCAAGGCCACCGGAGTCGAATTCATCGACGACAAGACCAAGGCCAAGCGGGTCGTTCACGCCAACGCCGAGGTGCTGCTCTGCGCCGGCGCGGTGCAGTCGCCCCAGATCCTGCAACTGTCGGGCGTCGGCGACCCGGAGGATCTGCGGCCCCATGGCATCCCTGTGGTCCACGAGCTGAAGGGCGTGGGCGCCAATCTCCAGGATCACCTGGACGTGACGCTGAACTGGGAATGCCCGCTGCCGATCACCGCCTATTCGATGCGCAAGGGGCTGCTGCGCACCCTGGGCGTCGGCATGAACTACGTCTTCTTCAACAAGGGGCCCGGCCGGCAGCAGTTCCTGGAATCGGGCGCCTTCCTGCGCTCGCGGCCCGATCTCGACCGGCCCGACCTGCAGATCCACTGCGTGCTGGCCATCATGCAGGAGCACGGCAAGGTGGCGATCGCCAAGGACGGCTTCACCTTCCACGTCTGCCAGCTGCGCCCCGAGAGCCGCGGCAAGGTCGGCCTGCGCTCCGCCGACCCGATGGATCACCCGACCATCTTCGCCAACTACCTGGCGACGGAGGAGGACCGGCGCGCCGTGCGCGAGGGAGTCAAGATGATGCGCGAGGTCGCCCGCCAGAGCGCGCTCGATCCCTATCGTGGCGAGGAGCTCAATCCCGGGCCGGCGGTGGCCAGCGATGCGGAGATCGACGCCTGGATCCGGCGGACCGCCGAGACGATCTACCACCCGGTCGGCACCTGCAAGATGGGCGCGGACGGCGACGCCATGGCGGTGGTGGACGCCGAACTGAAGGTCCGCGGCATCGCCGGCCTGCGGGTGATCGACGCCTCGGTCATGCCGACCCTGATCGGCGGCAACACCAATGCGCCGACCATCATGATCGCCGAGAAGGCTTCGGATATGATCCTCAAGCGCCCGGCCCTGCCGGCCGAAGAGGCGCCGGTCTATGAAGGCGGCCTCCAGGCCGCCTGAAGAAAGACCGCCTGAACATAACAAAGGGGAGGGAGGTCCTCATGGAACTGCGCCGACTGGGTCGTTCGGAACTGAAGATCGCGCCGCTGGTGCTGGGGACGAACGTCTTCGGCTGGACGGCCGACGAGAAGACCTCCTTCGCCATCCTCGACGCCTTCGTCGACGGCGGCTTCAACGCCGTCGACACCGCCGACGTCTATTCCCGCTGGGCGCCGGCGGGGGCCGGGGCGTCGGAGACGGTGATCGGAAACTGGATCGCCCAGGGCGGCAAGCGCGACAGGATCGTGCTGGCCACCAAGGTCGGCTCGGAGATGGGCGAGGGGATGAAGAGCCTCTCGGCCCGGTACATCGAGCAGGCCGTCGAAGCGTCTCTGAAGCGGCTGAAGACCGACTATATCGACCTCTACCAGTCGCACCGCGACGACCCCGACACGCCGCAGGAGGAGACGGCCGAGGCCTATGCGCGCCTGATCCAGGCCGGCAAGGTGAGGGCCATCGGCTCCTCCAACTTCACGCCCGAGCGGCTGAAGTCGGCGCTGGACGTGGCCCAGGCCAAGGGCCTGCCGCGCTACGAGAGCGAGCAGCCGCTCTACAACCTCTATGACCGCACAGGCTTCGAGTCCGGCCTGCAGAAGCTGTGCATCGAGGCGGAGGTCGGCGTGATCCCCTATTACGGGCTCGCCAGCGGCTTCCTGACCGGCAAGTACCGCTCCGAGGAAGATCTCTCCAAGAGTCCGCGCGGGCGCGGGGTGAAGCGCTACCTGGATGACCGCGGCCTCAGAATCCTCGCCGCCCTGGACGAGGTGGCCGCCGGCCATTCGGCCACCAACGCCCAGGTGGCGCTCGCCTGGGTCATGGCTCAGCCCGGCCTGACCGGTCCGATCGCCAGCGCCACCAGCGTCGATCAGCTCAACGAACTCATGGGATCGGCCCGGCTGAAGCTCTCCGACGCCGACCTGCGGCGCCTGGACGAGGCGAGCGCGTCCGTGGCCGCGCCGGCGGAATGAGGCCAGCCGGCCGGGGCCGCGCCCGGTGCTGAGCGATCCGTTCTTCTACGCCATGGCCATCCCCGCGGTGATCCTGATGGGGTTGGCCAAGGGCGGCTTCGCGGGCGTCGGCGCCATCGCCATGCCGCTGCTGGCGCTCGCCATCTCGCCGGTGAAGGCCGCGGCGATCCTTCTGCCCATACTCATCCTGCAGGACGTGGTGGGCGGCTGGGCGTTCCGGCGCAGCTGGGACCGGGGCGTGCT
>CAYQPL010000183.1:0-5968 GCA_964419395.1 uncultured Phenylobacterium sp. | reverse complement strand
CCTAGCCCCTGGCCCGGCGCCCCCCCCGCTCCCCACCGCCCCCCGCGCCCCCCTCCCCCCGCCCCGGCGCCACGGGCCTGGGCCTGGCCATCTCCCACGAACTCGCGGCCCTGATGGGCGGCGCGCTGACGGTGGAGAGCCGGCCCGGCCACGGCGCCGTCTTCACCCTCACCCTGCGCCTGCCGCGCATCGGCGACCGCCTGGCGAACCTCGAGCCCGACCTCGAGCCCGCCTGCGGCGCCCTGGCCCATCTGAAGGTGCTGGCCGCCGAGGACAACGCCGTCAATCAGATGGTCCTCAAGGCGCTGCTGGCCCCGCTGGGCGTCGACCCTGTGATGGTCGGCGACGGCGCGGCGGCGGTTTCGGCCTGGGAGGCCGGCGCGTGGGACCTGATCCTGATGGACGTGCGCATGCCGGTGATGGACGGCCTGGCCGCCACCCGCGAGATCCGCGCCCGGGAGGCGGCCCTGGGCCGCCCGCGCACCCGCATCGTGGGCCTGTCGGCCGACGCCATGGCCCACCAGGTCGGCGAACTGCTGGCGGCGGGCATGGACGGCCACGTGCCCAAGCCCATCGAGGTGGCCCAGCTCTACGACGCCCTGGAGGAGACCGCCTGAAGCCCGCTCGCGGCGGGCGTCAGCCCCGCTGGATGCGGCCGGGGCCGGGCAGGACGTCGATCAGCTCGATGCGGAAGATCAGCACGGCGTTGCCCGGGATCGGCCCCTGGCCGCTCTCGCCATAGCCCATCTCCGGCGGGACGGTGACGATCCACTCGTCGCCGGGCTTCATCTTCTGCAGCACCTCGATCCAGGCCGGGATCAGGGCCGCCAGCGGCATGGCCGCCGGCACGCCGCGCTCGTAGGAGGAGTCGAAGACCTCGCCATTGGCGGCCAGCTTGCCCTCGTAGTGGACCTTGACCTCGTCGGCCTCCTGGGGGCTCAGGCCGCCCTCGGGGCCGGAGCGGACCACCTCGTACTGCACGCCCGACGGCAGGGTGACGACGCCCTCGCGCTTGGCGTTCTTCTCCATATAGGCCTTGGCCTCCGCAGCCGATCCCGCGGCGTCTCCGCCCGAGCAGGCGGCAAGGGCGAGCGCGGCGGCGAGGCCGAGGAACAGACGGCGGCGCATGGGAGCCTCCTGGGGCGAGCGCGGGATGAGGATCAGACGGCGCGCGGCGGATAGCCCTGCTCGCGCAGGGCGTCCATGATTTCCTGGGTGTGCTGGGCGTCGCGGGTCTCGATCATGATGTCGAACTCCGCCCCCTTGGCCGGGACGTCGAGGGCCAGGCGGTTATGGGCCACCTCGACGATGTTGGCGCCCATCTGGCCGATGGTGGCCGAGACGTTGGCCAGGAGGCCCGGCCGGTCGTCGCCGATGATGCGCAGGGAGACGAGCCGCTGGTCGCGCACCAGCTCGCGCGTCAGCACCGAGGCCAGCAGGCGGGTGTCGATATTGCCGCCGGTGATGATCAGGCCGCACTTCTTGCCGCGGAACCGCTCGGGGTAGGCGAGCAGGCCGGCCAGCGAGGCCGCGCCGGCGCCTTCGGCCACCGTCTTCTCGACATTGCAGTAGAGGGCCACCGCACGCTCGAAGAAGGGCTCCTCCACCAGCAGCACCTCGTCGATCAGCGGCCGGGCCACGCCGTAGCTGACGTCGCCCACCTGCTTGACCGCGATGCCCTCGGCGATGGTCGCCCCGCCGGTGCCGCGGGCCCCGTTCACCCCGCGCATGCGGGCGGTGAAGGAGGGATACATGGCCGGCTCCAGGCCGACGATGCGGATGTCCGGATTGATGTGCTTGGCCGCCGTGGCGCAGCCGGCGATCAGCCCGCCGCCGCCGATGGGTATGGGCAGGACGTCGAGGTCGGGCACGTCCTCCAGCATTTCCAGGGCCACCGTGCCCTGGCCGGCCATGACGTCCAGGTCGTTGAACGGGTGGACGAAGACCAGGTCGCGCTCGTCGCACAGCTTGCGGGCGTGGGCCGAGGCGTCGTCATAGCCGTCGCCCTCCAGCACCACCTGGGCGCCGAAGGCGCGGGTCTGCTGCACCTTCACGAAGGGCGTGGAGCGCGGCATGACGATGGTCACGGGAATGCCCAGGCGCGAGGCGTGATAGGCCAGGCCCTGGCTGTGATTGCCGGCCGAGGCGGCGATCACGCCGCGCTTCGTCTCCGCCTCGGTCAGCTGCAGCAGCTTGTTCAGCGCCCCGCGCTCCTTGTAGGCGGCGGTGAACTGCAGGTTCTCGAACTTGACCCAGACCTCGGCGCCGGTGATCTCCGAGAGCGTCCGCGACAGGCGGCAGGGCGTGCGCTCCACATGGCCGTTCAGCCGTTGGGCGGCGGCGCGGATGTCATCGATGGCAAGGGTCATGAAGTTCGGCGGTCCGGGGAGGCCGCCCGCAGGCCGGGCGGAAAGGCGCGCAACCTATCCGCAGGCCTTGGGCGGCGCAATGTCACGGCCGGCTCAGGCCGAGCGCAGGCCGCGCAGGCGGTCCATGCGCCGCATCGCCTTGCCCGGCAGTTCGGAGAGTTCGCCCAGCGGCAGGGATTCCGCGGCCTGGCGCAGGCCGTAGGCGGTCTGGCGCAGCAGGGTCGCCGGGGAGAAGACGCCGACGAAGCCGTGGCCGACCGCGACCTCGGTGTTGGCCAGCTCGCGCTTGAACCGGTAGTCGCCGGGCCCGAGGTCCAGGCGGTGATAGGGCGTCGTCTCCATCCAGCGCAGGATGTCCTGGAAGAGGAGCAGGCCCGGCGAATAGCGTTCCGCCTCGGGATCGTGGGCGATCAGCCAGCCGTGAAGGGGCCGCCGTCCGCGCAGGTGCAGATGGACCGCGGCCAGGCGCTGGCCGAAATGGAGGGTGAAGAGCGTTCCGCCGAACGCCGGGTCGCGGCTGGCGAACAGGTCGCGGACCAGACGCTGCGTCCAGCCCGGCGCGAAGATGTCGGACTGGTGGGTGGCGCGCAGCTGGGCGCGCTTCCAGGCGATGAGCTGGTCGAAATCGGCGGCCGAGCGGCTGAAGGCGGTGAAGCGCGGTGGGCCCAGCTCGCGCTCGGCCTTGCGTCGTTTCTTGTCGCAGTCCTTCAGCAGGCCGACGCCGGCCGCGCGCCGCTCGGCGGCGTAGGCCTCGTAGCTTCCGCCCAGGTCGACCACGTGGGAGTCCATGTGCCCGCGGGCGAGCGGGGCGAAGGGGGCGCTGGCCTGCAGCATGTGGCAGAAGTCGAACCGCTGGACGCCCAGGGCGGCGACGATCTCGCGCGGGGTGACGCCCAGCCCCGGCTCGGCCACCAGGCCCTGATAGTCGCACATGGGCGCGCCCGCCGGCAGGGCGGTGGCGCCGGCGGCCTGCACCGCCATGAAGCCGACATCGGCGCCGTCGCGCCGCAGGACCGCCACCCGCACGCCGTCGCGCCCCTGGGCGCGGGCCACCGCGCGGGCCCAGTGAGGCGAGAGGAAGGGGCTGTCGAAGACGATGTCCTGCTGCGCCTGCAGCTGCGCCCAGCGCTCCAGCCGCGCAGGCGTCAGGTCCTGCGGACGGACGACCTCGATCTGCAAGGCGGACATGGGCGCAATGGGGCTCGAACAGGTTGAGACGCCGTCAGCCTACGCGCCAAGGGTTTCCGGCAGGTTGCCGGCCGTCGGCTCAGGCGGCCCCGCGGCGCTCCCAGTCGGGGTCGAACTCCGAGACCAGATGGCCGGGCGCCACCTCGGTCAGGCGGGGAATGTAGATGGGCGCCGTGGGATCGACCGTCACCTTGGAGGGCAGGAAGCGCAGGGCCGCGCCCGGGTCCATCGGGCTGGGCGGCTCGCCGGTCAGCTTCAGGCGCTTGCGGCTGCGCTCGTAGTCCGGATCGGGGATCGGCGCGGCCGACAGCAGGGCCTGGGTGTAGGGATGCTGCGGATCGGAATAGAGCCGGTCCCGCTCGGCCATCTCCATCACGCGGCCGAGATAGAGCACCATCACCCGGTGGCTGATCTCGCGCACCACGGCCAGGTCGTGGCTGATGAAGATCATCGCCAGGCCCATCTCCTTCTGCAGCTCGATCAGCAGGTCGATGATCTGGGCCCGGATGGAGACGTCCAGCGCCGAGACGGCCTCGTCGCAGATGACCAGCCTGGGCTTCAGGATCATGGCCCGGGCGATGCCCACCCGCTGGTTCTGGCCGCCCGACAGCTCGTGCGGGTAGCGGTTGATCAGCTCGGGCGCGAGGCCGGCCCGGACCATCATGGCCCGAACCTCCTCGTCGCGCTCGTCGCGGCCCATGCCGGGGCGGAAGATCTTCAGCGGTTCGGCGATGGAATCGCCGATGGTCATGCGCGGGTCGAGGCTGGCCAGCGGGTCCTGGAAGACGATCTGCAGGTCCTTGCGGGCGGCGCGCAGCGTTTCCTTCTCCGCATGGGTGATGTCGCGGCCCATCAGGGTCACCGCCCCGTCGGTCGGCCGGATGAGGTTCAGCACGGCCCGCGACAGGGTCGACTTGCCGCAGCCGCTCTCGCCGACCACGCCCAGGGTCTCGCCCTGGCGCACCTCGAAGGAGACGCCGTCGACGGCGCGCAGCTGGCGCTCGGCCCCGAACAGGCCCTGGCGGATGGGGAACCAGACCTTCATGTCCTTGGCCGCCACCACCACGGGCGCATCCTCCGGCACGGGCGCGATCATCGGCCGGCCGCCGCGGTCGGCGCGGTCCAGGCGCGGAATGGCCTCGAGCAGGGCGCGGGTATAGTCGGTCTTGGGCGCGGCGAAGATCTCGCGGACCGGCCCCTCCTCCACATACTGGCCGTCCTTCATCACGCAGACGCGGTCGGCCAGGCGGGCGATGACGCCCATGTCGTGGGTGATCAGCACCATGGCCGTCCCCGTCTCGCGGCCCAGCTCGGCCATCAGGTCGAGGATCTCGGCCTGCACCGTGACGTCCAGCGCCGTCGTCGGCTCGTCGGCGATCAGCAGCTCGGGCCCGCCGGCCATGGCCTGGGCGATCATCACCCGCTGGCGCATGCCGCCCGACAGTTCGTGCGGATACTGTTTCAGCCGGCGCGCGGCGTCGGGGATGCGGACGTGGTCGAGCCACTGGCGGGCGCGGGCCATGGCGTCGGCCTGGGAGAGGCCCAGATGCAGGCGCAGGGGTTCGGCGATCTGCTCGCCGATCTTCACGTGCGGGGTCAGGGCGGTGAGCGGGTCCTGGAAGATCATGGTCATCTTCGAGCCGCGGATGCGGTTCAGGGCCCGCGGCTTGAGCCCCAGGATCTCCTGGCCCTGGAAGCGGACCGAGCCGGTCGCCCGGCCGTTCTGGGCCAGGAGACCCATGACCGTCATGAAGGTCTGGCTCTTGCCCGAACCGCTTTCGCCGACCACGCCCAGGGTCTCGCCGCGGGCGACCTGGAGCGAGACGCCGCGCACCGCCGGGACCGGACCGTCATGGGTGTCGAAGGTGACCTTCAGATCATCGATCGCCAGGACGGGCGGGGCGGCTTCAGAGGCGGACAAGGGCGGACTCCGGAAATTGAGCCGCCGACCATAGACCTCGCGGCCCGCCTTGTGAAACAACCGCGCCCCAAAGCCGCCCGTTCGAGCCAGACCATGCCCGTTTCCGCCGAGACGCCGAGGCGTCCCGCCCTCTTTCTCGACCGCGACGGGGTGCTGAACCTCGACCACGGCTATGTCTCGCGCTGGGAAGACTTCGCCTGGGTCGAGGGCGCGCGCGAGGTGGTCGCCGCCTTCAACCGCGCCGGCTGGTGGGTCTTCGTCGTCACCAACCAGTCGGGGATCGGGCGCGGCTACTACACCGAGGACGACATGCACGCCCTGCACGCCCGCATGGGCGAGGCCCTGGCCGAGGCGGGCGGGCGCATCGACGCCTTCTACTGGTGCCCGCATCACCCCGAGGCGAAGGACGAACGCTTCCGCCACCCCGACCCGCCCGACCGCAAGCCCAATCCCGGCATGCTACTGCGCGCCAAGGACGAGTGGCCGGTGG
>CAYQPL010000182.1:593-6015 GCA_964419395.1 uncultured Phenylobacterium sp. | reverse complement strand
GTCAGCGGGCCGGCGGACCTGGCCCTGCTGGCTAGCCGGTGACGCGCACCTTGGACCGGGCCGCGCGTCCGGTCTCGTCGACCACCGAGAGATCGTAGAAGCCGGGCCCGGCGGGCCGCCAGATCACCTGGCCGCTGACCGGATCGGCCGCCAGGGGCCGGCCGGCCACGTACCAGGAGAGCGCCGCCCCCCCGCTGGCCGCCAGGACGAGGCCGCGCGAACCGGGGCCGAAGGCGTCCACCTGCACCACCGCCCCGTCCGGCGGGAAGATCATCCGCGGACCTTCGGCCGTGCGGGTCAGCGCATCGCGCGCCTTGGGCGCCGAACGCGGGGCGAGGGGCGGCGGCGCGGCCGGCGGGGCGTCGATCAGGTCGGCGACCTGGAACAGCAGCGGCAGGGCCGCGTCCCGCCCGGTCAGGCCGCCGCGGGCGCCGCCGTCGGCCCGGCCGGTCCAGACCACGATGACGTTCCCGCCCACCACGCCGGCGGCGACCGCATCGCGAAAGCCGTAGGAGGTGCCGGTCTTGTAGGCCATCAGCGGCCGGCCGCGCACCAGGGCCGCCGGCGTGGCGCCGGCCGGCGGCGGGGTCTCGCGCAGGATGGCCATGACCTCCTCGGCGGCCTTGGCCTGGACGAGGCGCACGCCGCGCGCACGGCGTCGGTCCTCCGCCGCCGCCTCGGTCCAGGCCAGCGGCTTGGCCAGGCCCTCGTCGGCCAGGGCGGCGTAGAGGACGGCGAGGTCGCGCAGGGAGACGCCGACGCCGCCCAGGGCGATGGCCAGGCCCGCCTGCCGCGTCTCCATGCGCGGCCGCCACAGGGTCACCCCGGCATTGGCCAGCCGGCTCTCGAACGCTTCGGGCCCCAGGCGGGCCAGGGTGTCGACCGCCGGTACGTTCAGCGAATGGGTCAGGGCCTCGCGGGCGGTGACCTCGCCATGGAAGACGCGGTCGAAGTTCTCCGGCTGGTAGTCGGCGAAGCGGGCGGGCGCGTCGGCGAGGCGCGTGTCGGGCGCGGCGATCCCGCGTTCGAAGGCCATGGCGTAGATGAAGGGCTTGAGCGCCGAGCCCGGCGAACGCAGGGCGCGCGTCATGTCGATCCAGCCGCCGGGCCGGGCGAGGCCGCCCGAGCCGACGGAGGCCCGCACGGCGCGGCCGTCCAGGGCCACCACCATGACCGCCGCCGCGGCCGCCGGCCCCTGCGCGGCCGCCGCCCGCTGCACGAGCGGCTCGAGCCTCGCCTGCAGGCTGGCGTCGAGGGTGGAGACGACCGAGGCCTCGTCGGTCCGGGCCTGGCGGGCCAGCTCGCCGGCCGCGTGCCAGGCGAGCGCAGGGAAGGGGCTGCGGCCCGGCACGGGTTCGGACGCGGCCTCCTCGGCCTCGAGCGACGAAAGCGCGCCGGCGCGGACCATCTTGGCCAGCACCGTCTTGCGGGCGGCCCGCGCATAGGCCGGATGGCGGTCGGGCCGGCGCGCCTCCGGCGACTGGGGCAGGGCGATCAGCAGGGCCTGCTCGCCGGGGGTCAGCGCACTGGGCTCGTGGCCGAAATAGGAGAGGCTGGCCGCCCGCACCCCTTCCAGGTTCCCGCCGTAGGGGGCGAGGGTCAGATAAAGGGCGAGGATTTCGTGCTTCGACAGCCGCGCCTCGATCTGCACGGCGCGGATCATCTCCACCAGCTTGTTGGGCAGGGTGCGAGGGCGCGGCGTCAGCAGGCGCGAGGTCTGCATGGTCAGAGTCGAGGCGCCGGAGGTCACCTGCCCGGTGAGGGCCGCCGAGCCGGCCGCGCGGGCGACGGCCAGGGGATCGACACCGGGATGGCTCCAGAACCGGGCGTCCTCCACCGCCACCAGCCGCTTCACGAAGGCCGGATCGGTGCGTTCCAGGTCGGCGCGGATGCGCCAGCGGCCGTCCTCCACCGGCAGGGCGCGCAGCCAGGCGCCGTGACGGTCCAGCGCCACCGGCGAGGCCCGCTCGCCGCGCGACAGGTCCGGCGGAAGGAGGGCGTCGAGGGCGAAGGCCGTGGCCTGCAGGCCCATCGCGACGACGAGGCCGAGCGTCAGGCCGCGCACGAGGCGCGGCGAATTCCGCGCCTCGGCCAGTCGCGCCGTGAGCCCCGTCGCCGCCACCCTACTGACCCGGCGCGATCACCGTGCGGCCGACGCCGGTGCGGGCGTTGACCTGCGGCCGGTACATGTCGCGGGCCTGGGCGCCGGGCAGCAGGAAGTCGCCCGGCGTCACCGCGCGGGCGACATAGGCGAAGGCGAAGGCCTCGCGGCCCGGCAGGTCCAGCGCCGCCACATAGCGGTCGTCGCGGGCTTCCTGCACGTCGGCGCTCGACAGCTCGCCCAGGAAGCGGAACGGGCCGCTCTGGGCGTCGTCGGGCCCCAGCACCGTCTCGATCTCGAAGCCCGCCGGCAGCGGATCGTCGATGACCAGCGCCGTGGTCCGGGCCTGCTGCGCCCGGCCGGAGACGACGACGATCACCCGGTCGCCCTGGGTCAGACGCCGCGGATCGACGGCCCCGCCGGTGAAGCTGAGGATCCGCTTGTCCAGGGTCAGGCCGTTGGAGGCCGAGCCTGGCGCGGCGACGGGCGCCCCCGTCACCGTCACCGTGCGCCAGACGGCGCCCGACCCGGCGTTGACGAACCGCGCGTCGGCGAGCTTGCCCACCGCCCAGCGCGGGCCGCCCGCCACCCTGGCCAGCGGGATGGCGCCGGCGGCCTCGATGCGGACGGGGCCGGCCGCCTTCAGCATGTGATGGGCGGCCTGCAGCAGGCGGGCCTGCTCCTGGGTGTTCAGCGCCTCGGGATCCTCGACGGCGTTCTCCAGCCGGTCCTGCAGCTCGCGGGCGATCCCGGTCTCGCCGGCCTCGTAGGCCAGCGCGATGACGGCGGCCAGGTCCCGCAGCGGGCTCTGGTACCAGTCGCTCTCCTCGCGATAGCCCAGCGAGCGCACCGCCTGGCGGAAGGCCGAGCGGGCGCGCGCCTTGTCGCCCATCATGGAAAGCCCGGCGGCGACGTGGGCCTTGGCGAGCGGCGAGGCCTCGGACTTCATCTGCACGTCGTGCCACCAGCGCAGCCGGGCGAGGTCGCCCTTGCCGCCCTTCGCCAGGACATAGAGCGCATAGGCCGAGGCGCGGCGGCGCATGGTCTCGGTCGCCCGCTCGGAGGCCTCCGGCGTGCTCGCCCACCAGCGGGGGTACTGCATCCGGTAGGAGACGCTGGCCCAGCCGTCGGGTCGCGAGACCTGGCGCATGGCCGAGAGCGCCCGGTCGAGCGCGGTCTGCGGCACCGGCACGCCGGCCTCCTGCGCCTCCAGCAGTAAGTCGGTGGCGTAGGCGCCGAGCCAGGGGGCGGCCTCGCCGTCGCCGACGCGCCACAGGCCGAAGGCGCCGTCGAGGGTCTGGCGGTCCAGCAGGCGGCCGACCGCCTGCGACAGGCCCGCGCTGGCGCGGCGGGTCTTGGGGTCGTCGGTGACGTCGGGGGCGTAGAGCAGCGGGTAGGCCGCCGAGACCAGCTGCTCGGTGCAGCCATAGGGATAGCGCAGCAGCGACACCGCGATCGGCCCGGGGTCGAAGCCGCGGAAGGGCGAATAGCTGACCTGCAGGGTCGCATCGCCGGCCGCGAGGCCCGCCAGCAGGTCGGGCGTGGGCGTGAAGGCCGCTCCCGGCTGCTGCAGGGTCGTGGTCGTGCGCGTGGTCTTGTCCCAGCCCAGCCGGGTCTGGATCGGATAGTCGCGGCTGGTGGAGAAGCCCGGCCCGCTGACCTTCAGCGTCACCTCGCCGACGCCCGCGGTCCGCGGCGCCTCGATGGGCACGCGCTCGGCGACGCGGCGGCCGACCGCCAGCTCGAAGGCCTTGCGGAAAGGCGCGAGCAGGCCGCCCTCGCCGGTCAGCTCGGCCACGTACTGGCCGGCCCGGCCCTCCAGGTTGTGCAGCTCCAGCGTCGCCAGGGCGCTGTCGCCCGGCGCCAGGAAGCGGGGTAGGGCGAGTTCGGCCACCACCGGCTCGCGCACGACCAGCGGCTTCGACGCCGACCCCACCGCGTCATCGGTCCAGGCCACCGCCATCAGCCGCAGCTCGCCGTTGAAGTCCGGCGCCGGCAGACGGATGGTTGCCTTGCCGTCGCGGCCGGTCTCGACCACGCCGGACCACAGGGCGACGGTCTTGATGGGGGTGACGGTCAGGCCCTCGCCGCCGATCTCGTCGGCGCCGAAGTTGACGTTGGCCGGGGCCCCCAGGTTCGGATCGAGCAGGCGGCCATAGTCGTCACGATAATCGACGGTGAGCGCCCGCTTGCCGAAATAGTAGTTCACCGGATCGGGGCTTTCGAAGCGGGTAAGACGCAGGATGCCCTCGTCCACCGCCGCCAGGGTGACGCGCACCTTCTGGCCCAGGCCGGCCCCCTGGATCGTCAGGGGAACGGACAGCGTCTGGCGTGAATCGACCTTTTCGGGCGTCCCGACGGCCACGTCGAGCTTGCGGCCCTTGGGTTCAAGCGGGACGTAGACGAGGCCCATGGCCCGGCGCGGCTTCGGGCTCTTCACCGGGTCGCGGGGCTGGATGACGGTGACCAGCACATAGGCCCCGCCGCCCCAGGCGGCGTCGCTCTTGAAGCGCACCGTGGCGCCGTTGTCGCCCACCGTCAGGGTGCGGAAGTCCAGCACACGGTCGGTGGCCACGGCCACCTGCACCTCGCCGGCATAGGGAGGCTTCAGGGTGATCTCGACCGTGTCGCCCTGCGCATAGCTCCGGTCGCCGGCGCTCACGCGGACGATATCGGGCGCCTCGGCGTCCTCGGAGGCCGCGCCCCAGCCGGCGTTGAAGCGGATGACGCTCTCCACGCCGTCGGCGCCGGTCAGCTCGATGCGATAATCGCCCCAGCCCAGGCGCCGCGACAGGCGCGCCGGATCGCCCGCGGCGATGTTCACCTGGCCCTGGGCGACCAGGGCGTCGCGGCTGGTGCGCCGCCATTGCCAGCGGCCGTCCTGCTGGAACCAGTCATAGTCCCAGTTCTCGGAGACGAGCCGCCAGGTGACGCCCGGCGCGGCGATGCGCCGGCCGTTCGCGTCGACGGCGATCAGGTCCAGGGTGCCGGTCGGCTCGCGGCCGCGGTCGCCCTCGGTCTGGCTCGTCTTCACGCCCAGATAGGCCGGGCGCGAGCGGACCTTCAGGTCCAGGCTCTCGCGGACCGGACGGCCGCCGGGCTCGAACACGCTGACCGCCGTGGCCGCGATCAGCGGCTGGGCGGTGTCGGCCGCCTCGCCGGGCGAGAAGGCGATGGTGGCCCGGCCCTCGCCGTCGGTCACGCTGCGCCCCAGGTCGAGGAACTGCTCCTGGAAGGGTTCGCGGGCGTTCCCCCATTCGTAGCCGTCATAGGCCGGGAAGGGGTTCGGATCGACGCGCAGGCGGGCCTCGCCCTCGGCGG
>CAYQPL010000182.1:223-583 GCA_964419395.1 uncultured Phenylobacterium sp. | reverse complement strand
CGACGTCGAGATTGCGCGTCTCGCCGGCGCGGACCGGGACCGACTCCTGGCCGGTGAGGGTCACGGCCAGCCGCTGCGGGGCGAAGTCCTCGACGGCGAAGGCGATCTCGCCGGCCGGCGCCTCGACGCCTTCGATCTCCAGGGTGGCGCGCCAGCGGCCCCGGGGCGCGCTCCTCGGCAGGGCGATGTCGGCCGCCGCATGCCCAAGCGGCGTGCCGTCGAAGGCGAAGCGGCGGAACTCGACGCCGGAGGGCCGCCGGATGACGATCGCGCCCTTGCGGTCCTTCACCGCGCGGGCCTCGCGGTCCCGCAGCAGGGCGTTCAGACGCACCGTCTCGCCGGGCCGATAGATTCCGCGGT
>CAYQPL010000182.1:0-213 GCA_964419395.1 uncultured Phenylobacterium sp. | reverse complement strand
GGCGCGGCCGGAGGTGGTCGGCGGGCGTCCGCCCACGCCCAGGCGCGAGAGGTCGACTGGCGGCCGGTCCAGGTCGAGCAGGGCCAGATCGCCCTGAGGGCCATAGGCCATGACCATCTTCGGCCGCAGGGCGCCCTCGCCCTCGAAGAGCGGGGCCGCGAAGCGGGCGCGGCCCTGGCCGTCGGTGCGGGCTTCGCCCAGGTCCTCGCCATT
>CAYQPL010000181.1:3351-6056 GCA_964419395.1 uncultured Phenylobacterium sp. | reverse complement strand
CGGGGTACGAGAGCGCGGCGCATTTGGAAATCGCCCTGGCCGCGGGCCAGGACGTGGGGCTCGTCGAACAGCCGCAGCTGCCGGCCCGGCGCCAGGGGCCGCGGCGCGGGCAGCTCCGCCAGCCGGGCGCAGATCCAGTCGATGCGGTCGCGGGCGAAGTTCGCCGCCTCGCCAAGGCGCCTGACGGACGGCGCCGTGGCCACGACCTCGCGGCGCGTCCGGTCCAGGCGGAGCGAGACGCGGCGGGCGCGGGGATGGACTTTCAGGCGGACGACGGCGCCGGCGATCTCCAGCCGGTCGCCGTCGGCGAAGGGGCGGCCGAAGGGACTCATGTCCCGGCGAATCTAGGCGGCGGCGCGCGACTTGTCGAAGCGGCTTTCATGCTCGGCGACGAAGGCGCGGACGCGGGGATAGATCTCCTCGCGGAAGCGCCGGCCGTTGAAGACGCCGTAGTGGCCGACATGGGGCTGGACATAGTCGGCCTTGAGGTCGTCGGGCAGGTTGGCGCACAGGGCGTGGGCCGCCTGGGTCTGGCCGATGCCGGAGATGTCGTCCTTCTCGCCTTCCACCGTCAGCAGGGCCACGTCGGCGATCTTGCCCGGATCGACGAGACGGCCGCGATGGACGAGTTCGCCCTTGGGCAGCAGGTGGCGCTGGAAGACGTAGTCGACGGTCTGGAGGTAGAACTCCTCGGTCAGGTCGAGGACCGAGAGGTATTCGTCGTAGAACTCCAGGTGCTTCTCGGCCGAATCCCCGTCGTCCTCCATCAGGTGCTGCAGGTAGCGCAGGTGCGCCTCCTGGTGCCGCTCGATGTTCATCGACATGAAGGAATAGAGCTGGACGAAGCCCGGATAGACGCGCCGGCCCATGCCCGGATAGGGCGGCGGCACGGTGTAGATCATGTTGGAGGCGAACCAGGCGAAGGGCCGCTCCTCGGCCAGCTTGTTGGTCACCGTCGGGGAGAAGCGCGCATCGATGGGCGAGCCCATAAAGGTCATGGACGCCGGGCGGCTCTCCTCCTCGTCCTCGGCCATCAGGGCGGCGGCGGCGAGCACCGGCGGACCCGGCTGGCAGACGGCGACGACATGCGGGCGCGGGCCCAGGAAGCGCAGCATCTCGCGGATGTGGTCGATATAGTCATGGAAGTCGAAGCGGCCCTCCATCACCGGCACGGACCGGGCGTTCTGCCACTCGGTGATGTAGACCTCGTGGTCCTGCAGGAAGGCCTGGACGGTGCCGCGCAGCAGGGTCGCATAGTGGCCCGACAGCGGCGCGACGATCAGCACCGCCGGCTCCAGCCGGTTGCGGCCGGCCTTGCGCATGTCGGCCATGTCGCGCGTGAAATGGGTGAGCTTCACCCAGGGCGAGCTCCAGACGGTCTGGGCGCGCACCCGTACGGCCTCCCCGTCGATCTCGACCGAGTCGACGCCCCAGTCGGGCTGGCGGTAGCGGCGGGTCAGGTTCGAGACCAGGTCCGCCGTGGCGTAGATCCGGCGGCCGAAGTCGGTGTCACGCGCCGGATTGAGCGGGCTGGACCAGAAGTTGCGGGTCGCCAGCGCCGCCAGGCGCAGCGGGGTCGCGCCATAGTATCCGGTCTCGTGCAGGGTATAGAGCATCTGCGAAACGTCCTTGTGCACCGCAACATATCATGTGGCGGCTTAACGGAGTCCACCCCGTCAGGATGCATGGCGACGCTTTGCCGGGCTCAGGTCGGCGTTTCAGCCCTGCTGCATGGCCTCGCGGATCAGCCGGGCCATCTCCTGCGGCGGGAGCCCGTAGGCGAGGACGCGGTTGAAGCGGCCCTGCGGGTCCATCAGATAGGCGGCCGTCGAATGATCGACGGTGTAGTCCGGCCCCTCGCCGTTCTTCCGGTAGTAGACATAGTAGGCCTTGGCCGCGCGGGCGACCTGGTCGGGCGTGCCGGTCAGGCCGATGACGTCGTCGGGAAAGGCGTCGAGGGACAGATAGGTCTTGAGCTGCTCGGGCGTGTCGCGTTCCGGATCGACCGAGATGAAGACGGTCTGGAGGTCGTCGGCCCGCGGACCCAGCTGCTCCTCGGCCACGGCCACGGCCTGGAGGGTCGAGGGGCAGATGTCGGGGCAGTAGGTGAAGCCGAAGAAGACGACGCTCCACTTGCCCTTCAGGACGGATTCGTCGACCGGCTGGCCGTCCTGGTTCACCAGTTCGAAGGGGCCGCCGACATCGGCCTGGCCGGAGGCGGCGTCCCTGCCGGAGGGCCCGCCGGCGCGCCAGAAGAGGGCGCTTCCGACCGCCAGGCCCAGAACGGCGACCAGGGCGACGATGATCCAGGAGCGTTTCGACATGGGCCTCACCCGCGGCAGGAGAAAAACACGCTTCGGGGCTCGCCTTGGCCGCCGTTCTCGGTGATCCTCGCCGCGCATGGCCTTGAAGAACGACGGATCGGCGGGCCTGAAGGACCCCTTGGGTCTCGATAGGCAAAGCACAGCCCTGCTGCAAGGCGAGCTCGCCTGGGACGAGGCCGTCCTCAAGCAGGGCCGGCTGCGGGTGCGGACGGTGGTGACGCTGCGCTGGGTCCTGGTGGCCGGCGAGGCGGCCCTGCTCACCCTGGCCGCTGCGATCCTGGATTTCGCCGCCCCCTATCCGATCTGCTTCGCCCTGGTGGGCCTCGCCGCCTGGGCCAACCTGCTGGTCGGCATCGCCACGCCGGGCCAGCGCCTGCTCAG
>CAYQPL010000181.1:0-3341 GCA_964419395.1 uncultured Phenylobacterium sp. | reverse complement strand
TCCTGACCGGCGGCGTCGGCAATCCGTGCGGGATCATGATGGGCGCCCCGGGCGCCCTGGCCGCGGCGACCCAGCCCCTGGGCGCCATCCTGGCCCTGGGCGGGAGCGCGGCGGCCTGCGCCCTGCTGATGACCGTGTTCTCCCTGCCCTTGCCGGGACCGGACGGGGCGGCGTTGCACCTGCCGTTCAGCTATCGGCTCGGCGCGCTCGCCGCCCTGCTCGGCGGCATCGGGGTGACCGCCAGCTATGTCCGCGAGGCCGCCCAGGAAACCGCCCGCCGCGCCCTGGCGCTGGATGTCACCCAGGCGGTCCTGGCCCGGGAGCGCCGCCTCTCGGCCCTCGGCGCCCTGGCCGCCGCCGCCGCCCACGAACTCGGCACGCCGCTGGCCACCATCGCCATCGTGGCCAAGGAGATGGCCCGCGAGGCCCCCGACGGCCAGGTCAAGGAGGACGCCGAGCTGCTGATGGCCCAGGCCCAGCGTTGCCGCGAGATCCTCACCCGCCTGACCCAGACCCCCGACGCCTCCGACGAGGTGCACGAGCGCATGAGCCTGCTGCAGTTGCTGCAGGAGGTGATCGAGCCCCATCGCGAGGTGAAGGGCGTGCGGCTGGAGGCCATCGTCACCGGCGCGCCCGGCGTGAAGAAGCCCGGCCTGCTGCGCATGCCCGAGGTGACGCACGCCGTCTCCTCCTTCGTGGAAAACGCCGTCGACTTCGCCGCCTCCGAGGTGCTGGTCACCGCCCGCTTCGACGCCGAGACGATCACGGTGGAGGTCCGCGACGACGGGCCGGGCTTCGCGCCGGAGATCCTGGCCCGCCTCGGAGAGCCCTATGTGACCAGCCGACCGGGGGCGGAGGGGTCGCGCACCGGCCATGTCGGCATGGGCCTGGGCTTCTTCATTTCCAAGACCCTGCTGGAACGGACCGGGGCCAACGTGACTTTCCAGAACGGGCGTCCCCGCGGCGCCGTCGTCTCGGTCCGGTGGCCGCGGGAGAAGATCGAGGCGACCCATGGCTGACAGGCCGGGGGGCTTGCCGAACCGTGTCAGCGCACGACACAATCGACGCACGCTGTGAGGGAGGCCCGCACGCGCGGGTGGCAGGAATGACCGATTTGAGCGCCCAGGTCGACGCGTTGCCCGACAAGAGCCTGTTGCTCATGGATGACGACAGCGCCTTGCGCACGCGCCTCGGACGCGCACTGGAGGGACGCGGCTTCGAGCCGGTCCTGGTCGGCAGCGTCACCGAGGCGCTGGCGGCGGTGAAGGTCTTCCCGCCGGCCTTCGCCGTCCTGGACATGCGGCTGGAGGACGGCACCGGCCTGCGGGTGGTCGAGGCCATGCGCGAGGCCCGCCCCGACTCCAAGGTCATCATGCTGACCGGCTACGGCAATATCGCCACGGCGGTGGCCGCGGTGAAGGCGGGGGCGGTGGACTATCTGTCCAAGCCCGCCGACGCCGACGACGTGGCCCGCGCCCTGCTCGCCCTGCCCGGCGACGCGCCGGCCCCGCCCGAGAACCCGATGAGCGCCGACCGCGTACGCTGGGAGCATATCCAGCGGGTCTACGAACTCTGCGGGCACAATGTCTCGGAGACGGCGCGGCGGCTGAACCTGCACCGCCGCACCCTGCAGCGGATCCTCGCCAAGCGGGCGCCCCGCTGAAGCCGGAGGGTCAGGCCCCCAGAAGGTCTGTCCCGCCGCCCACGGCGCGCAGCGCCGCCAGCCGCCCGAAGGCGACGGTGAGCGCCTTTCGCCGCGCGCCGGCGAGGCTCGCCACCGCGGGCTCGCGCAGCACCTCGCCGCCGAAGGCGTCGGCGACGATCAGTCCGGGATCGGCCGGCAGCACCTCGCGCGGGAACTCCGGGGCCACGGCGAAGGCGAAGGCGTCGCAATAGGGGCCGTATTCATGCCATTTGCCGTCGGTGCGGAAGTCCTCGAGGCTCGACTTCACCTCGACGATATAGAGGTCGCCGCGCCGGCCGAGCGCCATCAGGTCGGCCCGCCGGCCATTGGGCAGGCAGACCTCGGTCAGGGGCGCATAGCCGAGGGCGGCCAGCAGCCGCGCCGCGCCGCGGGTGACGGCCTGGGTGATCTCGGGCCGCGTCGCCGGCGCGCAGGTGGTCAGGACGAGGTCCATGCCGCCACCATGTTCCGCATGTGTTCCAGAATCAAGAGCCGTCCGACCGGCTCAGCGCCGCCTCACTTGCCGGGCTGCTCGGGGAATTCGAGCTTGCTGACGTCGTAGCCGAGCTGCTTGATCCGGGCGAGCGCCTGGGTCCGTGCGCCGGCGGCCAGCTGGGGCGCCTTCGACATCAGCCAGACATAGTTGCCGCCCGGCGTTCCCATGATCAGCCAGCCCTGGTCGGTGCGGTGGTCCAGCACCCAGTATTCCTGGTTCACCACGCCGCCGAAGAAGCTGAGCTTGAACTTGGCCTTCTTGACCGGGTCGGTGACGGCGGCGCTGGCCTTCCAATCCTTCTTCGGCCCGTCGGCCGCGCCCCGCCGGCAGGTCTGGATCACGTCGTAGCCCTTGCCGTCGGGCGCCCAGTCGGAGGTCGCGCCCTGGCAGTCCTTCTGCATGGCGTTGGGGGTGCGGGCCACCTCGTACCAGCGGCCGGTCATCTTGGTCAGCTCCACCTCGCGGACCGGCTCGGGCGCCTTGGCGGCGTGGGCGGGGACGGCGAGAAGGAGGGCGAGGGCGGCGGCCGGAAGAGCGACGGCGCGGGGAAGTCGGACAGAGCGGACGGTCAGCATGGGAGACGCCTTAGGCGATCATGGCGACGAAAAGAAGACGCCCGCGGAGCTTAACCCACGGGCGCTTCAGAGGTTTAGCGGAAAGGCGCCGCGCGCGGAAAATCGGCCTATTCGGCGGCGATGGTCACCGGCGCCGCGGCGCGATCCTGGAAGTTGATCGCCTGAAGATAGCGGATGCCGTCCTCGGCGATGTCGTCGCCCACCATCCGGTCGCCCTCTCCGGCCAGTTCGTCCATGTCGACATACATGGCGTAGAAGCCGCGGGTGCGGTCGGTGATCAGGCCGGCGTTCAGCAGGGTCTTCACCAGCACGCGGAAGATGTTGGTCTCGCCGGTGAACTTGCGGTTCGGGTCGCGTTCCTTGCGGCGCTGGACGATGTCGGCGACCACCCGCTCCGGGTCGAGGCCGAACTGGCCGTAGCTCTCGGCCTGCTGACGCGGGTCGCCGCGATCGAACAGGAGCTTCTGGGCGCAGTGGGCGGTCCAGTCCTCCATGATGTTGCGCTCGGCCTCGGACAGGTGCGGCACCGTCCGGTCGGCCCAGATCTTCCCGAACTTGTGGTGGAAGGCCTCGTCGGTCATCACCA
>CAYQPL010000180.1:0-6225 GCA_964419395.1 uncultured Phenylobacterium sp. | reverse complement strand
CCCGAGGTGCCTTCGATCGTGTCGCCGCCTTGGCCGCCCTGCAGGGTGTCGTTGCCGGCGCCAGCCGTCATCGAGTCGTTGCCGAGGTTGCCGTTGGCCCAGTCGTTGCCGGCGTCGGCGTCGATTTCGTCGGCGTCCTGACCGCCGTAGAGGCTGTCGTTGCCCGCACCACCGTTGATGGAGTCGGCGCCGGCGTTGCCTTGCAGCGAGTCGTTGAAGTAGCCGCCGACGAGCGTGTCGGTGCCCGCACCGCCCCAGACGGTGTCGTTGCCATCACCGCCGACCAGGCTGTCATTGCCTTCGCCGCCGTCGACGGAGTCGTTGCCGGCGCCGCCGTCGATGGAGTCGTTGCCGCCCTCACCGAGCAGGATCTGGTTGCCGGCCGCGCCGAGCAGCGAGTCGTTGCCCAGGTTGCCGTTCAGGAAGTCGGAGCCGTCGCCGCCATTGATGGTGTCGTTGCCCTGACCGCCCAGCAGCGTCTCGGAATAGGTGGTCGAAGAACCGCCCGTGATCGAGTCGTCGCCGAGGTTGCCCTGGATCCAGTTGTTGCCGACGCCAGCCGCCAGTTCGTCGTCGCCCTGGCCGCCGTAGACCACGTCCGCCGAGGAACCAGCCGACGTGGTGTCGTTGCCGGCGTTGCCCTGGATGAAGTTCGCACCTTCCAGGCCGGCGAGGCTGTCGTTATCGCCGCCGCCGTAAAGGCCGTCCATGGCCGACGAACCCGATTGGGTTTCGTTGGCGCCGGGATCGCCGACGAACAGGACCGAGCCATTGGTGAAGAAGAAGTCGTTCTCACCGTAGATGCCGGTGCCGAAGACCTTCGTCACGCCGTTGTAGGTCAGGCTGACGCGCGCCGGGTCGGCGCCCGCGGCCGGGATGTAGAGAACCGTCACCTGCGAGGCAGAGGCGTTCGCGTCTTGGAACGCCAGCTGATCAGTCGCCGCGTTGTACGCGAGCGCCTGCGCCGCCGTGATGGTCTCGAAAAAGTAGTTAGCCATGCTTCTCTCCAGTCAGTGTCACATGGACCCCAGAACGCCTGGCCACCATCGCGCGGATGGAGCGGTCCCAGCGGTCCCTACGCGACGCCATAGCACATGGACGTGGCGAAGGTTAAACGAGCCCGAGGAAGAGGTATCGGATGCTCGGTCGATACGCAATACGAAAAAGCGCCCTGTCCCGAGGCGGATGAAGCCGCGAACCACAAGGCCCGCAGCCCCTTCCTACTCTTCGCGCATGGCCTCGCCGATCGTGTCCGTGAGCGGATTGACCAGGTAGGAGAGAACCGACCGATCGCCGGTGACGATCATCGCCTGGGCGGGCATGCCGGGCGTGAGCTGGGCCCCGGCGGGAAGCTTCTTCAACGCCTCCGGCGCGATGCGCAGGTCGGCCTGGAAATAGGCCTGGCCCGTATTGGCGTCGATGAGCCGGTCGGCCGAGACGGTGACGACGGTGGCCTCCAGCGGGGGCGCCTTGCGCGAGCTGAAGGCGGAGATGGTCACCCGCGCCTTCTGGCCCACATGCACGCTGTCGATGTCCTTGGGCGACACCCGGGCGGTGACGATCAGGGCGGCGTCGGCCGGCACCACGTCCATCAGCAGCTCGCCCGGGGCGACGACGCCGCCGACGGTGAACTGGGTGAGGTTCAGCACATAGCCGTCCACCGGCGAACGCACCGTCGTGCGGTCGAGCACCTGCTGGGCGGCGGTGAGGCGGGGCCCCACGTCCGACAGCTGGGTCTGCATCTGGCGCAGCCCCTCGGCGGCCTGGCTGATCCGCTCGTCGCGCAGGGTGGTCAGCTGCAGGCGCGCCTCGCCCTGCCCCTGGCGCAGGCGGTTGAGTTCGGCCAGCAGAGCCCCCTTGCGCCCCTTCAGGTCGGCGAGGGAGCGCTCGTAGCGCAGGATCAGCGTCTTGGGCGCGTAGCCCTTCTCGTAGAGGGTCTGGTAGCCGGCCAGCTCCTCCTCGGGCAGCGAGATCTGCTGGTCGACCGAATCGATCTGGGCGCGCACGCCGACCATCTGGGTGGCCAGCTGATCCATGCGCTGGCTCAGCACGGCCTGCTGGCTCTCGAAGAACTGCAGCCGCGAGTCGAACAGCAGCTGCTGGTCGCGCACCAGGCCGGCGACCCGGGGATCGGACATCCGGCCGGTCAGGCTCTCGGGGAAGCTGAGGCTGCGGCTGTTGGTCGATTCGGCGGCGAAGCGCGCGCTCTGCGCCAGGACGGCGTCCATCTGGTTCTGCAGGACGTCCACGGCGGCCTTGGCCTGGACGTCGTCGAACCGGATCAGCGGCTGGCCGGCGCGGACCAGCTCGCCCTCGCGCACCAGGATCTGCGAGACCACGCCGCCGTCGCGATGGCGCAGGGTCTTGCGATTGGCCTCCACCCGCACCTCGCCCGGGGCGACCGCCGCGGCGCTGATATTGGCGAAGGCGGCCCAGATCAGCAGGCCGAAGACGAAGACGCCGACCACCGCCAGGCCGATCAGGATCGGCCGCCACATGCGCTGCTTCAGATCCTGATCCGGCGCGTGCTCGCCCACGTCGAACCGCGACTCCAGCGGCCGGATGGGGCCGAGCACGGGCTTCAGAGGCGTCAGATCGAATTTCATCGGCCGGCCTCGACGGGACGCACGGGCGAGGGCTGGGTGAAGCGGGCCATGACCGCCTCGCGCGGGCCGAACAGCTCCATGCGGCCCTCGCGCAGGACCAGCATCTTGTCGGCGGCGCGGAAGACGTTGGGCTTGTGCGAGACCACGACGATGGTCGAGCCGCGGCTCTTCATCGTGTCGATCACCCGCATCAGGGCCTCCTCGCCCTCGGCGTCGAGGCTGGCGGGCGGTTCGTCGAGGACGAGCAGGCGCGGGTCGCCCAGCAGGGCGCGGGCCAGGCCGATCCGCTGGCGCTGGCCGGCCGAGAGCACATAGCCGCCGTCGGTCAGCTCGGTCTCATAGCCCTTGGGCAGGCGCAGGATCAGCTGGTGGACATTGGCCATGGTCGCGGCCTCGACCACCGCCTCGTCCGGCACGCCGGCGCGGAAACGGGCGATGTTGTCGCGGATCGTGCCGGCGAACAGCTCGGTGTCCTGCGGCAGATAGCCGACGTGCAGGCCGAATTCGCTGCGGTTCCAGGCGTAGACGTCGCCGCCGTCCAGCCGGACATGCCCGGCGCTGGGCCGCCAGACCCCGACCATCAGGCGCGCCAGGGTCGACTTGCCGGCGCCCGAGGGGCCGATGACGCCGAGCATCTCGCCCGGCTCAATCTTGAAGTTCAGCCCCTGCAGGACGTAGCGATCGGCGCCCTGGGGGACGAAGCTGACGCCTTCGATGGACAGCTGGCCCAGCGGCCGCGGCAGGCTGGTGGCTGGCGGCGCCACCGAATAGCTGTTGAAGAGGGCGTTGAGGCGGTCGAAGGCGCGGCCGCCGTTGACGATCCCGTCCCAGGCCCCGACCAGGCGTTCGACCGGCTGCAGGGCGCGGCTGGCCAGGATCATGTTGGCGAACAGCAGGGCCGGGTGGATCTCGCCGGTCACCACCAGGAAGGCGCCGAGCCCGATCACCAGGATCTGGATCGCCATGCGCGTGAACTTCGTGGCGTTGGACAGCACGCTGGCCCGCTGCGAGGCCCAGGCGCCGCGCTCGATCGACTGCGCCCGGAAGGTCGACCAGCGGGCGCCGAGCGCCTCCAGCATGCCCATGGCGCGGACGACTTCGGAATTGCGCAGCCCCGCCTCGGTGAAGGCGTAGCCCCTGAGCGCCGCCTCGTTGGCCTGCTGGAGCGGCGGACGCGACAGCTTGTCCTGCAGCAGGGCCAGGCCGAGCAGCGCCGCCGCGCCGGCCAGGGTCAGCACGCCGACCAGCGGGTCGATGACGAAGAGGATGCCGATGAACAGCGGCATCCAGGGCAGGTCGAAGACGGCGGCGAACACCGGCCCGGTGAGGATCTGGCGGAAGCTGTCGAGGTCCCGCAGGGCCTGCGAACGGGCCTGGGTCCCGCCCCGGCGCTCGGCGTCGAACAGGGCGGCGAAGACGTGGCTGGAGACCCGCTGGTCGAGCATGATGCCGTAGTTGATCAGCACCCGCGTGCGCAGCTCGTCGATCACCCCGGAAATCAGGAAGACCGCCAGGGCGCCCACGGTCAGGACCACGAGGGTCGGCACGCTGTAGCTGGACAGCACGCGGCCGTAGATCTGGAAGGTATAGAGGGGCAGCGCCAGGTAGAGCAGGTTGCTGACGAAGCTGAACAGGCCGGCGAAGGCGAGCGGCGAGACGCCTTCCTTGAGGGCCCGCGTCAGCAGATTGTCCGGCAGGGACGCGAACGGATTGAGGATCTTCATACTGGGCGCGTCCGTCGCAGCCTGGAGACGACCCGGATGCCGGGCGGCTAGAGCCGGCGACACATGACGACCGCGGGGCCGCAAGTCAATGGCGCCGCCCGTTCCGGGCCCTGCGGGCGCAGCAAGTCCCGTGCCGTGGCCGGGTGCGCGGCGGGCAAGTGTGGTATGGGCCGATCCTTTGAAGCCAGGTCGGGAGCTGGACGCATGGCGCGGGTCGCCGTCATCGGAAGCTGCATCACGCGCGACCTATGGCCGCTGCGCGACCAGGCGCCGGCCGACCTGCTCTATGTGTCGCGCACGAGCCTGGCGAGCCTGTTCGCCCCTCCGGTCGCCGGCTTCACGGCCGGGGAGGATCCGCCGGCGGGGCTGACGCGCTAGCAGCACCGCGCCCTGACGGACGACCTCGCCAAGCGGAGCCTGCGGCGGCTGGTCGAGCACCGGCCGACCCATCTGATCTTCGACTTCATCGACGAACGATACGATCTCCTCGCCCTGCCCGGCGGCGCGATCGTGACGCGCAGCTGGGAGCTGGAGGCGAGCGGCTATCTGGACCAGCCCGCCCTGGCCGGGGCGCGGCCCATCCCCCGGCTGGGCGAGGCCTGCCGCCGCCTGTGGAACGCGGGGCTGCTCGAGCTGGCCGTGCTGTTGCGGGCGAGCGTGCTCGGCGAGGCGCGCGTGATCCTCCACTCGGCCCAGTGGGCGAACCGCTGGCGCGACCCCGAGGGGCGGGAGACGGCCTTCGGGGGAGAACTGGAGATCCTGCCCGGGCGGCCGGCGGACCTGGCGGCGCACAACCGCCTGCTGCGGCGCTATGAGCAGGCCTTCCTGGCCGCCCTGCCCCAGGCCGAGGTGATCGGCGCGTCGCCGGCCCACGTGATCGCCGACGCCGGCCACCGCTGGGGCCTGAGCCCCTTCCACTTCGTGCCGCAATACTATGACGACATCTGGCGCGAGCTTCACGCCCGCGGCGTCTGATCCGGCTCAGCCCGCCTGCCGCGCCCAGTGCTCGAGCGGGGTGAGGCCGCCGCAGGCCAGCTCCGGATGGCTGGCGAGATAGGCGGCGGAGGAGAAGCCGGGGCTCGCCTCGTCGATCTCCCAGGCGCCGCCGGTCAGGTAGTCGACCAGGGGATTGGCCTCGCCCAGCCCGCGCGCCTGCTGGTGATGGCGCGAGACGAACCAGCCGCTGGGATCGCGGCCCTCGGCGCCGCCGGCCAGCACATAGTGGGTGAGCGGCTCCTGACCGCTGGCCGCCACGTCGGGATAGCGTTCGAGATACCAGGCCGGATCGAACAGGGGATGCGGCTTCAGCCCTGCGCGCCAGCCGGCCGTCAGGTAGTGGAGCAGGGGCGGCGTCGCGCGCTCGGCGATGGGAACCTGCGCCAGATAGAAGTCGGGGTCGAACAGGGGATGGGGGCTCAGCCCCTCGCGCCAGCCGGCTTCCAGATAGTGGCTCAGGGCGTCGATTCCCGAGGCCGCCAGATCGGGGCGCGCGCCGACATACCAGTCGATGCTGAAGAGCGGATGGGGGTCGCGGCCGCGGGTCGCCCCGACGCGGACGAAGTGCTCCAGGGGCGAGAGCCCCGTGGCGCCGAGATCGGCGGCGTTGCCGGCGGCGTAGAAGTCCGGGTCGAACAGCGGGTGGGGCGTGCGGCCCTCCGCCCCGCCGACCGCCAGATAGTGCAGCAGCGGCGCCGTCCCCCGGGCCGCCACGTCGGGATAGAGCTGCAGGTAGAAGTCGTGGCCGATCAGGGCCGGCGGCTGGGCGCCGGCCGCCGATCCGCCGCGCACATGGCCGAGCATGGCCCGCCAGGCCGACAACCGCGCCCGCACGCCGCCGCCGCCGCGCCACAGGCCGGACCGGGCGATCACGGCCGCGCGGCCCGGCGCGCCCAGCC
>CAYQPL010000179.1:0-6241 GCA_964419395.1 uncultured Phenylobacterium sp. | reverse complement strand
CCAGCAGCTGGCCACCTATCTGGGCTGGCTCATGCATCGCACCGCGGGCGGCCTGGCGGCGGGCCTGCTGTTCATCCTGCCCGGAGCGGTCGCGATCCTCGGGCTCAGCCTGCTCTACGCCGTCTATGGCGACGCGCCCGCCGTGGAGGCCCTCTTCTTCGGGCTCAAGGCCGCGGTGCTGGTGGTGGTGGTCCAGGCGCTCGTCCGGCTGGCCGGGCGGGCCCTTCGGACGAGGCTCGCGCAGGCGCTCGCCGCGGCGGCCTTCCTGGCGATCTACGCCTTCTCCGCGCCCTTCCCGGTGATCGTCATGGCCGCCGCCGCCACCGGTCTCGCCGCCGCCCGTCTGAACCTCAGCTTCGGCGTCGCCGGCCATGGCGGCGGCGAGGGCGGCCTGTCCGACGCCGACAGCCTGCTCGGCGAGGCGACGCCCGACCACGCCCGGCCGCGCCTCGGCTGGGCGCTGCGGATCGCCGGCGTCCTTCTTGTTCTCTGGCTGGCGCCGGTGGCCGCGCTGGGCCTCGGCCTCGGTTGGGACCACGTCTTCACCCAGATCGCCCTCTTCTTCAGCAAGCTCGCCGTGGTCACCTTCGGCGGCGCCTACGCGGTCCTCGCCTATGTGGCCCAGGCGGCCGTGGAGACCCACGGCTGGCTTGGCGCCTGCGAGATGATCGACGTGCTTGGCCTGTCGGAGACCACGCCGGGCCCCCTGATCATGGTCACCCAGTTCGTCGGCTTTCTCGCCGCCTTGCGGGGCGAGACCGGCCTTCCGCCCCTGCTGGCCGGCGTTCTCGGCGCGGTCCTGACCACCTGGGTCACCTTCACGCCCTGCTTCCTGTGGATCTTCCTGGGCGCGCCCTATGTGGAGGCCTTGCGGCGCGCCAAGCCCCTGGCCGCAGCGCTCGCGGCCGTCAGCGCCGCGGTCGTGGGCGTGATCCTCAACCTCGCCCTCTGGTTCGCCGCGCGGGTGCTCTTCTCGGAGGTCGGAACCGTCGCGTTCGGCCCGCTCAGCCTGGACGCGCCGCGGCTCGCCTCGCTCCAGCCGGCGAGCCTCGCCCTGGTCGCGGCCTCGGCGCTGGCGGCCTGGCGCCTGCGCCCGGGCGTGCCGGCGCTGATCGGGGGCGCGGCCGCCGCGGGCATGGCGGCCCACCTCGCCGGCTGGGCGTGAGACAATCCGGTCCCGGCCCGAGGGGCCTCAGCCGCAGGCGCCCTTCAGCGCTTCGAAGACGGCGCGCAGGCTCGCCCCGGTGTAGGGCCGCACGATGAGGGCGGCGCAGGGGTCGCCCTCCGTCAGGCTCCGGACCTCCGCTCCGGGGGCCGAGGTGGCGAGCACGATCGGCAGGTCCTTCTGAAGGGCGCGCGCCTCGCGCAGAAACGCCGCGAGCAGGCGTCCGTCCGCGTCGCCGTCGAAGACCACCACGTCCAGACGGCCGCCCGTCGACCGGATGGCGGCGAGCGCCTCCGCCGAGCTCGCCGCTTCGGCCGGCGTAAACTTGAGCCCGCTCAAGGCCTCGCCGACCAGGGCGCGGACGAAGGGATCGGCGGCGACGATCAACACGCGGCCCGTGCGCCCACGGTCCATCATGTCGCGAACCTTCTGCGCCAGGGCGTCGGTGGTGAACGGCTTGGTGATCATCTCGCCGCCGGGATCCAGCCGGCCGCCATGAACGATGGCGTTGCGGGTGTAGCCGCTGGTGTAGAGCACCTTCAGATCGGGCTGCAGCCTGACCGCCTCCTCGGCCAGTTCGCGGCCCGACATTCCCGGCATCACCACGTCGGTGAAGAGAAGCTCGACCGGCGCATCCTGTCGTTCGAGAAGCCGGAGGGCCGAGGCTCCGTCGTGGGCCTCGAGCACGCGATAGCCGAGGTCGCGGAGCACGCTGACCGTATAGGCGCGGACATCGTCGTCGTCCTCCACGACCAGAATGGTTTCGGCCGCCCGGCTGATCTCCAGGCCCCGCGTCGGCTCGGGCTCGGGCTGAGGCTCGGCCTCGGCCAGGAGGCGGGGCAGGTACATGCGCACCGTCGTGCCCCTTCCTTCTTCGGAATAGAGCTTCACGTGCCCGCCGGACTGCTTCACGAAGCCGTAGACCATCGACAGGCCCAGGCCTGTGCCCTTGCCCACCTCCTTGGTGGTGAAGAAGGGTTCGAACACCTTCTCGAGCAACTCACGGGGCATGCCGAAGCCGGTGTCGGTCACGGCGATGCAGACGTACTGGCCGGGCGGCACCTCCGCATTCTGCAGGGAATAGGCCTCGTCCAGGCGCGCATTGGCCGTCTCGATGGTCAGGGCCCCGCCGCCGGGCATGGCGTCTCGCGCGTTCACCGCCAGGTTCAGCAGGGCCGACTCCAGCTGGTTGGGGTCGGCCTCGACCTTCCACAGGCCCGGAGAGGTGACGATCTCCAGGCGGACGGTCTCGCCGAGGGAGCGGTGCAGCAGGTCCGACATGCCGAGCACCAGCTTGTCGACGTCCAGGGGCCGTGGGTCGAGCGGCTGGCGGCGGCTGAACGCCAGCAGACGCTGTGTCAGGGCCGCGGCCCGTTCGGCGCCCTTCTGGGCGCTGGTCAGGGCCCGCTCGGCGCGCGGCTCGCCGCCGGCCGCCTGAAGCGAGCGCAAGGCGAGGTCGATATTGCCGACGACGACGGTCAGCAGGTTGTTGAAGTCGTGGGCGATCCCGCCTGTCAGCTGGCCGACCGCCTCCATCTTCTGGGCCTGGCGGAGGGCGTCCTGGGCGGCCTCCCGCTCGGCGACGGCCTGTTCGACCCGCTGTTCGAGGGTCTCGTTCAGCTCGCGCAGCGAGGCCTCGGCCGCCCGCTGCTCGGTGATGTCGGTATGGACGCCCACCCATTCGCGGATCTCGCCGCCGGGCTCGAAGGCGGGCACGGCGCGGATCGAATAGCGCCGCCACTGGCCGTCATGGCGGCGCACGCGATGCTCGAAGGCGAACATGCGCCGTTCGGCCACGGCCGCCTCCCAGGCTTCGATCGTCGGCCCGGCGTCGTCGGGGTGCACGGCCCCGGCCCAGCCGTAACCTTCGTATTCGGCCTGGGACTGCCCGGTCAGCGCGCTCCAGCCCGGTTGTTCGCCGGTCATCCGGCCCTGGGCGTCGTTGGTCCAGAGAATGCCCTGGACGGCGCCCACCGCAGCCCGGAACCGGTCACTGCTCTCGCGCAGCAGGGCCTCCGCGCGCCGCCGCTCGGTGAGGTCGAGCATGGCGCCGATCATCCGCGTCGCCTGGCCGCTGGCGTCGCGGATCACATAGCCGCGGTCCAGCACATGGACGTGGTCGCCATCCGCCGTCAGGAAACGGTACTCGTCGCTCCAGACCTGCCCCTCGCCGTCGATCACCGCGTGGATGCTGTGCGCAACCCGCTCACGGTCGTCGGGATGGATGTGCTCGATCCACCAGTCGGCGTCCGGGCCGACCTGGTCCTCCGCATAGCCGAAGGCGTGTCGCACCGCGTCGTTCCAGAGCACCTGATGGGTCTGCAGATCCCAGTCCCAGATCGCGTCGCGCGTGGCCCGCGCGACCAGACGATAGCGTTCCGCAGTCTCGCGCAGTTCGGCCTGCCGCTCCTTCTCCTCGGCGATGTTGCGCGCCTCGATCACCGTCCCGATGGGGCGGCCCGCCTCATCGAGCACCGGACTGGCGGTGAAGCCGACCGGATAGAAGCTGCCGTCCGGGGCCACGAACAGCTCTTCCCCCTGGGTCTGCGCCCGCGCGGGGAAGGCCCGGTCGATCGGGCATTCTTCCAGGGGATAGTGCGAGCCGTCCGGGCGCGTGTGATGGACGACGTCGTGCAGCGGCCGACCCTGCATTTCGGCGAAGCTGTAACCGGTCAGGGCCTCGGCCGCCGCATTGGCGAAGACGCAATGCTGGCGGTCGTCCATCAGGAAGACCGCCATTTTCGTATTGTTCAGGATGGCGTCCAGGCGGCGCGTCGTCTCGGCCAGCTGGGTCTCGGCGGCTTGGGCGGCGGTGATGTCGCGCGAAATGGACAACAGCCGCTCCGGACGGCCGTCGCGCCCTTCGATGGGGCTGACGGCCACGTCCCACCAGCGCAGGTTTCCTTTGGCGGTCGGCGCCTGTCCCCGGAAGCGCATGGCCTGGCCCGCCGCTCCGGCCTCGACGGCCCGCAGCACCTTGTCCCGCTCCGCTTCCGGCCAGAATTCGGCCCAGGGGCGGCCGATCAGGGCCTGGAGATCGTCCACCTCCATGACGCCGACACCGCCCTCGCTCATGAATTCCAGCCGGCCATCGAGGCTCAGCACCTTGATGCAGTCGGTGGAGCTCTGCAGGATTCGGCGGTTCAGCTCCTCGCTGGCGCGCAGCGCGTCGTCGGCGCGGCGGCGCCCGTCGATGTCGCGATAGAAGATCGCCAGCCCCGAGGGGATCGGCGCCAGCCGGGCTTCCACCCAATGTTCGTGACCGTCCGGCCAGGTCTGGAGATGTTCGGCCGTCTCAGGACGGCGTTCGGCCATCGCCCGGCGCAGCACGGCGCCGAAGGCGCTGTCCTGAAGTCCGGGGGCAAGTTCCCACAGGGTCCTGCCCAGCAGTTCCTCCCGCGGGCGGCGGTCGATTTCCAGGGCGGCCTGGTTCAGCTCGATCAGACGGAACTCGTGATCGAGCAGGACGAACGCCTCGCCCATCTGGTCGAGGATGTGTTCCGCCATCTCCGGCGGCAGCCGCCCGGTGGTGTCCCCTCTGGAGTCATCCCGCATCCCGGCCATTCTGAAGCTTCCCCTGCCCGATCACGCCAAACGCCGGCCGGTGCGCTTGGTTTCGCCTAGAGGCGTGACCGCGGCCTGTCGAGAGGACAGGGCGGACGCCGAGGGCCCGGAAAAGGCGAAGGCCCGCCGGGGTCGCCGGCGGGCCTTCATGGTGGAGCTAAGCGGAGTCGAACCGCTGACCTCTTGAATGCCATTCAAGCGCTCTACCAACTGAGCTATAGCCCCAGGTCCTGGGCTCTTCGGGCGGGGTCGCCGCCCGAAGAGGCGCGGAACCTAGTCAAAGGTCGGGACGTGATCAAGCACCATTTTCGGGCTTTCTTCCGCGGCCTTTAGTCCTCGTCGTCTTCCCCGATTCCGTCGATCTCGGAGTCGTCGAAATCCTCTTCCTCGTCCTCGAGGAAGGGCACGTCTTCGTCCTCCTCGTCCTCGAGGTCCTCGTCGTCGCCGAAGTCGCCGATGTCGTCGCCGGGGCCGTGCTTCTTGCCGGCGCGCTCGGCCGGCTCACGGGTGTCGTCGTCGTCATCGTCGTTGGACGAGACATCCTCGGCCTCCTCGTCGATCTCGGGGGCGCGGACATCCTCGTCCTCGTCCTCCTCTTCGTCGGCGGAGGCGCGCGCCTTGACCTGATCCTCGCGATCCTCGTCCTCGGCCTCGTGTTCCGGGGCCGGGGCGCGACCACGTACGCGGCGGCTGCGAACCGCCTCGTCAGGGTCGAATTCGGCATGGCATTTCGGGCAGACGGCCGGGCGCTTGTTCAAGTCGTAGAACTTGGCCTGGCAATTGGGGCAAACCTGCTTGGCGCCCAGCTCTGGATTGGCCACGTAGGCGATCCCCTGGAGAGCGGTTTCTTGAGAGCGGGCTCCCTTGCCATGGGCCAGGGCGGCTGTCAAAAGCAAACCCCCTCGGAAAAACGACAAGCCTTGAGGAGGCGTCGAAATCCCATGGCGGCGGCAGGACTGACCGCGCGGCGCGGCGGCCCGCTGAGAGGGCGCGTGCGCGCACCCGGCGACAAGTCGATTTCCCACCGGTCCCTGATCCTCGGCGCGCTGGCGACCGGGACGACCGATGTCGAAGGCCTGCTGGAAGGCGAGGACGTCAAGCGCACGGCCGCGGCCATGGCCGCCTTCGGGGCCAGCGTCGAGCGCCTGGGCGAGGGCCGCTGGCGCGTGGAAGGCCAGGGCGGCTTCTCCGAACCTTCCGACGTCATCGACTGCGGCAACGCCGGCACCGGCGTGCGGCTGATCATGGGGGCGGCGGCGGGCTTCCCCCTCTGCGCCACCTTCACCGGCGACGCCTCCCTGCGCGGGCGGCCGATGAACCGGGTGCTCAAGCCGCTGGGCGAGATGGGCGCGACCTGGCTCTGCCGGGCCGGCGGCCGCCTGCCGCTGACGCTCAAGGGCGGCGACCTGAAGACCATCGCCTATCGCCTGCCCGAGCCTTCCGCCCAGGTGAAGTCGGCCGTGCTGCTCGCCGGGCTGACCGCCGCCGGCGGCGCCGAGGTCATCGAGCCCG
>CAYQPL010000178.1:3324-6266 GCA_964419395.1 uncultured Phenylobacterium sp. | reverse complement strand
GTGTCTGCTATCTCTCCGAACACCTGTCAGCCATGTCTCCGGGCTGAACAACAAGCCCGAGCATGACGCTTGTGGAGAGGGAGCGGCCGCCGTGCGGACGGACGCCCCGAACGAAAAAGCCGGCCGGAGCGTCTCGCCCCGGCCGGCCCTCTTCTCGAACGCGGAAGGACTGGATCAGAAGGTGGCGCGGAGGCCGAGCTTTCCGGTCCAGGAATATTCCTCGTACTGCAGCAGGCGCTTGCCGTTCGGGCTGTTCTGATAGGCCACGTAGGGCGCGTCGCCGAGGTTCACCAGCTCGGCCACGACCTGGAGGTTCGGGCTGACCTTGTACTTGGCCGAGACGTCGTACTGGATGTGGTCCTCGACATAGCGGTCGGTGTCGGCGTCGCCGCCGAGCTCGTCCAGGTAGACGTCGCGATAGCTGGCCGCCAGGCGCAGGCTGACCGGGCCCTTCTCATAGCCCAGGGTGGCGTTGAAGGTGTTCTCCGAGGAGGCCGGCAGCGGGATCTTGCGGCCCAGCACGTCGCCCTCGGCGTCGGTATAGGTGTAGTTGAAGCCCACCAGAACGCCGTCGAGGGGCGCCGGCAGGAAGGCCAGCACCTGCTGGTAGTTGAACTCGAAGCCCTTGACCGTGGCTTCCTCGCCGTTGATCGGGATCACCGCCTCGTCATAGGCCACGCCGTTGAAGACGCCGTTGGCGAATTCCGCATCGACGATGAAGTTGTCGATCTTCTTGTAGAAGACGCCCCCCGACAGGACCGCTTCCGGCGCGAAGTACCACTCGGCCGAGACGTCGAAGTTCCAGGCCTCGTAGGGCTGCAGGTCGGGATTGCCGAACTCGCCTTCGCGTTCGCCCGCGTCGCTCTCCTCGATGATGAAGCGCGGCGCGATCTTGCCGATGCCCGGACGGACGACCGAGCGGAAGGCCCCGGCGCGCAGGATCAGGTTCGGGGCCGCCTCGTAGCGGAGGGCCGCCGAGGGCAGCCAGTCGGTATAGTCGCGGCTGAAGCTCTGCGGGGTGACGAAGACCGTGTCGTCGGCCAGGACGACCCCGTTGCGGGTCGCGCCGGCCTCGACCAGCTCCACGAGATTGCCGCGGATGTCGTTCTGCGTCTGCTCGACGCGGACGCCGCCGACCAGGCGCCAGGGGCCCGAGCGGTAGCGGGCCAGAACGTAGCCGGCGTTGATGTCCTCATCGACGGCGTAGTCGGCGACGGCGGACTCGAAGGCCGTGTCCAGGTCGCTGAGCTCGTAGTTGGCGCTGTTGCCGTCGAAGTGGCCGGCGGTCGAGCCGGTCGCCGGCACGGGATCGATCGGGGCCAGACCGTAGTCCTGGCGGCCCAGGACGTCGGCCAGGGTGTAGCTGCCGGCATAGCCGTCATAATAGTCGAGCTGGAGGTCGTAGGTCTTCGCGCGGCGACGCGCCTTGGCGCCGGCCTGCAGCTCCAGCTCGCCGGACGCGAGCACGAAGGACCGGGCGAGGTCGAACTTCACCACGCTTTCCTCGTCTTCCGACAGGCTGAGCGCCGTATGCTCGAGCCGGTAGAAGCCGTAGCGCGACGGATCGAGGAAGCGGGCCTCGTCCGAGATCACCTCATAGCTCGGCTTCTCCAGGTCGGAATAGTCGAAGGCCACCTCCAGGCCGGCGCCGCTGAAGCGCTGGCGGAAGCGGGTCGGATCGAGCGAGCCGGCCTCCTTCTCGCGCGCCTTCGAATAGGCGGCCGAATAGTCGAAGCTCCACGGGCCGGTCTCGGTCTTGCCGCCGACGACGTAGGAGCGGATCGTCTGGCTCTCGAAACGGTCCTTCAGGTCGCGGATGACGGTGATGCGGTCGTCGGCGGAATTGAAGACGGCCGTGGTCGCCGCGCCGCTGCGCGGATCGCCGTCCATCTCGAAGATCAGCCGCTTGCGGTACTCGTGGTCGTCGAACTGGCTGGCCAGGACGCGGGCATAGAGGTCGGTGGTGTCGCTCAGGCGGAAATCGGCCGAGAGCGAGCCGCCCAGGCGCTTCCGCGTCACGTCGTAGTCGCGGTACTCCAGCGTCTTGGCCGAGACGACGCCGCCGCTCTCCTCCCAGTCATCGGCCTCGACATTGTCGGTGGCGAAGGTGCGATTGTAGTAGGACAGGCCCCCGGCGAGCCCCAGGCGGTCGCCGAAGCGGCGCGAGAAGTCGGCCGAGACCTTGGGCGACCAGCGGCCCGTGGCGTCGTTGTAGGAGCCTTCCGCCGCCAGGCCGAGGAAGGGCTTCAGCCGGTCGAGCGCGCTGGTGGTGTTGATCTCGATGGAGGCGCCGATGGTGTCGGCGTCCATGTCGGGCGTCAGCGTCTTCTTGATCTCGATGGATTCGATCAGCTCGGCGGGGATGACGTCGAGCGCCACCGAGCGCACGTCGCTCTCCGGGGCCGGCACGCGCGCGCCGTTGATCGAGGCGGCGTTGAGATTGGGATCGAGCCCGCGCACGGCGATGAAGCGGCCCTCGCCCTGGTCGTTCAGGACGTTGACGCCCGGCGCGCGGCGCACGGCCTCGGCCACGTTCTGGTCGGGGAACTGGCCGACGGCGTCGCGGGTGAGCACGCTCTCGACGCCGGCCGCCTGGCGCTGGCGCGACAGCGAGGAGTTGAGGTTGCCGCGCTGGCCGACCACCAGCAGCTCGGCCACCGTGCCGTCCGACGGGGCGACGGCGATGGCGACGCGGGCGGCCGGCTCGGCCACCGTCACGGTGGTCGTGGTCGCCGCGCCGCCGGAATAGGCGGTGCGCAGGGTGTAGGTCCCGGCCGGCACGTCGACGAAACGGAAGGCGCCGCTGGAGTCGCGGCTGAGCAGCAAGGCCACGGCGGCGGCGATCAGCGTGCCCATCGCTCCGATGGTGTTTCCCCTGACGGCCGTTTTCGGGGACCCCAGCATCTTGAGGCCAACGATCAGGAGACAGGCTGAGAGAAGGT
>CAYQPL010000178.1:1575-3314 GCA_964419395.1 uncultured Phenylobacterium sp. | reverse complement strand
GGGGGGCGGCCTCCTTCAAACCCGAAAAACTCCCCGCGGCAAAAACCCTTCAACGGGTTGAACACCTTTCGTAGTAGTAGTAGTTGTAGTAGTCGTAGTCGTAGTCGTAGGCGTGCGCCCTCCCCTGGGCCCCCACGCCGGAGGCGTCGCGCACCTGGCCGTTGAGCACCGCGGCGGAGGCCTGGCCGGCCATCGCCAGGGCCACGGCCGAGATTCCCGTCATCCACAGACGACGCTTGAACTTGTCGCGCATGATCACCCCTCTTCTGGCGTTCGACGCCGGTTGGAGGGGCCTCTGACCTAGAAGCGTGACAAGGCCGGCACGCCGCGGTGACGTTTCGGTGACGCGGCGGCGGCGCCACAGGCCGCCGCCGCCGCGCCTTCCTCAGAAGCGGTAGGTGGCGCTCATGCGCACCGAGTGGACGTTGAAGTCGTCCTGCGTGCGCTGCAGGTCGGTCCCCGAGGCGTTGGCCGCCGTGAACGGACCGCCCGCCGGGCCGCCGGCCGCACGGACCGTGGGACCCTCGTCGTCGAGCCGGGTGTAGAGATATTCCACGCCCAGGCTCAGGTCGTCGGTCACCTTGCGCTCCACGCCCGCGCCGGCCTGCCAGCCGTGGGCGCCGTCGTCCGCCTCGCTCATGGTGAAGGTGTTGGCGGTGTTGGTGGTGCGGAAGCCGTGGTCGATGTCGCCATAGGCGTAGCCGCCGGTGACATAGGGCAGGGTGTCGCCCATGGCGTAGCCCAGGCGGGCGCGGGCGGCCAGCAGGCCCTTGAGCCTGCGGTCCAGGGTGTAGGCGGCGGGCGTGGTGGAGAAGGCGGTCACGCTGTCCTGCACGTCGGTGCGGGTGGCCTCGCCGACGACGCCGGCCACCACATTGCCGAACTGCCAGTCATAGCCGGCCCGGGCGCCGAACTCGAAGCCGCCCTCTTCCTCGTCGCAGCCGGCGGCCGGGGTCGGGCTGTAGGTCCCGCCATCGCAGAAGCCGGGTCCAAAGGCGTCGGCGCCCGATCCCGTCCGGACGGTGTCGCCATAGGTCCCGTCGAGATCGGTGTCGAAGGCGACCCTCTCGTCGTCGTTCTCCGCCTGCCAGCCGTAGCCGGCCACGCCGCCCACATAGGCGCCGCTCCAGTCGCCGGCGCTCTGGGCCAGGGCGGGGGCGCCGACAGACAGGGCGCTGATCGCCGCGGCGGTGCAAAGCATGGTCTTCATGACGCGTACTCCTCAAGATACTCCAAGGCCCCCTCAGGCCAGGGCGGAGCAACGCGAGGAGTCGGCCGAACGATGCCGGGCGCTCTGTTGTGGCGCTTCGTGTTCGGACGAAGTGTGGCCCGAAGGCGACAGTTTTCCCGCGGGGGTGGCTGCGCGGTGCGTCAGTCGCCTCAGGCCGCGCCAGGCTCAGCCCAGGCCGTGGCCGCACAGGGGCCTGGTCCCGGCGATCGCCTTCATGCCGATGAGGCGAGGCCGCCCGCCACGACGGCGCGACGGTCAGGGCCCTTGAGGGTCGCGGAGAGAAGGTCCGCCCGGCGAGGATCGCTGGCGCACCCGACACGATTCGAACGTGTGACCTTTGCCTTCGGAGGGCAACGCTCTATCCAGCTGAGCTACGGGTGCATTCGCCTGCGAGGCGGAGGCGTTCTCTAGCCGAAAGGGCCGCTTTCCGCAAACGGGAAGCTGGGCGCGGCGAGGTATGACCGGCGCTGGCGCGCCGGGGGGGGGGGGGGGGGGGGGGGGGGGGGGG
>CAYQPL010000178.1:0-1565 GCA_964419395.1 uncultured Phenylobacterium sp. | reverse complement strand
CCCCTCCGGCCCTCCGGCCCACCTCCCCCTGAAGAAGGGGGAGGATCTGCGCAGCGGTCTTGGCGACCTCAGTGGCCGCCCTCAGGCCAGCTCCGGCTCCGGGGCGCGGTTGGAGGTCAGCTCGACGAAGACGTCCTCCAGGTCCGGGTCTTCGGTGGCGATGTCCTTGATGTGCAGCCCGGCGGCGCGGACGGCGGCCAGGACCTGCTCCACGCTGGCCTCGCCGGAGCGGTAGGTGACCTGGAAGGCGCCGGCCGAGCGCAGGCGCGTCTCGAAGCCCGGCAGGTCCGGCGCGGCGGTCACCGGCTCCTCGGGCGTGACCAGGACGTTGCGGGTGTCGAGCCGGCCGAGCAGCGAGGCCGTGGACTCGCACGCCACCACCTCGCCGCGGTTGACGATGGCGATCTGGTCGCAGAGCTCCTGGGCCTCTTCCAGATAGTGGGTGGTGAGCACGATGGTCACGCCCTTGCGGTTCAGCTCGACCACATAGTTCCACAGCTGGCGGCGCAGCTCGACGTCGACGCCGGCCGTGGGCTCGTCGAGGATCAGCACCGGCGGATTGTGGACCATGGCCTTGGCCACCATCAGGCGCCGCTTCATGCCGCCCGACAGCTGGCGGACATAGGCCCCGGCCTTGTCGGCGAGGCCGAGCGCCCGGAGCAGCTCGTCGGTGCGGCGCTCCTTGCGCGGCACGGCGTACATGCCGGCCTGGACCTCCAGCGACTCCCGGGGCGTGAAGAAGGGGTCGGCGGCGATCTCCTGCGGCACCACGCCGATGGCGGCGCGGGCGTCGCGCGGGCGCGCGTCGATGTCGCGGCCCCAGATCTTCACCGTGCCCGAGGTCTTCCTGGTCAGGCCGGCCAGGGTGTTGATGAAGGTCGACTTGCCCGCCCCGTTGGGGCCGAGCAGGCCGAAGATGGAGCCGCGCGGCACGGCCAGGTCGATGCCGCGCAGGGCCTTCATCTCCGGCGAGGTCTTGGTGGCCGGATAGGTCTTGACCACGCCGCGGGCCTCGATGGCGAATTCGGGCAGATCCATCTGCAGCTCCCTTGGTGTGGTCAGGCTCGGTGTGGCCAAGCTCGGTGTGGCGCGTGTTCGCAAAGGCCCGCCGCAGCGTTGACGCGCCAAGGCCGGCTCGCATACCTAGGCGCAGGCGCCTGTCGCGCCAAGCTTTCGGCCGGAGAATTCCCGTTATGGCCCGTCTCGGCGAGAACCGCGGCGCGAGCGCCCAGGTCCAGCCCGAGCCCATGCCGGCCAAGCCGGCGCTCGCCCCGGCCGCCCCGGCGCCGGAGGTGGTGCTGGTGCGCACCGGCCGCATCGCCTGCGACGGCGTGGGCGGCGCGCTCGGCCATCCCCGCGTCTGGCTGGAGATGGGCGAGGCGACCTTCGTCGAATGCCCCTACTGCGACCGCCGCTTCGAACTGGCCCCGGCCGCCGGCGAGGGCCCGGAGGACGAGCGCCTGGCGCCCGGCGTCTATGAGGGCCCGCACGGGCACTGAGGCGTCGGGCCTGACGGGGGGGGGGGGGGGGGGGGGGGGGGGGGGGGGGGGGGGGGGGGGGGGGGG
>CAYQPL010000177.1:801-6280 GCA_964419395.1 uncultured Phenylobacterium sp. | reverse complement strand
CCGGTAGCGTTGATAAGCTGGTCGAGACTCTCCACTATTATCCGACCGCCACTAAAAGGTCACCAGCGGCGACCGACGTGTCGGTGGCGACGGCGCGCCGGGGCCGGTGGCGAAACGGCGGCGCGCCCTCTATATCCAGCGGGCGAAAATGACCGCGGTCTGACGGGACGGCGATTGCGCGCCTGCGCGCCATTGGACTAGCTTCGAACGTGTGTGTGGGGGCGCGTGGCCCCTTCGATGGAGACAAGGCGGAATAGCCATGAGCGACAAGAAACAGAACCTGCAGGACACCTTCCTCAACAGCGTCCGCAAGGCCAAGACCCCCCTGACCATCTTCCTCGTCAACGGCGTCAAGCTGCAGGGCGTGGTCAGCTGGTTCGACAACTTCTGCGTCCTGCTCCGCCGCGACGGCCAGTCCCAGCTGGTCTACAAGCACGCCATCTCCACCATCATGCCGGCCCAGCCCGTTCAGCTGTACGAGCCGGCGGAAGACGAGAACGATTGAGTTCCAAGTCCGTAGACCGTGAGGCGCCGGTTCAAGGCGCCGTCATCATCCATCCCGAGCACGCGGGGCGGGATTCCTCCCGCGCCTCAGAGGCCCGCCTCGAGGAGGCCGCCGGCCTCGCCCTGGCGCTCGATCTCGAAGTCCGCGACGCGCTGATCGCGCCGCTTCGCAAGCGCATGCCCGCCACCCTGTTCGGCAAGGGCAAGGTCGAGGAGATCGGCCAGATCTGCGAGGCGGCGGACGCGTCCGTCGCCGTCGTCGACGACAGCCTGACGCCGGTCCAGCAGCGCAATCTGGAAAAGGCCTGGAAGGTCAAGGTGATCGACCGCACCGGGCTGATCCTGGAGATCTTCGCGCGACGGGCCCGCACGCGCGAGGGCCGGCTGCAGGTCGAGCTCGCAAGGCTGTCCTACGAGCGCTCTCGCCTCGTCCGGACCTGGACCCACCTGGAACGCCAGCGCGGCGGCTTCGGCGTCATGGGCGGCCCGGGCGAGACCCAGATCGAGACCGCCCGCCGGCTGCTGGCCGAGAAGATCGGACGGCTGAAGAAGGAGCTGGTCGAGGTCCGCCGCACGCGCACCCTGCAGCGCTCGGCCCGCAAGCGCAGGCCCTATCCGGTCGTCGCCCTGGTCGGCTACACCAACGCCGGCAAGTCGACCCTCTTCAACCGGCTGACCCAGGCCGAGGTGATGGCCGAGGACATGCTCTTCGCCACCCTCGATCCGACCCTGCGGATGCTGAACCTGCCCGACGGGCGGCCGGCCATCCTGTCGGACACGGTCGGCTTCATCTCCGACCTGCCGCACGAGCTGGTGGAAGCCTTCCGCGCGACCCTGGAAGAGGTGCGCGAGGCCGACGTGATTCTGCACGTCCGCGACATCGCCAGCCCCGAAAGCGACGCCGAGGCCGCCGACGTCCGCGAGGTGCTCGAGCGCCTGGGCGTCGACATGGACGAGCGCCGCGTGCTGGAGGTGTGGAACAAGGTCGACCTCGTCCCCGCCGACGACCGGGACCTGCTCGAGGGCGACGCCCGCCGGGCCCATCCGCCGGCCCTGCTGGTCTCGGCCGTCAGCGGCGAGGGGCTGGAGGCGCTGCTGGGCGCCGTCGCCGGCCTCGTCGACGAGGCGCCGGCCATCGAGGCGCATCTGCCGCCGGGCGAGGGCGCGGCTCTGGCCTGGCTCTATCGCAACGGGCGAGTGGTGGAGCGCGAGGCGGGCGAGGACGGCGGGGTGCGCATCGCCGTCCGCCTGACGCCCAAGGCGCTGGGCCAGTTCGAGCAGCTGTTTCCGCACGCCGTCCTGAACGGCGTGGCGCGCGCCGACGAAGCCTAAAGCGCGTTCCGATAAGCGGGACCGGACGCTCTAGCCGCGTTCGGCCGCCTTGGCGGCGTCCCACAGGGCGTCCATCTCCTCGAGATCGGACTGGTCGGGCGTGCGGCCGCGCTCGGCCAGCGCCTGTTCGATGAAGCGGAAGCGGCGGATGAACTTGGCGTTGCTGGAGCGCAGGGCGTCCTCCGGCTCGATGTCGAGCTTGCGGGCCAGGTTGGCGATGACGAAGAGCACGTCGCCCAGTTCGCCGCGCAGCGCCTCCTGGTCCCCGGCCGCGATCTCGGCCTCCATCTCGCCGACCTCCTCGCGGAGCTTCTCCAGCACGAAGTCGGTATTGGGCCAGTCGAAGCCGACGCGGGCCGCCCGCCGGGTCAGCTTGACCGCGCGGGTGAGGGCCGGCAGGCCGCGCGGCACGTCGTCGAGCAGGCTCTGGTCGCGGCCCTTGCCTGCGCGTTCCTGCGCCTTCATGGCCTCCCAGGCGGCGGTCTGTTCCGCGCCGGACGCGAAGCTCGCCTCGCCGAACACGTGGGGGTGGCGGCGGACCATCTTCTCGTTGATGGCCCGGGCGACATCGTCGAAGTCGAACGCGCCCTGCTCCTGAGCCATGCGCGCATGAAAGACGACCTGCAGCAGCAGGTCGCCCAGCTCTTCCTTCAGATCGGACAGATCGTTCCGCTCGATGGCGTCGGCGACCTCGTAGGCCTCCTCGACGGTATAGGGCGCGATGGAGGCGAAGGTCTGCTCCAGGTCCCAGGGGCAGCCGGCCTGCGGATCGCGCAGCCGGGCCATGATCTCCAGCAGCCGCGCCAGCGGCGGCAGGTCACTCGGCGGGGCGGGCTGCGGCATGAATCTCCTCGGCGGTCTTGGGCTCCGCGCCGAATTCGGGCGCAGCCGCGGCCAGGTCGCGCTGATCGAGGGCGCTGCGGATCTCGGCGTGGCGTTCGGCGGTGAGCGGATAGTTGAGCACGATCCAGCCGGCGATCAGCGACAGGGCCGCGGGCACGGCCAGGAACATGACCTGCAGGCCCAGGAGGCCGGAATTAGAGTCGGCGGCCCGGGCGTTGAAGCCGATCAGGTCCAGGCCGACATAGGTGACGCCGACGGCGGCGGCCGAGCCGATCTTCACCGTGCCGCTGAGGAGGGCGTAGAGCAGGCCGGTGCGGTCGGCGCCCGTCGTCAGCCGCTCCTCGTCGCCCACATCGGCCATCATGGCGCGCAGCAGGAAGGGGCCGGCCGAGAAGGGCAGGCCGATCAGGAACATGAGCAGGGCGGCCACCGGCCAGTTGCCGGGCGGGATGACCAGGGCGCCGGCGGTGACGATGGCGTAGAAGACCGTGGCGATGGCCAGGGCCCGATGCTTGCCGGTGCGGTAGGCCAGCCGCGTCCACAGCGGCCCGCCGATCAGGCCGCCGATGAAGTAGACGAGCAGCAGGCTGCCGGCCTCGGCCTTGTCGAAGGCCTTCACGCGCTCGAAGAAGAAGAAGAACAGGGCGCCGGTGATGGCGGGGCCCGTGCCGATGGCCAGGTCGGCGGCCAGCAGACGGCGCACGCTGTCGCGGCGGAAGAGCTGCAGGTACTCCTTGAATCCCGAACGGTGCGGCGGCGTGGTCAGGATCGGCTCGGGCACCTTCAGCAGGGCCAGGCCGACGGTGAGCGGCAGGAGCAGGATGATGAACCAGCCCATGGCCTCCACGCCGATGGCGTGGCTGGGCACGCCCAGCAGGCCGAGCAGCGGGGGCAGGGTCAGCACCAGGATCATGCCCACCACGTTGCCCCCCTGCCACCAGGCGTAGATGCGCGATCGCTCGTCATAGCCGGGGGAGAGCACAGAGCCCCAGGACAGGTGCGCCAGGGTGGCGATGGAGAAGCCGGCATAGACGACCAGCAGCCAGAGCCAGAGATAGCCGACCCCGACGCCCGGCTGGGCCATGAACAGCATGTAGGCGGCCAGCATGAGGATCGGCGCGCTGATCGCGAACCACAGCCGGAACCGGCCATAGCGCGTCCGGGTCTTGTCCATCACCCCGCCGATGAAGGGATCGAAGGCGATGTCGAGGAGACGCACGCCCATGAAGGCCGTGCCGACGGCCGAGAGGTTCAGGCCGAGCTCGTTGGCGTAGAACTCCGGCAGATAGACCACGAGCGGAAGGCCGAGGCCGGCCAGGGGCAGGCACGGTGCGGCGAGCGCCGCGAGGGTCAGGCTCGATCGGCGGTCAGCGGACATGGGCACTCTTTCCGGAAAGCACGCGCAACACGGCCGGGATCAGATCGCGCCCCGGCCGGCGGCGCAAGCGCGCATCAGCGCAGGGCGTAGAGCTGGCCGCGGCTGAGCCGGCGGGCGAAGCTGTCGAAGGTGCGTTCGGCGTCGGCCCAGACCGCGCCGTGGCGCGCGTCGGTGATGTCGGTGGCGTACCAGTCGTAGCGCACCGGCGTGACCCTGCCGTCGAAGCTCACCGTCCGTCCGGTGATGGAGGCCCCGCCGACCGAGAAGCTGCGGAACGACAGGCCGGGGCGGTCCGACATCTCCTTGCGCGTGGGCCGGTTGGGGCGGGCGTCCTCCAGCACCAGTTCCACGCGGCCGCCGATCATGACGCCGGTGCGCGACAGTTCGCGGGCGACCTCGACCTCCAACGCCTCGGCCAGGGTCTCGATCTCGGCCAGGCCGTAGGTGGAGACCGCCTTCTCGCGCATCTTGTCGCTCAGGGTGACGCTGACCACGGCGGAAGGCTGCGGCCGCGCGCGGCCGGCGGCGGCAGGCGCGGCGGCGGCGAGCAGAAGAACGCCGGACAAGAGGGCGAGGCAGATGCGACGCATGGAAGTCCCCCAGGATCGGACTCGGTGAGGTTGCGGCGAAAGAATGGCGCGACTATGGCCGCGCTCGACCGTTCAGGCCACCTGGGCCAGACCTTTTTCCTGCAGCGTCCGCCAGGCGCCCTCGGCGTCCTCCGCAAAGCCGAACAGAGCGAGGTCCTCGGGCGCGATCATGCCGTGGCGGGCCAGGGCCTCGAAGTTCACGACCTCGCGCCAGTAGGCCTCGTCCACCAGGCAGATCGGGATCGGCGGGCTCTTCTGAGTCTGACGCAGTGTCAGAAGCTCGAAGAACTCGTCCAGGGTGCCGAAGCCGCCCGGGAAGATCACCAGGGCGCTCGCCCGCATCGCCAGATGCATCTTGCGCATGGCGAAGTAGTGGAAGCGGAAGGTCAGGTCCGGGGTGGAGTAGGGGTTCGGCGCCTGCTCGTGGGGCAGGGTGATGTTGAAGCCGATGGAGGGCGCGCCGGCCTCGAAGGCGCCGCGGTTCGCCGCCTCCATGATTCCGGGGCCGCCCCCGGTGGCGATGACGTTGTGCCGGCCGGCCTCGCCGTCGATCAGCGCCCCGCCGCGTTCGGAGGCCAGGCGGCCGAAGGCGCGGGCGATCGCATACCAGCGCGCCCCATCGCCCGGCCCATCCTCGCGGACGCGGGCGCTGCCGAACACGACGACGGTCGACAGCACGCCCCAGCGCCGAAGCGCTTGATCGGCCTTGGCGAACTCCAGAAGGAAGCGGACCCCGCGCATGGAGTCCCCCAGCAGGAACTCCTGGTCCAGGGCGGCCAGCCGGTAGGAGGGGGCCGCCAGCTGATCGGCGTTGGAGGGCGGCGGCGGCTCT
>CAYQPL010000177.1:0-791 GCA_964419395.1 uncultured Phenylobacterium sp. | reverse complement strand
TACCTGTTTCTCCCCCCCCTTGCAGCGCGGCCGGCCATGGAGGGCGGCGGCGGCTCTGTCATGCTCGGGCTCCGCATGGAGGTTGCGACACGGGCCTCCGGACGGGTGCGGCCCAAACTGAGACACTGGGGGGCCTGCGGCCCTGAAATGGGGCGTCCAGGGGCCAAAAATCCTTTGGTTACCCGGATTTCAACCCATTTGCAGGCGTGACACCCGCTTCAGCCCTTGGCAGTGTCGGAAGCCGATTCTCAACCTGGAGCCATCCATGAACACCTCCGACCTGATCGACCGCGTCGCCGCCGCCGATGAGAAGCTGACCAAGGCTCAGGCCAAGCAGATCGTCGACGGCGTCTTCGCCGCGATCCGCGATGCGGCCGTGCGCGGCGAGGAAGTGTCCCTGCCGGGCTTCGGCAAGTTCAAGGTGCAGAACAAGCCCGCCCGGCAAGGCCGCAACCCCCAGACCGGCGAGACGGTGCAGATCGCCGCCTCCAAGAAGGTCTCCTTCCAGCCGGCCAAGGCTCTGAAGGACGCGGTCAACGGCTGATCGCCTCGGATCGGCCCCGCCGGCCCCCGCCCCGCGCGGGCGGCCGGGCGGCGGCGTCCGCGGCGCTGGACGGGACGGGCCCGGCGCGGGTGCGGCCCAGCCGATCCGCTACGCCTGACGATCCTCGATCGCCACCTCGATGAGCCGCCACCCGTCATCGTCGCCCACTAGCGCCCGGGCGTGCTCTGCGGGGAGATGCGGCGTTTCCGGCGGCGGTGCTGTCGATCATCTCGCCCGGCGCGAGTTA
>CAYQPL010000176.1:0-6339 GCA_964419395.1 uncultured Phenylobacterium sp. | reverse complement strand
GCCGCGCCCGGGGGCGGCTCCGGCGGGCGGACCGGTGGGGGCGGGGGCTCGACCAGGGTCACCTGGATGGGCGCCGGGGAAGATTCTTCGCCCTCCGGAGGCGGGGCAAGGACGAGGATCGCCAGCAGGGCGGCGTGGACGGCGCGGCTCGCCGCGCCGGCGCCGATACGCCCGGCCGTCCGCCGCTGTCCTTCGCCCAAGCCCGCGATCTGCAAGCGCAATTCCTCCGCTCGATCACCCTTGTCCAATCCGCCCAGCCTTTGCGCCAATCGCGTCGGGAAGGGTGCGCAGGCGGGGCCGCCCTATGGTCAAGGCGCCCAGGTTTGGCCCCAGTCGCGCCATCACGGGGCCGTGAACGGCCGGGCCAATGGGAGCGTCGCCGCAGATGGGGAGGGATCTGCGAACCGAAGCAGGAGGGTATGATTTGACCAAACCGATGCTGAAATCGGCCGCCACGGCCAGTGTGATCGTCCTGGCCGGCCTGATGGCCACCGGCTGCGCCACCAAGGGCTATGTCAACGAACAGGTCGCCACCGTCGACTCGCGGGTGACCGAGGTGCAGGGCACCGCCGGCGAGGCCCTGGCCCGCGCCAAGGCCGCCCACAAGCTGGCCGAGGGCAAGTTCCTCTACGAGGTCGTCCTGTCCGACGACTCCGTGAAGTTCCCCACCGACAAGGACCAGCTCTCGCCCGAGGCCGAGGCGCGGCTGGCCGAACTGGCCCAGCGGCTCGGGGCCGAGAACAGGAACGTCTATCTGGAAATCCAGGGCCATACCGACGCCACCGGCGAGGAGGCCTACAACCAGCAGCTCGGCGAGGCCCGCGCCGAGGCGGTGCGCCGCTACCTCTCCAAGGCCGGCGTGGCGCTGAATCGCATGGCCACCATCTCCTATGGCGAGGACGAACCCGTCGCGCCCAACGACACGCCCGAGGGCCGCGCCCAGAACCGGCGTGTGGCCATCGTCGTCCTGAGCTGACGACCCCGGACGCGAGGGCCGCGGGCGAACCGCCGCGGCCCTCCCGTTCGCCTGCTATGGGGTTCCCGCCCCCGGTCCCTCACAGGTGTAGTAGCCGCGGAAGCCCGCGTTGAGGCCCTGCTCGAGGGTGAGGGTCATGTCGGCCTGGCGCGTCTCCGTCGCCTCAGAAGGCGGGGTTTCGTCCAAAGGCGCCACCTGAACCGTGACGCCGCCGGCGTCCAGGGCGACGCCGTCGATCAGGGTGGCGTAGCCGCCCGCTTCCTTGGCGGTCAGTTCGATCAGACGGCCGTGGATCTTCATCACGCCCCGGGCGGTGACGCCGCCGGCGTCCGGAGCCCGGACCACCAGGACGGGGTCGGTCCCGCTGGTCAGCGCGAACCGGCATCCCGGGCCGGCGGGCAGCACCTTGTCGATCTCGGCCCGGCTCATCGCCGCCGGATCGGTGGTGGCGATCTTGGCGCTCTCCACCGCCTTGTCGGCCGGGACGAGCGGCGCGCCGTCCTCGGCGTTGGACAGCGCCGCGTCCGGCTCACGCGCCGGCGCGGTGTTGCGGTCGCAGGCGCCGGCCAGCAGGGGCAGCGCGGCGGCCAGGATCAGGGGCGTCCTCATTGGCCCTCCTCCTTCTCCAGTTCGGCGATCAGGTACTTCATCTCGGCGATCTCGCGGCGCTGGGCGGCGATGATCTCGGCGGCCAGCTTGCGCACGCGCGGATCGGTGATCTGGGCGCGCTCGCTGGTCATGATGGCGATGGAGTGGTGCGGGATCATGGCCCGCATGTAGCTGACCTGGCTCACTGTCGCCTGGCTGCGCACCAGGAAGAGCGAGCCGGCGAAGATCACCACAGCGCCTGCGAAGATGGCGATGTTGACGGCCCTGTTCTTGTACATGCTCAGCATGAAGCCGAGCATGATGACGGCCATCGTCGCCCCCATCAGTATGGCCATATAGACCCGGGTCTCGCTGAAGAGGACGTGCTCCAGGCGATAGGTGTTCAGGTACATCAGGCCGAACATCACCACCGTGGAGGTGGCGATCATGGCGAAGAATCGCTTGTAGGACATCTCAGGCGCTCTCCTCATCATGGGTTGTGGCGGAGGCGGAAGGCGGAGGCTCGACGCCTTCGTTCGCCTCTCCGTGATGGCCGCCGGCGCCGCCGGTCAGGGCCGCATATTCCTCCGGCGTCAGGGCCGGCAGCTGCTTGACGAAGGCCGCCACGTTCCACAGGGCGGCGTCGTCATGCGTCGGCCCGAAGGCTGGCATGCCGCTCATCTTCACGCCGTGCCGGACGATCCAGAACACCTCCTCGGTCCGCCATTCCTCGGCCGCATGGGCCAGGTCCGGGGGCAGGGGCAGCATGCCGCGCGCCCACTCCGCCCGACGTGCGCCCGGCGCGCCGTGGCAATGGGCGCACATGGCGGCGAATTCCCGTCCGCCGGCCGCCAGATCCGGATTCGCGGGCGGGGCGCCGACCTCGCCCGCCCGGCTTTCGACGCCGTTGCGCATGGCTGTGGCCAGGGCCCATCGCGTAAGCGGTCTGTGATCCTGGGTGGCGGCCGGGTTGAAGGTCCCGCCATAGACGGTGGTCAGCCCCGCCACGGCCACCACGCCCAGGGCGGCGGCCGCGCCGACCGCGCCCGCGATCACAGTTTCGCGACGGACCGCCGGCGCCTTCGCCCTCTGCTCGCCCTCGCCTGAGGGCTCGCGCTCGTGCTCTTCAGCCATCGTGGGTCTCCTGCCAAATACCCCCGACGGGTAAGCCAACGCGCGAGGCGGCGATTCCGCTGCCTGAGGAGGAACGGCCGCGCCATGCAACCGCGCGGCGCCGCCGTCTCGCTCCGGAGCCGCTGGCGGACGGGTGGCCGGGGGCGGCCCCAAGGCTTACATCAGCCTCCGCCCCCGCCTGGAGATCCGATGAAGCCCTTCCTCAACGCCCTGGCCGGTCTGCTCGCCGCCGCGGTCGCGGCCCTTCCGGCCGCCGCGGCCGAGGTGCGGGTGGCGGTCGCCGCCAACTTCACCGCGCCGGCCCAGGAGATCGCTCGCGGGTTCGAGGCGGCGACGGGGCACAAGGCAGTCTTGAGCTTCGGTTCGTCCGGCCAGTTCTACGCCCAGATCGCCAACGGCGCGCCTTTCGAGGTCTTCCTCTCCGCCGACGTGGAGCGGCCGCGGAAGGCCGAGGCGGAGGGTCTGGCGGTCGCCGGCACGCGCTTCACCTATGCGACCGGGCGGCTCGTCCTCTGGAGCCGCACGCCGGGCGTCGTGAAAGGGCCGGCGACGCTCGCCCGCGGCGGGTTCGAACGCCTGGCAATCGCCGATCCGAAGACGGCCCCCTATGGCCTCGCCGCGGTCGAGACATTGCGGAAACTCGGCCTCTACGACCGGTTGTCGGGCAAGCTCGTCCAGGGCGCCTCGATCGCCCAGGCCTACCAGTTCGCCAGCACCGGCGCGGCCGAGGCGGGCTTCGTCGCCCTCTCCCAGGTCGCCGGAACCCGCGGCGGTTCGCGATGGGTCGTGCCGGCGCACCTCCATTCGCCCATCGAGCAGCAGGCGGTGCTGCTGAAGGCCGGGGCCGACGATCCGGCCGCGCGCGCCTTCCTGGCCTATCTGAAGGGGTCCCAGGCGCGCGCGGTGATCCGCCGTTACGGCTACGAGACGGAGTAGCGTCGCCTAGTTCGCGGCCGCCGCCAGCTTGCCGCCCGGCGCCTCGACCATCAGGGCGACGAGGGCCTCGGCGACCTTGGGCTCGAGCCCCTCGGTGTGGCCCTTGTCCTTGCGCACCACGTCGGCGACCAGCCGGCCGCCCTCGCAGTTCGGATAGACATAGACCTCGGCCACACCCGGCCGCGCCGTCATGCCCCAGACCTTGTAGCCGGCGCGCTGGTAGTCCCAGACCTGGCCCGCCGTCTCATCCACAATGTCTTCGCGGCGCACGCGGGCGTCGCAGCCGTACTTCTCCGCCCAGGGCGAGGTGTCCGGCAGGCGCTCGATCTCGTACTCGCCGACGGCGAAGATGTGGGAAAAGTCGCAGGCGGGAAGCTCGCCCATGTCGAGCGGCCGGCTCGAACGGGGACGCGGGTCGGGGGGCGAACCGTCGGCCTTGGGCGGGCCGAAGGCGGCGACGAAGGGGGCCTGGCCGATGCGGCCGCCCGAAAGGCTCAGCCAGCCGTCCACCTTGTTCTTGAAATAGTCGGAGCAGACGATCCGGCTGGAGGTGAAGCCGCCCTGGCTGTGGCCCGCCAGCCAGAAGGCGGCGATGTTCTGCGCGCCGAAGGCCTCGATCACCATGTCGGAGATGTTCTGCAGGTGGGAGTCGTCGGCCGCGGCGTCCCAGCGGCGCACGGCCGGCATGCCCGGGATCATCGCCTGCTCGGTCGCCGCCGTCGGCGTGGCCACCACCAGCCGATACTTGTCCTTGTAGTCCACGGCCGGGAAGTAGTGCCGCTGCCAGTTGCCGATGGACCCAGCGCCGTGGAGGTTGAGGACGAAGACCACCTTCTCGTCGGGCTTCAGGTCGCAGGGGTAGTCGAGGAAGAACTTGCGGCCGGTCTTCTCGTCTACCGCATCGCCAAGCTCGGCCAGGGCGCCGCCGGTGGCGCATTCGGCGCCCGTGCAGCGGGCCGGCGGTGGGGTGGTGCAGGCCACGCCCGCCACGTCCTTGGCTGCCGCGGGCCCGGTCAGCAGCGCCCCGAAGGCACCGAGCGCGAGAAGCCCCGTCTTCACCTTGATCTTCATCCTGGTATTCCCCTTGAAGGCGCGCCGTTTGCACGGATCGCCGATGTTCTTGTTCGCGCCCTCTTCTTAGGCGTCGGTTCGACGGCTGGTCCAGTGGCCGCCGTTCTGCGACGCATTGGCCGTCTGCACATGCGGGCGTGTGTTGCGCGGCCAGATGCGCTAAAGGCGGGATCGAAAAGATACCGGACCTGCGTTTCTCGCATCGGGCCGGCGCCCGCGCGGGCGCCGGCCTTCGCCGTTTCGGCGCAATGCCGCGGTTCCGGATAGAAGGAAGATCCATGCCGTTCCCCGCCACGCATCCGGCGCTCGCCCGGGCGCTCCAGGCCCAGGGCTATGAAGAGCCGACCAGCGTCCAGGCCGCCGTCCTCGAGGCCGAGCCCGGCCGCGACCTGCTGGTCTCCGCCCAGACCGGGTCGGGCAAGACCGTCGCCTTTGGCCTGGCCGCCGCCGACACCCTGCTGGGCGAGGCCGAGACCTTCGGCCAGCCGGCCGCGCCGCTCGCCCTGGTGATCGCGCCGACGCGCGAGCTGGCCCTGCAGGTCGCCCGCGAGCTCGCCTGGCTCTACGCCCCGGCCCCGGCCCGCACCGTCACCTGCGTCGGCGGCAGGGACGCGCGGCGCGAGCAGCGGGCGCTCGCCGCCGGCTGCCACATCGTCGTGGGCACGCCCGGCCGCCTGCGCGACCACCTGGAGCGGGGCAATCTCGACCTCTCGGCGCTGAAGGTCGTCGTGCTCGACGAGGCCGACGAGATGCTCGACCTCGGCTTCCGCGAGGACCTGGAGGAGATCCTGGACTCCGCCCCGGTGGAGCGCCGCACCCTGCTGTTCTCGGCCACCATCGCCAAGGACATCGCGACGCTCGCCCGTCGCTACCAGCGGGACTCGATCCGCATCGACACCACCCGCCGCGACGAGGCCCACGGCGACATCGCCTACCGCGCCATCCGCGTCGCGCCGACCGAGATCGAGAAGGCGGTGGTCAACCTGCTGCGCTTCTACGAGTCGCCGGGCGCCATGATCTTCTGCTCGACGCGGGAGTCGGTGCGCCATCTCTACGGCGCCCTGCGCGAGCGCGGCTTCTCCGCCGTCCAGCTTTCGGGCGAGCTGTCGCAGAAGGAGCGGGCCGATGCGCTGCAGGCCCTGCGCGACGGCCATGCGCGGGCCTGCGTGGCGACCGACGTGGCCGCCCGCGGCCTCGACCTGCCCGACCTCGGCCTCGTCATCCACGCCGAGCTGCCGGTGAACAAGGCGACCCTCCTGCACCGCAGCGGCCGGACGGGCCGGGCCGGCAAGAAGGGCGTCTCGGTCCTCGTCGTGCCCTACACCCGCCGCCGCCGCGCCGAGCAGCTGATCTCGGCGGCCGGCGTCGACGCCGAATGGTCGGGACCGCCGCCCCTGGAAGAGATCCGCGAGCGCGACCAGGAGCGTTTCCTGGCCGACCCGCTGCTGGCCGAGGAGGCGACGCCGGAAGACCTGGCGCTCGGCGCCCGCCTGCTGGAGGACCGCGGCGCGGAGGCCGTGGCCGCGGCGCTCGTGCGCCTGCACCGCTCCCGACAGCCGGCGCCGGAAGAGGTCGTGGTCGAGGATTTCCGGGATCGCGGCGACCGCGGCGACCGGGGTCCGCGCGAACGGGGT
>CAYQPL010000175.1:5966-6404 GCA_964419395.1 uncultured Phenylobacterium sp. | reverse complement strand
GGCGCGTAGCCCCGCTCGGCCAGAAGCGCCGCGACGCCTGAGAGGCCCTCAAGGTCGGGCAGGCGGAACTCCGGGATCATGTCTCGTGCGCGATAGGCCGCCTCGATGCGGGCCAGCAGGCTCTCGTCGCGAACCAGGGTGTGGGTCAGGGGGGCGGCGCTGCGGGCCCGGCCGATGGTCCCAGGCTTCAGCGCCAGGATCCAGGGGCCGACCACCTCGCAGGCGTCGTGGGCGACCGCGGCGACCGTGGCCCGCTCGATCGCCTCGATATCTTGCGTCGGAAGGGAGAGCCCGCTCACCCCTTGTCGCGCAGCAGGGCATCCGCGTCGAGTATGAACGAATCAGGAACCTTTCCGGGCGTTACTAGGATGTCCCCAAGAGTCGTGTAATAAACCTCGTAGTCCGCCATGCATTTAGTAGTACACACCATCCTTCCGC
>CAYQPL010000175.1:0-5956 GCA_964419395.1 uncultured Phenylobacterium sp. | reverse complement strand
ACCCCTTGTCGCGCAGCAGGCGGGCCTTGTCGCGCTGCCAGTCGCGCTCGGCCGAGGTCTCCCGCTTGTCGTGCAGCTTCTTACCCTTGGCGAGCGCGATCTCGAGCTTGGCCAAGCCCTTGTCGTTCCAATAGAGCTTGGTCGGCACGATGGTGCGCCCTTCCCGCTGGACCGCGCCGATCAGGCGGTCGATCTGGCGGCGGTGCAGCAGCAGTTTCCGGGGCCGGCGCGGCTCGTGGTTGAAGTGGCTGGCCTTGGCGTAGGGCGGGATGTCGGCGTTGATCAGCACGATCTCCTGGCCCTCCACCGCGGCGTAGGACTCCGCGATGTTGGCCTTGCCCTCGCGCAGCGACTTCACCTCGCTGCCGGTGAGCGCGAGGCCGGCCTCGACGGCGTCGTCGAGGAAGTAGTCGAACCGGGCGCGCCGGTTCTCGGCGATGACCTTGCCCGCCATAACCTAGATCAGCCCCGCCTCGCCCATTGCCGCCAGGACCTCCTTGCGCGAAGCCTCCGACGCCGGGGCAATGGGCAGGCGCGCCTCTTCGCCGCAAAGGCCGAGATGCGAGAGCGCGAACTTGGTCGGCGCCGGCGAGGCGTCGGTGAACAGCGCCTTGTGCAGGCGGTAAAGGCGGTCCTGCCAGTAGAGGGCCGTCTTCCAGTCACCGCCGAGGGCGGCGTTGTAGAAGGTCGAGCACAGGTCCGGCGCGACGTTCACCGTCACCGAGATCGAGCCGTGGCCGCCGTGGGCCATGTAGCCCAGCGCCGTCGGATCGTCGCCCGACAGCATCACCCAGTCGGCCCCGCACAGCAGGCGCTGCATGGTCGGGCGCGTCATGTCGCCGGTGGCGTCCTTGACGCCGACGATGTTGGGCAGCTTGGACAGCCGGCCGAGCGTGTCGTTGGAGATGTCCACGCCAGTGCGCGATGGCACGTTGTAGACGATGACCGGCAGCTGCACGGCCTCGTTGATCGCCGCATAGTGGGCGTACATGCCCTCCTGGCTCGGGCGATTGTAGTAGGGCGTGACGACCATGGCGGCGTCGGCCCCGGAGGCCTTGGCGTGCTGGACGAGCTCGATGGCCTCGCGCGTCGAGTTGGAGCCGGCGCCGGCGAGCACCGGCACGCGGCCGGCGGCGGTCTTGATGCACAGGTCGACGACCCGGCGGTGTTCGTCGTGGGTGAGCGTGGCGGACTCCCCGGTGGTGCCCACCGGGACGAGGCCATGGACGCCGCCGGCGATCTGACGCTCGACGAGGGCCACGAAGGCGTCCTCGTCCACCGCGCCGTCGCGGAAAGGCGTGATCAGGGCCGGCATCACGCCCCTAAACAGAGGTTCGGACATTGTCAGCAAAAAGCCGTGAAAGCGCCGCATCATATTGCGGCCTATTGAGGTGCGCGGACAATATGTCCGACGCGCCCCGGGCCGCAACCGCCCGTATCATGTCCGCGTAACCTGGAGACCCCTGCTTGCCCCTTCTCGCGCCGAAGACCCTGCTGAGCGCCGCGACCCTGTTCCTGGCCAGCGGTGCGCCCAATGCGCAGACCCCGCGGGCCACGGCCACCGACCCCTTCCCCAAGCCGATCGAGCTGCAGGCGGTCCAACGCCCGCCGCTTCAGCCGCTGAACGCCAGCGAGAGCCAGCTCCTGAAGCAGGCGATCGCTGCGGCGCGCCGCAGCGACGTGGCCGGCGCCACCAGCCTGATCCAGGCGATGAACGACCCCATCGCCAAGAAGATCGCCACCTGGGCGCTGGTCGACGTGGCCGGCGAATCGATGGGCTTCTTCCAGGTCGACCAGGCGCGCCGCGACCTGATGGGCTGGCCCCGCGGCGCCTGGCGCCAGGAGACGGCCGAGAAGCTGCTCGTCACCTCCGGCCTCTCGCCGCAGGAGACCATCGCCTGGTTCGGCGGCGAACGGCCGAAGACGGCCCGTGGCGCCATGGCGCTGGCTTCGGCCCATCTCGCCGCCGGCCAGCAGGCGGAGGCGAGCGCCCTGATCCGCGACTTCTGGCGCAACGAGGTGTTCGAGGCCGACGCCCAGGCCTCCATGCTCGCCCAGTTCGGCGGCTTCCTGACGGCGGAGGACCACACCCGCCGCGCCGACCTGCTGCTCTATGGGCCGCAGGGGCCGGCCGCCCAGGCCATGGTCGGGCTGCTGCCGGCCGAGGAGCGGGCCATCGCCCAGGCCCGCATGGCCCTTCGCGAGGGATCTGCGAGCGCCGAGGCCATGGTCGCGGCGCTGACGCCGGCCCAGGCGGCGCACCCCGGGATCGCCTTCGAGCGCGCGCCCTATTATCGCCGGCGGGGCCAGGAGAGCCGCGCCTATGACGTGCTGAGCCCCCTGCCGCCGGAACACGCCAAGCTGAAGACCGCCGCCGACCGGGTGTGGGACGAGCGCTATCGCCTGACCCTGTCGGCCCTGCGCGCCGGCGACTACCGCAACGCCTACCGCGCCTCGGCCAACACCGGCCTGACCGAGGGCGCCGACGCCGCCGAGGCGGAATTCTACGCCGGCTGGCTGGCCCTGCGCCGGCTGCAGGACCCCAAGCTCGCCGACCGTCACTTCGCCGCCATCGCCGAGATCGGCTCCTCGCCCATCACCCGGGGCCGGGCGCTCTACTGGCGCGGACGGGCGCACGAGGCCATGGGCGACGCCGCCGGGGCCCAGAGCTTCTACCGGGCGGCCGCCGAGCACAGCACGACCTTCTACGGCCAGCTGGCCGGCGAGAAGGTGGGCGACGGGGTCATGGTCCTGCCCTCCGAGCCCGACATCACCGAGTTCGACCGCGCGCGCTTCGAGGGCCGCGATCAGGTGCGCGCCATCCGCCGCCTGCACGAGATCGGCGAGCAGAGCCTCTTCCGCGTCTTCGTCATGAACCTGGAGGACCACCTGCCCAACGCCGCCGAGCAGGCCCTGCTGGTGGACCTGGCCCGCGGCTACGGCGACCAGACCGCCTCGATGTTCGTGGTCCGCGGCGCCGCCAGCCAGGGCTTCATCCTGCCCCTGCGCGGCTATCCCTATCGCAGCCCGCCAGAGATTCCGGGCGGTCCGGAACAGGCCCTGGTGCTGGGGATCACGCGGCAGGAAAGCGGGTTCGATCCGCTGATCCGCTCCCCGGCCGGGGCGCGCGGCATGATGCAGGTGATGCCGGCGACCGCGCAGCTGGTGGCCCGCCAGATCGGCGTCTCCTATTCGCCGAACCTGCTGGACGATCCCGACTACAACATGCGCCTGGGCTCGACCTACATCTCCCAGATGCTGAACCAGTTCAGCGGGTCCTATGTGATGGCCATCGCCGCCTACAACGCCGGCCCGGGGCGCCCGGCCCAGTGGGTCAGCTTCTGCGGCGATCCGCGGGGCGCGGGCACCGACCCCATCGATTTCGTCGAGTGCATCCCCTTCTCCGAGACGCGCAACTACGTGATGCGGGTCATGGAGGGGGCGCAGGTCTACCGGGCCCGCCTGAACGACGGCCGCGCCAAGATCACCCTGTCGCAGGACCTTGCCCGCGGCGGCTACCGCTATGGCAGGTCGACGGCGGCCAGCGACTGAGGCTCAGTCTATGGTCAGGCCGGTGAGCAGGCCGTCGATGGTGACGTCGATCAGCTCGTCCACCGGCGCCCAGGGGAAGTTCTGTCGCGACAGGCAAAGCGCCACCACCCCATGGCAGCCGGCCCAGAGCGCCTGGGCCGCGCTGTCGGCCCCGCCCTTGCGCAGGCGCCCCTCGGCGGCGATCTCGCGCACCACGCCGCTGAACTTCTCGTAGCAGCCCATGGCCAGTTCGCTGGTGGCGTCGGCGCCTTCCGGGAACGGCCGGACATGGGAGAAGACCAGCTGATAGGCGTTGGGGTGTTCGAAGCCCCAGCGCATGTACTCTTCGAGCATCATCCGTGTGCGGGTGACCGAATCGAGCGGCCGCTGGGCGATCTGGCTGTTGCGGTCCAGGAGCTGCTGCATCACGCCTTCGGCGATCTCCAGCAGGATGCAGGCCTTGTCCTGGAAGTGCATGTAGAGGGCCGTGGAGGAGACCCCCACCTCGTCGGCGATCTTGCGGATCGTCGCCCCCTCGTATCCCTCGGCCACGAAGATGCGCTCGGCGGCCTCGAGGATCTCGGCGCGCCGAAGATGGCCATCGCCCTTGGCCTTTCGCGCCGAGCGGCGCCGGGTCGGGGTGGCGGTCACCAACGGAACTCCCCCTACTCTCAACCTGAACAGCGGAAACCAAATCGCGGCCTGTGACAACCCCGGCCGGCTTTGTGCAATGGTTTCAGCCGCTTTGAGCATACTCTGTCGTTGAGAGATACGGCCCCTGGCGTCCGCGCCCGGTTTTTCGTAAGCCCAGCCGATGAGCGCCGCCCGCCCGAAGATCGCGCCTGCGCCAGGCGTCATGCGCACCACCGCCTGGGACGACTACGCCCTGCTCGATTCCGGCGACGGCCGGAAGCTGGAGCGTTACGGCCCCTACAAGGTCGTGCGGCCCGAACCACAGTGCCTGTGGCCTCCGCGCCTGCCCGCCGCGGTCTGGGACGAAGCCGACGCCGTTTTCGATCCCACGGACGAGGAGGACGCCGGGCGCTGGCGCTTCCAGGGCAAGCCGAGGGAGACCTGGCCGATGGCCTGGCGGCAGGCGCGGTTCAACGCCCGCTTCACCGCCTTCCGGCACCTGGCCTTCTTCCCGGAGCAGGCGGCCAACTGGGACTGGCTGGAGACCCGCATCCGCAGCCTCGCCGAACCGCCGCGGGTCCTGAACCTCTTCGGCTACACCGGCGTGGCGAGCCTGGTCTGCGCGGCGGCCGGCGCGGCGGTCACTCATGTGGACGCCTCCAAGAAGGCGATCGGCTGGGCGCGGGAGAACGCCGAGCTCTCGGGCCTGGCCGACCGGCCGATCCGCTGGATCTGCGAGGACGCCCGCCGCTACGTGCAGCGCGAGGTGCGGCGCGGCTCGCAGTATGAGGGAATCATCCTCGATCCGCCGAAGTATGGCCGCGGTCCCACCGGCGAGGTCTGGCGCCTGTTCGAGGACCTGCCGGAGCTCTCGGCCCTGTGCGCCCAGCTCCTGTCGGACAAGGCCGCCTTCCTGATCCTCAACGCCTATGCGGCGCGGATCTCCGGCGCGGCGCTCGCCAGCCTGATCGCCGAGCGGCTGGACGGGCGCGGCGGAATGGTCGAGTGGGGCGAACTGGCGCTCTCCGAGGACTCCGGCGAGCGCGAGATCGGGCTGTCCTTCTATGCGCGGTGGTCGGCGTGAGCCCCCGCCTCGTCACCTCCCTGACCAATCCGACGGTGAAGGCCGTCCGCGCCCTGCATCTGCGCAAGGCCCGCGACGAGAGCGGCCTCTTCGTCGCCGAGGGGCTGAAGAACGTCACCGAGGGGGTGGAACAGGGCGTCGCCCCGCAGATCCTGATGTTCGGCAAGGAGGCGGCCGGCCACCCGCTGCTGAAGGCCGCCGTGCGCGCGACCGAAGAGGCCGGCGGCGAGGTGATCGAGGTCACCCAGGACATCCTCGCCAAGGTCTCGCGGCGCGACAATCCGCAGGCCGTGGTCGGCGTCTTCAAGCAGCGCTTCGTCCCCCTCACCGCATTCCAGCCGAAGAGCGCGCCCTGCTGGGTGGCGCTGCACCGGGTCCGAGATCCCGGCAATCTCGGGACCATCGTGCGCACCGCCGACGCCGCCGGCTGCGGCGCGGTGATCCTGGTGGGCGAGTGCTGCGACCCCTATTCGGTGGAGGCCGTGCGGGCCACCATGGGCTCGGTCTTCGCCGTGCCGCTGGCCAAGGCGAGCGAAGCGGAGTTCGCCGCCTGGCGCCGGGACTGGCCGGGCTCGGTGGTCGGCACCCTGTTGTCGGCCGAGGTCGACCACCGCCAGGCCGACTATGTGCGCCCCACCCTGATCCTGATGGGCAACGAGCAGCAGGGCCTGCCGCCGGAGATGGCCGGCCTGTGCGACGTCACCGTCA
>CAYQPL010000174.1:0-6420 GCA_964419395.1 uncultured Phenylobacterium sp. | reverse complement strand
CACACGATCCAGGTGGATTTCGGAATCTATGTGCATGACCTGATGAAGGAGATCGCGCGCGGCGCCGAACGGGCCCGGAAATCCGCGCCCGCCACGGTCTGAGCTTGGCCGAGGGGCGGTTGCGGGGGAACATCGGGCGCGGGAGGAGACCATGCCGACAGCCAGCTGCGCCTGCGGGCGACTATCCATCGACTGCGAGGGCGAGCCGGCCAAGGTCTCGCTGTGCCACTGTCTCGCCTGCCAGCGGCGCACCGGCGGCCCCTTCGGCATTGCGGCCTTCTATCCCCGCGACAAGGTGCGGCCGGGTGGCGAGGACCGGCGCTACGTCCGCCCGTCGGACACCGGCTTCGACGTCGTCTTCCACTTCTGCCCCCATTGCGGCGGCACGGTCTGGTGGGAGCCGCAGCGCAAGCCCGACATGGTCGCCGTCGCCCCCGGCGCCTTCGCCGCCCCCAACTTCCCCGCCCCCGACCAGTCGGTCCACGAGGAGACCCGGCATTCGTGGGTGGTGGGGGTGTGAGAGGGCGAGCCATCATCGCCAAGGACGAGGCCCAGCACATGGGCCACTTCTACGAGTCTGCCCGCCACACGATCCAGGGGGATTTCGGGATCTATGTCCACGACCAGATGAAGGAGATTGAGCGGGGGGGGGGCGGCGAGGCAGGCGGCGCTCAAGCGTTCCTGAAGTCTCACCACTCAAGGCGACCGAGAAAGCTTGACCTTGGCACCGCCTCGGGACACTCACTATAGTTGTAGTGTCGCAAGGTTTCACCTGGCGTGCTCAGACGCGCGCCTTGCCCTTGCCCATGCACGACAGGTCCAAAGGACGAGCAACGCGGTCCTGAAGGGGAGGCTCGCTCATTCCAGTAATAACCCAAGAAGTCGATGGACTTGAGGGGCTCCTTCACTCCATCCTGGCTATCTCGAAGGATTTAGGCCCGGGTTCCTTCCTTTGGTATCGCGGGCAGGCGCGCGCCTCGTTTGAACTACTTCCAAGCCTTCTCCGGGAAGGTCGTAGCTCTGACGCTGTATTCGAGCGCGAACTCAGGTTGCTAACGCGCTTTCGTCAGAGAAGTCTTCCGTACTGGCCCGCCGGATACCCGCAAGATGAATGGGAGCATCTTTTTGCGATGCAGCATCACGGCGTGCCGACCCGCCTTCTAGACTGGACGGAGAACCTCTTTGTGGCAGCTCACTTCGCGCTAGTCGGACAAACGGCCGCGGAGGATCCGCCGACAATCTGGTGCATGGACCCGATAGCGTGGAACCGCGCAACGCCAGTCCTCTCCGAGTACGGCGAGCACATCCACGTTCTGACCACCACAGATGACGAGAGCGACCCATATAAGCCGAGCTGGAATCGCAAACGCCTGAAATCACCGGTTGCTATTTTTGGCACCCACAATTCCGGCCGCATGGTCGCTCAACGAGGGACCTTCACCGTTTGGGGCGAGGATGTTCGGAGTCTTCAGGATTTTGCTAACGAGAGCAACGCGAATGTCTGGTGCCTGAAATTGGCCGGGGAGCCCGAATCTATGCGAGCGGATCTCAATTTCTTGGGCTTTTCTGAAACTATGATCTACCCCGAATTGACCTCATTAGCCTCTGAGATAACGCGCGTCGAACGCTGGAGAGTTTAAGCATGGGGAAGAAGATTGAACTGGAGGCGGAGGTTGCTCTCGCAAGACTAGCGATTTCGTCGGATGGATATCCGATGAGCGTAGGAGAACTAACCAACCTCTATCGAGATAAGGAACTTATTATTCGACCTGAGTTCCAGAGGTTCTTTCGCTGGAGCAAGACTCAGAAGTCGCGGCTAATCGAGAGCCTCCTATTAGGCATCCCCCTGCCGTCCATCTTTGTCGCGCAAACCGATAAAGGCGTGTGGGAAGTTGTGGATGGTCTGCAGAGGCTTTCAACGATATTCGAGCTTCAAGGCGACCTCCTTTCCGCCAACGGCACCATTATGCCACAGCTAAAACTGGAGGGAACCAAGTATCTCCCGAGCTTAGATGGCATGGTGTGGGCGCACGAAGATGAAAATCTTTGTCTATCAGATGCACAACGTCTGGACATAAAGCGCGCAAAGATCGACGTTAAAATCATCAAGCGAGAGTCTTCTACCCAAATTAAGTTCGACCTATTCCAGCGTCTCAACAGCTACGGAACACAGCTGAACGCTCAGGAAATGCGTTCAGCTCTACTTGTAGCGGCATCGCCGGAGTTCTTTGCTCGCATCGAAAGGATGGCCTCACATTCAGATTTCCGTGCCGTGGTCGGTCTAAGTGATAAGCAGATCGAGGAGCGATACGATCTTGAGCTTGTGACGAGATTTCTAGTGCTACACAACTGGCCTCAAGAACGGATTACGCAAACCGCGCTTCGGGATCTCTCGCAAATTTTGGACGATGAGGCTGTTCGGCTTGCAACTGCGTTCCCAACCGGTTTTGCGGAATTGGAGAGAACCTTTATTGATACATTCGCGCATATCAGAGTGCACGGAGACGAGGATGTTCTTCGCCGGTGGGATCCGAACAAGGAGGAGTTTAGAGGCCCATTTTTGACCTCTGCTTTCGAGATCATTGCGCTGGGACTCGGGTACAACATTCGCAACGGAATACCGGTCCGATCGGACCTTCTTGAGCTCACCAAGGAGCTATGGAGTCGCGAAAGCATGCAGTCAGGATACTCGACCGGGCGGTCCACAGAGTCTCGCCTCGCGGAGTTCCTGCCGCTCGGGCGGGGGCTGACCGCTGGCTAACCCATCGACCCCCTCTATCGCCGCGCCAGATAATATCGATTACCGCGATGCAGCATGGGGTTGTAGGAAGGCGGCGGTTCCTCCCTATCTCCCAACCCCAACGCCTGGAGAGAGCGCATGCCTGCCGCCGTCAATTCGACCATCCTTCCCTTCACCACCCAGGCCTATAAGGACGGCAAGTTCGTCACGGTCAGCGACGCTGACGTGAAGGGCAAGTGGTCGGTCTTCTTCTTCTATCCGGCCGACTTCACCTTCGTCTGCCCGACGGAGCTGGAGGACCTGGCCGACAATTACGACGCCTTCCAGAAGCTGGGCGTGGAGATCTATTCGGTCTCGACCGACACCCACTTCTCGCACAAGGCCTGGCACGACTCCTCGCCGGCCATCGGCAAGATCAAGTACACCATGCTGGGCGACGCCGCGGGCGTCATCACCAACAACTTCGGCGTCATGCGCGAAGGCCAGGGCCTGGCCGACCGCGGCACCTTCCTGGTCGACCCGGACGGCGTGATCCAGTTCATGGAAGTGACCGCCGAGGGCATCGGCCGCAACGCCGCCGAGCTGCTGCGCAAGGTCAAGGCTGCTCAATACGTGGCCGCCCACCCGGGCGAAGTGTGCCCGGCCAAGTGGGAAGAGGGTGAAAAGACCCTGGCCCCGTCGCTGGAGCTGGTCGGCAAGATCTAAACGCGCTCTGCTGCGTTAGCGAAGACCGACGGATCAAGGCGCCGTCGCCGCGGGTGGGGATACCTGCGGCGGCGGCTCCTCCGCCGGAGAGACTGTTTCCTCCCCGAACCCCGCCCGCCTGCGCGCCTCGGACACGCAGGGCGCGGCGACGCCATGGAGCTCGCAACCAATGTTGGACGCCGGACTGAAAACCCAGCTTCAAGGGTATCTGCAGAACGTGACCCAGCCGGTGGAGCTGGTGGCCTCGCTCGACGACTCGGCCAAGGCGGCCGAGATGAAGGGCCTCCTGGAAGACATCGCCTCGGTCAGCGACGGCAAGGTGAGCGTGCGCCTGGACGGCGACGACGCCCGCAAGCCGTCCTTCGAGATCCGCCGCGCCGGGACCGACATCGCCGTCGCCTTCGCCGGCCTGCCGCTCGGCCACGAGTTCACCTCGCTGGTGCTGGCCATCCTGCAGGTGGGCGGCCACCCGCCGCGCATCGAGGCCGACCTGGCCGAACAGGTGAAGGCGCTGGACGGCGACTTCGTCTTCGAAACCTACTTCTCGCTCTCGTGCCAGAACTGCCCCGACGTGGTGCAGGCGCTGAACGCCATGAGCGTGCTGAACCCGCGCATCCGCCACGTGGCCATCGACGGCGCGCTCTTCCAGGACGAGGTGAGCGAGCGCCAGATCATGGCCGTGCCGACCGTCTTCCTGAACGGCGAAAGCTGGGGCCAGGGCCGCATGGGCTTCGAAGAAATCCTGGCCAAGCTGGACACCGGCGCTGCGGCCCGTGACGCCGAGAAGATCGCCGCCAAGGACGCCTTCGACGTGCTGATCGTCGGCGGCGGCCCGGCCGGCGCGGCGGCCGCCATCTACGCCGCGCGCAAGGGCATCCGCACCGGCATCGCCGCCGAACGCTTCGGCGGCCAGGTGCTGGACACACTCGCCATCGAGAACCTGACCGGCACGCCCCACACCGAGGGCCCCAAGCTCGCCGCCGACCTGGAGCGCCACGTGCGCGACTACGAGGTCGACATCATGAACCTGCAGAAGGCGGCCAGGCTGATCCCCGCCAAGCAGGCCGGCGGCCTGGTCGGCGTGGAGCTGGAGAACGGCGCGACCCTGCGCTCCAAAACCGTCATCCTGGCCACCGGCGCCCGCTGGCGGCAGATGAACGTCCCGGGCGAGGACGCGTACCGCAACAAGGGCGTGGCTTACTGCCCCCACTGCGACGGCCCGCTCTTCAAGGGCAAGCGCGTGGCGGTGATCGGCGGCGGCAATAGCGGCGTCGAGGCCGCCATCGACCTGGCCGGCATCGTGGCTCACGTCACGCTGATCGAATACGACGGACGCCTGCGCGCCGACGAGGTGCTGCAGCGCAAGCTGAAGAGCCTGCCGAACGTCGACGTCATCACCTCGGCCCTGACCACCGAGGTGCTGGGCGACGGCGGAAAGGTGACGGGCCTGACCTATAACGACCGCGGCACGGGCACGTCGCACACGGTCGAGCTGGAAGGGATCTTCGTCCAGATCGGCCTGGCGCCGAACACCGAATGGCTGGCCGAGGGCGGCGTGGCGCTGTCGCCCCGCGGCGAGATCGAGGTCGACGCCAAGGGCCAGACCTCGGTGGCCGGCGTGTTCGCCGCCGGCGATGCGACGACGACGCCCTACAAGCAGATCGTCATCGCCATGGGCGACGGCTCCAAGGCCGCGCTCTCGGCCTTCGACTACCTGATCCGCCTGGCCCCGGCCGAGGTGGAGGCGCAGGCGGCCTGAGGCCGCGCGTCAGCGCAAGAAGGATCGAGCCACAAAGGTCACGAAGGACACGAGGGACGCGCCGGCCCCTTCGTGCTCTTCGTGGTGGATTTCCAAAGCGCCTGCGGCGCGAGGGGCGGCGCCTCCCGCCCCTCCTCCTACTGCGGCTGACTGTCGCGGCGACCCGTAAAGGTTGTAGCCGCAAGACCTGATTAACCCTGGCCATGTGACCAATTTCCCGGATGAAAGGGCGGCCGAGGGGCCCGACCCAGTCCGGGGACCAGAACGCGATGATCTCGCTCGGCGCATCGGCGCGTAGACGACAAACGACTGAACTTGCGGAACTTCGCGCCCTGGCGGCGGCGATCCACCGCTCATCGGCGGTCATCGAGTTCGACCTCGACGGCCTGATCCTGTCGGCCAACACCAACTTCCTGGCCACCATGGGCTATGCCGAGGACGAGGTCGTGGGCCGCCGGCACAACCTGTTCGTGGCGCCCGAATACGCCCAGAGCGCCGCCTATCGCGACTTCTGGTCGGCCCTGCGCCGGGGCGAGTTCCTGTCGGACAAGTTCCTGCGCTACGGCAAGGACGGCCGCCGAGTCTGGATCCAGGCCAGCTACAACCCGATGTTCGACGGCGAGGGCAAGGTCTACAAGGTCGTCAAGTTCGCCACCGACGTCACCGCCGTGGAAGAGGAGCGCGAGCGCCTGCAGGCCGCCCAGCACGAGGCCCAGGTCGGCGCCCAGAAGACGGTGTGCAGCGCGCTCGCCGCCGGCCTGTCGGCCCTGGCCGAGGGCGACCTGCGGGCCCGCATCGACCAAGACTTCCCCGAAGCCTATGGCGAGCTGAAGCGCGACTTCAACGCCGCCCTGGACCGCTTGAGCGAGGCCATGGGCTCCATCGTCGGCATCGCCGACCAGCTGGGCGTCTCCACCGGCGAGATCAGCCACGCCTCGGACGACCTGTCGCGGCGCACCGAGCAGCAGGCCGCCAGCCTGGAGGAGACCGCCGCGGCCCTGGACCAGATCACCGCCACGGTCAGGACCTCCGCCGAAGGGGCGCGCCGCGCCCGCGACGCCGTCGCCGCCACCCGCGAAGGCGCCGAGGCCTCCGGCAAGGTGGTGCGCGACGCCGTCGCCGCCATGGGCCAGATCGAACACTCCTCCTCCCAGATCGGCCAGATCATCGGCGTGATCGACGAGATCGCCTTCCAGACCAACCTGCTGGCGCTCAA
>CAYQPL010000173.1:458-6470 GCA_964419395.1 uncultured Phenylobacterium sp. | reverse complement strand
GCGTGCGCCGCGCCATGCGCGCGCCGCGCCGCCGCGGCCTCTCAAACGGACAGTTGCAACCGGCGGCCAAGCGCCGCCCTCGGGATCTCAAAGCTTCCATGAAAGCCCTGCTTTTCGCCTCCGGCGCGCTCTGCGCCGTGGCCTTCCCCGCCCTCGCCTGCGCCCAGACCGCGGTCGATTCGGTCATCGTCACCGCCCGCCCCGACCCTGAGGACCCGGTCGTCGTCGCCGCGGCGCGGCGCGAACTCTCGGAAACCCCCGGCGCCGTCTCCGTCATCTCGGCGGAAGCCTACGAGGACCGCTTCGCCCTGGCGCTGGACGACATGCTCCGCGATGCGCCGGGCGTCTTCGCCCAGAAGAAGTGGGGCGGCGACATCCGCATCTCGATCCGCGGCTCGGGCCTCGGCAACGCCAACCACAACCGCGGCCTGCTGATCGCCCAGGACGGGCTGCCGCTGAACGAGGCCGACGGCTATGGCGACAGCCAGATCGCCGACCCGCTGATCACCCGCTACGCCGAGGTCTATCGCGGCGGCAACGCCCTGCGCTTCGGCGGCGCCCTGCTGGGCGGGGCGATCAACATGGTGACGCCGACCGGCGAGACCGCGCCCTTCGACAACCGCATCCGGATCGACGGCGGGTCCTTCGGCCTGATCCGCGAACACGCGGCGTTGGCCCGCACCCACGGAGACTGGGACGTCTTCGCCGCCGCCACCAACCAGACCGGCCAGGGCGAGCGATCCCAGAGCCAGCAGAACATCCAGTTCGGGTCCTTGAACCTCGGCCGCGGCTTCGGCGAGGACCGCGAGGTTCGGCTGATCCTCAGCGGCGCCAACATCAAGCAGGAAATCCCCGGCTCCCTCACCCTGGCGCAGTTCGAGGCCGACCCGAAGCAGGCCTCGGCCGGCAACATCGCACGCGACTACGCCCGCGACCTGCGAAGCGTCCGCGGCTCTCTGCGCACCCGCTGGCGGCTGGACGATTCGATCGTGTTGGAAGCCGGCGCCTATGCGGTGTGGAAGGAGCTGGATCACCCCATCTTCCAGGTGATCGACCAGGAGAGCCGCTACTATGGCCTCTTCGCCCGCCTCGATTGGGAAGGGGACGTCGCCGGCCTGCGGGCCGACGCCTATGCCGGCGCCTGGCTGCGGGAGGGCGACCTCGACTCCCACTTCTATGTGAACCTGCAAGGCGCACGCGGCGCCCTCACCAACGTCACCTTCCAGAACGCCAAGGCGCGGGACATCTTCGCCGAGGGCCGCCTCTTCGTGACCGACCGCCTCGCCCTGGTGGGCGGCGCGACCTGGGGCGCGGCCGAACGCGACTACCAGAGCTTCGCCGTCCCCGGGCAGCCGGCGACCTTCACCCTCGCCACGGGCAAGGATTTCGACTGGTTCGCCCCGCGGGTGGGGCTGCTCTGGGAGGCGCCGGACGGGGCCCAGCTCTTCGCCAACCTGACCAAGTCGGTCGCGCCGCCGAACTTCGGCGCCCTGTCGCCCAGCGGCGCGGGCTTCTCGCCCGTCGAGGCGCAGGAGGCTTGGACGGCGGAGGCTGGCGCGCGCGGCCGCCGCGGCGCCTTCACCTGGGACGTCACCCTCTACCGGGCCGAGCTCGACAGGGAGATGCTGATGTTCGCCGTCGACAACGACCACCCGGCCTCGACCTTCAACGCCGACGAGACGCTTCACCAGGGGCTGGAGGCCGCGCTCGACTGGCGCCTGGCCGCGGGCTGGCGCCTGCGCCAGACCTACGCCTGGTCCGACTTCCGGTTCGAGGGGGACGCCCAGTACGGCGACAACCGGCTGCCGATCGTGCCCGAGCATCTCTACCGGGCCGAGCTGCGCTACGACCATCCGGCCGGCTGGTTCGCCGCCCCATCGGTCGAATGGGTTCCGGAAGGCCCGTGGGTGGACTTCGAGAACACCGTCCGGGCGCCCGACTACGCCATCGCCAACCTGAACCTGGGCTGGACGGCGCCGCATGGCGTCACCGTCTTCCTCGATATCCGCAACCTGACGGACGAGGCCTACGTCTCCAACGTCCAGCCGGTGATCGAGGCCCTGCCCGCCTCGGCGGTCTATTGGCCCGGCGACGGCCGTTCGGTCTTCGCCGGCCTCACGCTCGAGTTCTGAGCCCAACGGGGGCGGTCCCGCGCGGGCCGCCCCATCCGGAGACACGGGATGACGGACTCAACGGAACAGGGTGTCCGCGGCGGCCTCTATGCGGCCCTGTGGCGGCTCCACTTCTTCGCCGGCCTGATCGTCCTGCCGGTGCTCCTGCTGATGGCGGCCACCGGCGGCCTCTACCTGTTCAAGGCGGAGATCGACGGCCTCCTCTATGGCCGGCTGAACCGGGCGCCGGTCTCAGAGGCGCGCCTGCCGCCCTCGGCCTGGGTGGCGGCGGCCGAGGCCGAAAGCGGCGGCCAGGCGGCGCGGCTGACCCTTCCGGCGCCGGGAGGGTCCGCCGCCGTGCTTGTCCGCATGCCCGACGGCGGCGAGCGTTTGCTTCATCTCGATCCGGCGGACGCGCGCCTGATCGGCGAGAACCCGCCCGGCGGATCGCTGGGATGGGTCAAGCGCCTCCACAGCCTCGAGACTTTCGGCCCTCGGGCCAATCTCCTCGCAGAGATCGCCGCTGGCTGGGCTATCGTGCTTGTCGTCACGGGCCTTCTGCTGTGGTGGCCCAGGGCGGGCCGCCCCGCCCTCGCCCTGCGCGGGAATCCTGCGCGCCGCACCTTCTGGCGCGACCTCCACACCCTGTTCGGCGTCTTCGCCGGCGCGGTGATCCTCTTCCTGGCGGTCACGGGCATGCCATGGTCCGCCGTGTGGGGTCAGCAGGTGCGCGCCATCACCAACGAAGCCGGTTGGGGCCGCCCTCCAGCGCCGCCCACCGCTGGGGGCTGGCGACCCGCGGCCGCTGCTGAGGCCCGTTCGCATGTCCACAGCGCCTCGCCGTGGGCGCTCCAGGGCGAGGCGCTCGCCCTCGAGCCACGGGCGAAGGCCGACTTCGCCGATATGATCGACCAGGTCGCCGCCGCCGCGTCCGCGCGCATGGCGCCGCCCTTCGACCTGACGCTTTCGCGCGAGGGCGACCTGGCCTGGGCCGCCAGCCGCCCGACCGGCGGGCGGGTGGAGGACACGCGAACCCTCTATCTGGCCCCCGACGGCGCCATGCTGGCCGACATCGCCTATGGCGACTTCGGCCCTGCCGCCCAGACGATCGAGTGGGGGATCGCCGTCCATCAGGGCCAGCAGTTCGGCTGGCCCAACAAGCTCGTCATGCTCGCCGGCTGCCTGGCCATATGGGGACTGGCGATCTCCGGACTTGCGATGTGGTGGAAGCGCCGTCCTGCCCGCCGCCTCGCCGCGCCGCCGCGGCCCCCAAGCCTTCGCGCCTATGCGGCGGCGGCACTTATCGTGCTGCCCCTCGCCCTTCTTTATCCTCTCGTCGGAGCCACCCTCGCCGGAGCCCTGACGATCGATATCCTTCTACTGCGCCTCGTGCGCAGACACCGCCCAGCCGATGGAGCCCACGCATGATCCGCACCGCCGCCCTGCTCACCCCCCTCGCCCTGCTCGCCGCCTGCAACCAATCGCCGCCAGCCGAGCCCGAGGTCGCCGCCGCCGACGCCTGGTGCCGCCCGCCGGCGCAGGGCGCCCGCGCCGCCGGCTGCTACGTCCCCCAGCCGGCTGCGCCGGACGACCGGCTCGTGGCCATCGAAAGTCCGGCCGCCGCACGGGCCGAGATCCACACCATGTCCATGGACGAGGGGATCATGCGGATGAGCAAGCTGGAGGACGGTCTCGCCCTGCCCGCCGGCGAGGCCGTGGCGCTGAAGCCCGGCGCGGAGCACCTGATGCTGATCGAGCCCGTGGGCGCCTTGGACGAAGGAACGCAGGCCGAACTGACCCTCACCTTCGAGCACGCGCCGCCGGTGACGGTCAGCGCCGACATCCGCAGCGCCCCGCATGGGGCGGCGCACTGAGCCGAGACGCGGCGAAGGGGGTGGTAGGCCGGCTGGGATTCGAACCCAGGACCATTCGATTAAAAGTCGAATGCTCTACCACTGAGCTACCGGCCCGTGGCGCGGCGCAGATGTCGCGCCGGCCGAAGCGGGCGGACCATAGGGCGGCGGTCCGACTCGGGCAAGTCGCGGCCGGCCTTTCCTGCTGCGGGGTCACGCCGTATGGATGAGTCATGTCGCGCCTCGCATCCCTGACCGCCTTCGCCCTCCTCGCCGCCGGCCTGGCCGGCTGCACCACCACCCGCGCCGACGGCTCGCCGCGCATCCAGACGAGCTCCGAGGCCAATCGCGAGAGCCTGGAGGGCGCCATGGCCGCCCCCTTGCGGGACGTGAACCTGCTGCGCACCAAGATCCCGCCGGTGCTGCTGGAGGCCCAGGCCGATCCCTACAAGCGGCCGCAGCCGGCCACCTGCGCGCAGATCGCCGCCCTCATCGTGCCCCTCAATCAGGCGCTCGGGGCCGATCTCGACGAAGAGGCCAAGGACGAGGACGACCTGATCGACCAGGGCCGCGGGACGGCCCTGGGCGCGGTCGCCGGCTTCACCCAGGACGTCATCCCGTTCCGCGGCTGGGTGCGGAAGCTCACCGGGGCCGAGCAGCACGACAAGCTGGTGCAGAGCGCCATCGTCGCCGGCGGCGTGCGCCGCGCCTATCTGAAGGGGCTGGGCGAGGCCCGCGGCTGCAACCCGCCCGCGACCCCCAACCACGCCTATCAGGCCAAGGACGTGATCCAGCAGGACCTGAAGCCCCGCTATCCGGTCCGCTGAGCCTCGCGGAAGTCGCGACGGAAGGCGTCCATCCGCCCCTCGGCGATGGCCGTCCTCATGGCCGCCGTCAGGGCCTGGAAGAAGCCGATATTGTGCCAGGAGAGCAGCACCTGGCCGAGGATCTCCTCGGCCTTCACCAGGTGGTGCAGATAGGCCTTGGAATAGTCGCGGCTGGCCGGGCAGGACGAGGCGGCGTCCAGCGGCTCGTCGTCCTCGGCAAAGCGGGCGTTCTTCAGGTTGACCGGGCCGTTCCAGGTCCAGGCCTGTCCGTGCCGGCCTGAGCGCGTCGGCAGGACGCAGTCGAACATGTCCACGCCGCGCCAGACGGCTTCCACCAGGTCGATGGGCTTGCCGACCCCCATCAGGTAGCGGGGCCGGTCGGCGGGCAGCATGGCCGGCGCGTAGTCGAGCGTCTCGCACATGGCCTCGTGCCCCTCGCCCACCGCCAGGCCGCCCAGGGCGTAGCCGTCGAAGCCGATCTCGACCAGCCGCTCGGCCGACTCCCTGCGCAGGTGTTCGAAGGTCGAACCCTGCTGGATGCCGAACAGCGCCTGGCGCTCGCGCTCGCCGAAGGCGGCCTTGCACCGCGCCCCCCAGCGGGCCGACAGACGCAGGGCCTCGGCCGCGCGCCCCTCCTCCGCCGGCCAGGCGACGCACTCGTCGAGCTGCATGACGATGTCGGCGCCGAGCCGGTCGGCCTGGATCTCGATGGACCGCTCGGGCGACAGCACGTGGCGCGACCCGTCGATATGGCTGGCGAAGGTGACCGCCTCTTCCGTCACCTTGGCGATCTGCGACAGCGACATCACCTGGAAACCGCCGGAGTCCGTGAGGATCGGCCCCTCCCAACGCATGAAGCGATGCAGGCCGCCCAGGCGCGCCATACGCTCCGGCCCCGGACGCAGCATCAGGTGATAGGTGTTGCCCAGGATGATGTCGGCGCCCGTCGCCTTGACCTGATCCACGGTCAGGGCCTTCACCGTCGCGGCCGTGCCCACGGGCATGAAGGCCGGCGTGCGGATGTCGCCTCGGGCGGTCTTCAGCACACCGGTGCGCGCCCGGCCGTCCGTGGCGGCGATCTCGAAGGGAAAGGCGGCCATCAGTCGGCCCTCCAGAGCAGGCTGGCGTCGCCATAGGAATAGAAGCGGTAACCGCTGGCGACGGCGTGGGCGTAGGCCGCCCGCATGGTCTCCAGCCCCGCAAAGGCGCTGACCAGCATGA
>CAYQPL010000173.1:0-448 GCA_964419395.1 uncultured Phenylobacterium sp. | reverse complement strand
CGTGATGAAGTTGGCGGTCTCGTCGGCGAAGGGGCGTACGGTCCCGTCGTGGGCCGCGGCGCTCTCGACCAGCCGCAGGGATGTGGTGCCGACGCAGACGATGCGGCCGCCGTCGGCGCGGGCGCGGTTGCGCCGCTCGGCGACCGCCGGGCTCACCTCGCCGAACTCCGCATGCATGCGATGCTCCGACACGTCCTCCACCTTCACCGGCAGGAAGGTGCCGGCGCCCACGTGCAGGGTCACGAAGCAGGTGTCGACGCCGGCCTCCGCCAGCCGCGTCATCAGCTCCGGTGTGAAGTGTAGGCCGGCCGTCGGCGCGGCCACCGAGCCGTCGGCCTGGGCGTAGATGGTCTGGTAGTCGGACAGGTCCTGCTCGTCCTCGGGCCGCTTGGCGGCGATGTAGGGCGGAAGCGGCATGGTCCCTGCGCGTTCCAGCAGCAATTCGACC
>CAYQPL010000172.1:752-6593 GCA_964419395.1 uncultured Phenylobacterium sp. | reverse complement strand
CCAAGCGTGAGGACGTCGAGCGCGGCCAGGTGCTGTGCAAGCCGGGCTCGATCACGCCGCACACCAAGTTCGTGGCCGAGGCCTACATCCTGACCAAGGAAGAGGGCGGCCGCCACACGCCGTTCTTCACCAACTACCGTCCTCAGTTCTACTTCCGGACCACCGACGTGACCGGGATCATCAAGCTGAAGGAAGGCGTGGAGATGATCATGCCCGGCGACAACGCCGAGCTGGACGTCGAGCTGCTCACGCCGATCGCCATGGACCAGGGCCTGCGCTTCGCCATCCGCGAAGGCGGCCGCACCGTCGGCGCCGGCGTCGTGGCCAAGATCATCGAGTAACCGCCCGCCACAGCGGACCGGGCCGGGGGCCACAAACCCCCGCCCACAAAGCTTCCAAGGGCCCGCCGGTCATCCGGCGGGCCTTTTTCTTGCGCGAAGCTTGACCTGACGACCCCCTTCAGGCCGCCTTGGGGCGAGACGGGGAGGGGACGATGACTCGCATGTTCGACGCCGGCCCAGGCCTGCTGGGCGCGCTCACCGCCGCCGTCCTGCTGGCCAGTCCCGCCGTGGCCGCGCCGGATCTCGCCGCCATGACCGCCGGCCAGCGGACCGCCTTCGCCAAGGCCATGCCCAAGGGCGGCGAACTGCACAACCACGTCGCCGGGGCGATCTTCCCGGAGACCCTGCTGGCCTGGGCGGCGGAGGACGGGCTCTGCATCGACGTGGCCGAGCTGGCGCTCGCGCCGCCCCCCTGCGCGGGCGAGGACCTGCGGCCGGCCGCGGCCGCCTATGCCGACGACGAGCTCTATTCCGACCTGCTGGACAGCTTCAGCACGCGGCAGGCGGGCTTCCGGGACCGCTCGGGCCACGACCAGTTCTTCGGCGTCTTCGGACGCATCGGCGCGACGGCCCCGCACCGGGCGGGCGACATGCTGGCCGTGGTGATGGACGACCTGGCCCACCAGAACACCTTCTATCTCGAGGCCATGGTGACGCCCCAGGGGGCCGCCGCCGCCGCGCTGGGCCTGAAGGTGGGGCTGCGCCCGGACCTGGCGGAGATGAAGGCCGCCATCGACGGGGCCGGCCTGGCGGCCGTCGTCACGGCCGCCGTCGCCGAGACCGACGCCATGGAGGCGCGCGCGCGAGCAGTGCTGGCCTGCGAGACTCCGCAGGCGCGGCCCGGCTGCCAGGTGACCGTGCGATACCTCGTCCAGACCATCCGCACCCTGCCGCCGGAGGCGACCTTCGCCCAGCTCCAGCTCGGCGTCGCCCTCGTCCAGGCCGACCGGCGCTGGGTGGGCCTGCAGATGGTCGCGCCGGAGGACAATCCCGTCGCCCTGGCCAACTATGCCCGGCACATGGAGATGGTCGGCTTCCTGAGCGGCCGCGGCCAGCTGGCGCCTGCGGCCCTGCACGCCGGCGAGCTGACCTTCGACCATGCCCCGCCAGAACACCTGCGCGACCATATCGCCCAGGCCGTGCGCGTGGCCGGCGCCCGGCGGATCGGCCACGGCGTCGACCTGCCGCACGAGACCGGGGCCGAGGCCCTGGCGGCGGAGATGGCCGCCCGTGGCGTCCTGGTGGAGGTCAACCTGACCTCGAACGCCGTGATCCTCGAGCTGGGGCCCGACCGCCACCCCTACGCCTGGCTGCGCCAGCGCGGCGTGCCGGTGAGCCTGTCGACCGATGACGCCGGTCTGCTGCGCATCGACCTGTCCCACGAATACGCCCGGGCCGAGGCCTATGGCGCGAGCTATGGCGATCTGAAGCGGTCTGCGCGCAACGCGCTGGCCTTCAGCTTCCTGGCGGGGGAGGGGCTGTGGGCCGCCCCCGGGACCTATCGCCGCCCGCATCGCGCCTGCCGCGGCGAGATCGGCCGGGCCGAGCCGCGCCGGCAGGCCTGCGCCGACCTGCTCGCGGCCAGCGACAAGGCCCGCGAGCAGTGGCGGCACGAGGCCCTGCTCGCCGCCTTCGAGGCCGCCGAGGCCCGCGCCGGTCGATGACGGCCAAGTCATGACCTCGATTTAAGCTGTGTCCGCGCCGTCGCGCCGCTAGCGTCCCGACAAGAGGTTAGAGGGAGCAGACCATGCGCCGTTCGACGAGGATACTGGGACTGGCGGCCATCCTGGCCGCGGCGACGGGCGCGGCCCAGGCCGCCGAGGTGGAGGTGCGCGACGCCGTCGCCCGCGTGGTGGTGATCCCCGAGGCCCGCCAGGACGTCAAGGTGGAGTTCGTCTCCTCCAATCCCAGCCTGCCGCTGCGCATCCTCACGCGGGGCGACAAGGTCTTCGTCGACGGCAACCTTGACCGTGACATCCGCTCCTGCCGCCGCCGGGGCGGCGTCCCGAGCGTCACCGTCTCAGGCATGGGCGAGGTGGCCTATGCCGACATGCCCCAGGTGGTCGTGCGCACGCCCATGGCGGCCGAGGTCGAGGTCAGCGGCGCCGTGTTCGGCTCGATCGGGCGGTCGCAGAGCCTGGAATTCTCCAACGCCGGCTGCGGCGACTGGACCATCGCCAATGTGAGCGGGCGGATGGAGCTCAGCCAGGCGGGATCGGGCGACCTGCGCGCCGGCTCGGCCGGCGCGGCGGAGATCCGGGTGGCGGGCTCCGGCGACGTGGTGGCGCGCGACATCGGCGGAGATCTCGACATCGATCTGGCGGGCTCGGGCGACGTCAGCGTGGGATCGGTGGCCGGCGGGCGCCTGAAGGTCCGCATCGCCGGCTCCGGCGACGTGCGAGTCGATGACGGACGGGCCGAGCGATTCGAGGCCGACATCGCCGGATCCGGCGATATCCGCTTCGACGGCGAGGCCGGCGACCTGCGCGCGCGCATCGCCGGTTCGGGCGACGTGCATGCGGCCCGCGTCCGCGGCTCGATCGACAAGTCGGTCATCGGATCGGGCTCGGTCAGCGTCGGCGAAGCCCGCTAGAGGAAGGGATTGCCGGCTCGCGGGCCTTGACGCGGGCGAGTCGGCTATGTATTTACCCGCCTCCTGTTGGACCGGCTGTGCGGCGTTCGCGCCGCAGACGCGGTCCGCGGAACGACCTGAGCTGAGTTCAACACGGCTTACTTGGGGTGGCCCTCGCGGGTTCGCGCGGGCCGAATTCGTTTTTGCGGGCTACGCGTACGGGACCTTTCGAGGTTCCGGAGTTGGTCTTTGAAATGGTCAAAGTCACGCGGGCGGACCGCCGTCTGTAGGGAAAACAAAGAGCGATATGGATCGTCAGAACATCCGCATCCGGCTCAAGGCCTTCGATCACCGCGTGCTGGACCATTCCACTCGCGAGATCGTCAACACGGCCAAGCGCACCGGCGCCACCGTCAGGGGTCCCATTCCCCTGCCGACCCGTATTGAGAAATTCACCGTCAACCGCTCGCCGCACGTCGACAAGAAGTCGCGCGAGCAGTTTGAGATCCGCACGCACAAGCGCGTGCTCGATATCGTCGACCCCACCCCGCAGACCGTGGACGCGCTGATGAAGCTCGACCTGTCCGCCGGCGTGGACGTCGAGATCAAGCTCTAAGGGGACCAAGCCGATGCGTACCGGCGTGATCGCCAAGAAGCTGGGCATGGCGCGCTTCTTCGATGAAAGCGGCGTCCACGTGCCCGTCACCGTCCTCAGCCTCGAAGGCTGCCAGGTGGTGGCCCAGCGCACCAAGGAGAAGGACGGCTACGTCGCTCTCCAGCTCGGCGCGGGCGTGAAGAAGGCCAAGAACACGAGCAAGGCCCTGCGCGGCCACTTCGCCAAGGGCGAGGTGGAGCCGAAGCGGACCCTGGGCGAGTTCCGGGTCTCCGAGGACAACCTGATCGAGGTGGGCGCCGAACTGACGGCCGACCATTTCGTCGCCGGCCAGAAGATCGATGTCACCGGCACGACCATCGGTAAGGGTTTCGCCGGCGCCATGAAGCGCTGGAACTTCGGCGGCATGCGCGCCACCCACGGCGTGTCGGTGTCCCACCGGGCCCACGGTTCGACGGGCAACCGTCAGGACCCGGGCAAGACCTTCAAGAACAAGAAGATGGCCGGCCACTACGGGGTCGAGACCGTCACCACCCTCAACCTGACCGTCTGGCGCGTCGACACCGAACGCAACCTGATCCTGGTCAAGGGCGCCGTTCCCGGCTCCGAGGGTTCGTTCGTGAAGATCCGCGACGCGGTGAAGGCCGCCCTGCCGGCCGACGCGCCGAAGCCGGGCGCTTTCAAGACCGCCGGCGCCGCGCAGGCTCCGGCCGCGGCTGCGGAAGAAGCTCCGGCCGAAGCGCCGGCTGCTGAGGGTCAAGAATAATGAAGCTCGACGTCATCAAGCTCGACGGCGGGAAGGGCGGTTCGATCGAACTGTCCGACGCCATCTTCGGCATCGAAGAGATCCGCGGCGACATCCTGCAGCGCTGCGTGACCTGGCAGCTGGCCAAGCGCCGCGCCGGCACGCACAAGATCCAGGTGCGCAACGAAGTCTCGCGCACCGGCAAGAAGATGTACAAGCAGAAGGGCACCGGCGGCGCCCGTCACGGCTCGCGCCGTGCGGCCCAGTTCGTCGGCGGCGCCAAGGCCCACGGGCCCGTGGTCCGCAGCCACGCCTTCGACCTTCCCAAGAAGGTCCGGGCGCTGGCCCTGAAGCACGCGCTGTCGTCCAAGGCCAAGTCCGGCGCCCTGGTGGTGCTCGACTCCGCCGCCCTGGACGCGCCGAAGACGGCCGCCCTGCGCGCCAACTTCGCCAAGCTCGGCCTGACCAACGCCCTGGTCATCGCCGGCCCCGAGGTGGACGGCAACTTCCGCCTCGCCGCGCGCAACATCCCCAATGTGGACGTGCTGCCGAACGCCGGCCTGAACGTCTACGACGTGCTGCGTCGCCAGACCCTGGTCCTGACCAAGGACGCGGTGGAAGCGATCAATGCGCGGTTCGCTGAGAAGGAAGCTGCGTGATGGCCGAGCCGACCGCCCGCCACTACGACACCATCCTGGCCCCGGTGATCACCGAGAAGGCGACCCTGCTGTCCGAGCAGAACAAGGTCGTGTTCCGCGTCGCCGGCGACGCCACCAAGGATGAGATCGCCGCCGCCGTCGAAGCGCTGTTCAAGGTCAGTGTGACCAAGGTCAACACCCTGAACGTGAAGGGCAAGACCAAGCGCTTCCGCGGCATCACCGGTCGTCGTTCCGACGTCAAGAAAGCTGTCGTGACCCTGGCCGAAGGCCAGTCGATCGACATCACCACGGGGCTCTGATCCGATGGCCTTGAAGCAATTCAATCCGACCTCGCCCGGCCGCCGCGGCCTGGTGCTGGTCGACAAGTCCGAGCTCCACAAGGGCCGGCCCGAGAAGTCGCTCGTCGAAGGCCTGACCAAGTCGGGCGGCCGGGGCGGCGGCGGCCGGATCGCCGTGCGCTTCCGTGGCGGCGGCGCCAAGCGCCTGTACCGCAAGATCGACTTCAAGCGTCGCAAGTTCGACGTGGTCGGCACGGTCGCGCGCCTGGAGTACGACCCCAACCGCACCGCCTTCCTCGCCCTGGTGAAGTATGCGGACGGCGAGAAGGCCTACATCCTGGCGCCGCAGCGCCTGAAGGCCGGCGACGAGGTGGTGGCCTCCGAAAAGGCGGACGTGAAGCCCGGCAACGCCATGCCGCTGCGCGCCATGCCGATCGGCACCATCATCCACAACATCGAGCTGAAGCCGCTGAAGGGCGGGCAGGTGGCCCGCTCGGCCGGCGCCTACGCCCAGCTGGTCGGCCGCGACGCCGGCTACGCCCAGATCCGCCTGAACTCGGGCGAGCTGCGCATGGTGCAGGACAGCTGCATGGCCACGGTCGGCGCCGTCTCGAACCAGGACCACATGAACGA
>CAYQPL010000172.1:0-742 GCA_964419395.1 uncultured Phenylobacterium sp. | reverse complement strand
ATCCGCGCCGACTGCATGGCGACCGTGGGCGCTGTCAGCAACCCGGACAACGCCAACACCAATCTCGCCAAGGCCGGTCGTAACCGCTGGCTGGGCAAGCGTCCGCTCACTCGCGGCGTTGCGAAGAACCCGGTCGACCACCCGCACGGCGGTGGTGAAGGCCGGACCTCCGGCGGTCGTCACCCGGTGACGCCCTGGGGCAAGCCGACCAAGGGCCGCAAGACCCGCACCAACAAGGCGACGGACAAGTTCATCATCCGCTCGCGTCACGCTCGGAAGGCTCGCTAAGTCATGACCCGCTCCGTCTGGAAAGGTCCGTTCGTTGACGGATACCTGCTCAAGAAGGCCGAGGCTGCGCAAAGCTCCGGCCGCAAGGACGTGATCAAGACCTGGTCGCGCCGCTCCACCAGCATGCCGCAGTTCGTCGGCCTGACCTTCGGCGTCCACAACGGCCACAAGCATGTGCCGGTGCTGGTCTCCGAGGAGATGGGCGGCATGAAGTTCGGCGAATTCGCGCCCACCCGGTACTTCCCGGGCCACGCGGCCGACAAGAAGGCCAAGAGGAAGTAGTCATGGCCAAGCAAACCAAGGGCCGCCGTGTCGAGTCCGCCGAGGCCATGGCCAAGGTCCGGACCCTGCGCATCAGCCCGCAGAAGCTGAACCTGGTCGCCCAGTCGATCCGCGGCCTCAAGGTCCAGCAGGCGCTCAACGAGCTCGAGTTCAGCCGCAAGCGCATCGCCCG
>CAYQPL010000171.1:5424-6646 GCA_964419395.1 uncultured Phenylobacterium sp. | reverse complement strand
CAGGGTGGCGCCCGTGGTGGTGATGTCGACGACGATCTCCGCCGCGCCGGCGGCGGGCGCGCCCTCGGTCGCCCCGCCCGACTCCACGATCCGGTAGTCGGCCAGGCCATGTCGGGCGAAGAAGGCCCGCGTCTGCAGAATGTACTTGGTGGCGACCCGCAAGCGCCGGCCCGTGCGGGCCAGGATGTCGTGGGCCACCTCCTCCAGGTCGGCCATGGTCTCGACGTCGAGCCAGCTCTTCGGCGTGGCGACCACCAGGTCGGCGCGGCCGAAACCGAGCGGCCGCAGCAGCAGGGCCCGCTGGGCGAGGTCGCCGGGCCGCTCGCGCATCAGGTCCTCGCCGGTGACGCCCAGATGCACCTCGCCGGCGTCGAGGGCCTCGGCGATGTCGCCGGCCGACAGCAGGCGCACCTGGGCGCCCTCCAGCCCTTTCAGGCTCGCCATATAGCCGCGCTCGCCGCCTACGGCCTCGAGCTTGAGGGCGCAGTCGGCCAGCCAGGCCTCGACCTGGTCCTTCAACCGCCCCTTGGACGGCACGGCGATGATCAGGGGGGCGTCCATCAGGCTTCTCCCTGGGCGAAGGCCCGCCAGGGCCGCACCATGCAGCCGACGGCCCGCGACTGCTCGGGGCCGCCCAGGCGGGCGAGCAGGCCGTCATAGCGGCCGCCGGCGGCCACGGGCCGCTCTGGCCCCAGGGCGCGGCTGCGCACCTCGAAGCTCAGGCCGTCATAATAGTCGAAGGCGTGGCCGAGGCCGGCGGCGAAGCGCAGCGCCTGCGCCGGCACGCCGGCCGCAGCGAGCCGGCCCAGGCGATCGCGCCAGGCCGCCAGCGCCGCCTTCAGCGCCCCGTCATCGGGCCCGGCCAGGCGGGCGATCGCATCGAAGGCCGCCTGCGGCGCATCCTCGACCGCGAGGAAGCCCGCCACCGCCTCGGCCTGGCCCTGGGTCAGGGCCGGCGCGCGGCGCGCCTCGGCCTTGCGCACGAGCCGCTCGGCGATCTCGCGGGGGCCGCGGCCGCCCACGGGCGCGATGCCCGCCAGTTGCCAGACCTCGCGCAGCAGGCCCGAGGCGGCTTCGCCGGGCAGGTCGGCCAGCAGATCGGCCAGGCCGCCGTCCGCCGCGGCCTCCGCCGCCTGGCCGGCGGGCGCCCGTTAGGGGCGCCGCCGGCGTGGGCGGCCGGCGGAGCGGCGGATTGCCGGCCCGCCCCGAAGCATACCGGGGG
>CAYQPL010000171.1:0-5414 GCA_964419395.1 uncultured Phenylobacterium sp. | reverse complement strand
GCGAGATCCAGGCTCTCGACGAAGGCGGCGAACAGGCCGGCGTCGCCGAGCCACAGCGAGAGGTCGCTGCGGCCGCCCGCGGCCGCCGAGGCCCAGGCCAGCGACAGGGTCTCGACCTCGGCCTCAAGCATCGGCGCCTCGGCCGTCTCGAACCGCTCCAGCCCGATCTGCAGGAATTCCTCCGGCCGCCCCGGATGATCGGCGGCCGAGCGGAAGGCCTTGCCCTGGTAGAAGTAGCGTCCGGAGGCGGCGCCGGCCTCCAGGTGCCGCCGCGCCACGGGCGCGGTGAAGTCCGGGCGCAGGCAGAATTCCGGCCCGCCCTCGGCCTGGACGATGAACAGGCGGGCGCGCAGGGCCTCGCCCACCAGGTCCAGCACCAGGTTCAGAGGCTGGACCAGCGGCACGTCCACGCCGACGGCGCCGGCGGCGTCGAAGGGGGCGCGGACGGCGGCCAGGACCTCGGCGGGAATGACGGGTTCGACGCGCATCAGCCGCCCCTCACGATGCGGCCGATGGTGGCGACCAGTTCGGCGCGCGGGACGGTGACCTGACCCGGACGCTCCTCGCGCCACTGGGCGTTGTCGGTGACGCCGGCGGCCAGTTCGCGGCCGAGATCGAGGTCCTTGACCGTCACCGTTCCCGCGGCGATCTCGTCCCCGCCCAGGATGACGGCGGCCGGCGCCAGGCGGCGGTCGGCATACTTCATCTGCGCCTTCATGCCCGACGATCCGAGATAGACCTCGGCGGCGATGCCCGCCGCCCGCAGTTCGCCCGCGACGGCGAAGTAGTGGGCCATGTCGTCCTGCGAGAAGGCGATGACCACCACGGGCCCGCGGACCTCCGCCGCCTGGTCCTTGCCCGCCGCGCGCAGGGCCGCGGCCAGGCGCGAGACGCCGAAGGAGAAGCCGGTGGCCGGCACGGCCTGGCCGGTGAAGCGGGCCACCAGGTCGTCGTAGCGGCCGCCGCCGCCGATGGAGCCGAAGCGGACCGGCTGGCCCTTCTCGTCCTTCGTCTCGAGCAGCAGCTCGGCCTCGAAGACGGGGCCCGTATAGTATTCCAGCCCGCGCACGACGGAGGGGTCGAACAGGGCCTGGCCCTCGCCGACGCCCAGGCTCTTCAGCGCCGCATCGATGGCCGCCAGCTCCGCCAGCCCGGCGTCGCCCTCCGCCGAGCCGCCGATGACCGCGGCGATGCGGTCGAGCGCGCCGGCCCGGTCGGTTCCCCCGCCGGCGGCGGTGAAGGCGAGCACGGCCTCGCAGGCCTTGGCCGAAAGCCCCGCCCCCTTGGTGAAGGCGCCGGACTCGTCCTTGCGCCCCTCGCCGAGCAGCAGACGGACGCCGTCCGGCCCCAGGCGGTCGAGCTTGTCGACGGCGCGCAGGACGCCGAGCTTCTGGCCCTCCTCGGTGACGCCGCCGGTGGAGAGCAGGCCGTTGAGGAGCTTGCGGTTGTTGATCTTGATGGCCGCCGCGCCCTGCGGCAGGCCGGCCGCCGTCAGGCCCTCCACCGCCATGGCGATGATCTCGGCGTCGGCCTCGGGACGGGCCGAGCCCACCGTATCGGCGTCGCACTGGGTGAATTCGCGGAAGCGTCCCGGGCCGGGCTTCTCGTTGCGCCAGACCGGTCCGAAGGCGTAGCGCCGGAACGGTTTGGGCAGGGTTTCCCAGTTCTGAGCGGCGAAGCGGGCGAGCGGCGCGGTCAGGTCGTAGCGCAGCGCCATCCACTGCTCGTCATCGTCCTGCAGGGCGAAGACGCCCTCGTTCGGCCGGTCGGCGTCGGGCAGGAACTTGCCCAGCGCATCGGCATATTCGAAGGCGCCGGTGTCCAGAGCCTCGAATCCGTAACGCTCATAGACGGCGGCGACGGCGGTCAGGATGGCGCGCTCGGCGGCCAGGTCGCGGGCGCGGCGATCCTGGAAGCCGCGGGGATTGCGCGCCTCGGGCCGGGCCGGGGCGGGTGCGGTGTCGTCGGTCATGTCGGGGCGCTTAATCCATGGCGCCGGAGGCCACAAGGACGCAGCCGGCGAGGGCAAGGACAGGGATATCGGTTCGGGTCATTCGTCGCTCCTGAAGGGATGGCGACGGACGGGATGCTGATCGCGGCGAGCCCCGTCCGCTGCGGGGCTCGAGCCGGGTTCTGCGCCTTAGGCCGCGCGACCCCGCCCGATCCCCCGGGAGATCGGATGGTGGTGGCGGCCATGATGGACGGCGGCGAAGCTCATGGGCCGGGCCTATAGCCGAGCCGGCGGCGCAAGGCGAGTCCCGCCGTTCACCGCTTGAGCCGTTCGATCAGGGCCGAGGTGGACGGGTCGTGCAGCCGCGCCTCGCCGCCCTCGAGGTCCTGCAGGATGCGCCCGGCCAGGGTCTTGCCGAGCTCGACGCCCCACTGGTCGAAGCTGTTGATTCCCCAGAGCACCCCCTCGACGAAGGTCTTGTGCTCGTAGAGGGCGATCAGGGCGCCAAGCGTCTGCGGCGTCAGCGCCTCCATCAGGATGAAGCTGGTGGGCCGGTTTCCGGGAAAGGTCTTCTGCGGGGCCAGCACGTCGATGGCCGCCTCGTCCAGACCCTCGGCGCGCAACGCCTCGCGCACCTCGGCCTCGCTGCGCCCGACCATCAGAGCCTCGGCCTGGGCGAGCGCATTGGCCAGCAGCTTCTGCTGGGAATCGGCCTGGCCGTCGGCGCTGCGGCGCACGGCCAGGATGTCGGCGGGAATGACGTCCGTCCCCTGGTGCATGAGCTGGAAGAAGGCGTGCTGGACGTTGGTGCCGGCGTCGCCGAAGACGGCGGCGGCGGTCGCCTGGGTCGCCGGCCGGCCGTCGGCGCGGACCTGCTTGCCGTTCGATTCCATCTCCAGCTGCTGCAGGAAGTTGGACAGCAGGCGCAGGCGCTGGGCGTAGGGCACCACGGCGCGCACCGGCCGGTCCATGGCGTTGCGGTTGAAGACGTGGGTCAGGGCCAGCATCACCGGCGCATTGGCCTCCAGCGGCGCCCGCAGGAAATGGGCGTCCATGGCCGCGCCGCCGGCCAGCAGATCCCCGAACACCTCGGGCCCGAGCGCGATGGCGCAGGAGAGACCCACCGAGGACCAGACCGAATAGCGGCCGCCCACCCAGTCGCGGAAGCCGAAGATCTGATCGGCGGGGACGCCGAAGGCCTGGGCCTTGTCCAGGGCCGTGGAGACGGCGACCAGGTGCGCATCGGCGCCTTCCCCCAGGCCCTGACGCAGCCAGTCGCGGGCGATCACGGCGTTGGCCATGGTCTCCTGGGTGGTGAAGGTCTTGGAGACGACGATGACCAAGGTCTCGGCGGGATCGAGGCCGGCCAGCGCCCGGGCGATCTCGGCCGGATCCACATTGGCCACGAAGCGCACGTCGATGGGCGGCGCGGGCGACCGCAGCGCCTCCCAGACCAGGCGCGGCCCGAAGTCCGAGCCGCCGATGCCGATGTGGACCAGGGACCGGATGACTTTGCCCGTCGCGCCCTTGCGCGCGCCGGAGCCGACGGCGCGGGCGAAGTCGAACACCGCCTGGCGGGTCGCCTCCACCTCCGCCGAGACCGGCTCGCCCAGGGCCTTGAAGTCCGCGCCGGCGGGCGCGCGGAGGGCCATGTGCAGCGCCGCCCGGCCTTCGGAGCCGTTCACCGCCTCGCCGCCGAACAGGCGGGCGCGGGCGCCTTCGACATCGGCCGCGCGCGCGAGGTCGAGCGCCATCGCCACGTCCCGGGCCGACCAGGGCTGTTTCGAAAGGTCGATATAGAGCCCCGCCGCCTCCAGGCTCAGCCGGTCGAGCCGGTCCGGCTCGCTGTCGAACAGGCCGGTGATCGACCGCGCCGCGGCCGCGGCGCCGGCGGCGCGTAGCCGCCGCCAGGCGGCGTCGAGATCAGACATGGTTAAGCCCCCGTTCAACCGGACTATGCGACCCTGGCCAAAGCCGGTTAGCAAAAGCCTGCGCCGGCGTCTTCGTTCCCGCCGTCACGGACGGCCCGCGCCCGCCCCTCTGCGTTCCAGAAGGTCAGCCCCATGTCCTGTTCCGCCGTCGCCGCCTCCGCCCTTCTCTGGCTCGCCGCCGCCCCGGCGGGCGCGCCGCCCGCAGCGGCCACGCCGCCTGCGGCCACAGCCCTGGAACCGTTCTTCGCCGACATCGTGGCGCGGGCGGAATCGCTGAAGACCCGCGCCGAGGCGATGCGCAAGACGGAGGGTCCGGCCGACGCCGCCTTCAGGACCGACCTCGCCGATCTCGCCGAACTGGACATGCAGGCCCACCAGCGCCTGAAGGCCCGCGGCACGGACGGGGACCTCACCTGCATCCTGCGGGGTATCTCCGAGGACCTGCCGGTGAAGATGGCCGCCCTGCAGATGGCCGCCGACGCGGCCGCCCGCGACCTCGCCCTGCGCGAGATGATCTACCTGCTGAACGACAATATCGAGGTGATCGTCACGCCGCCCAGCGTCACGTCGGACCTGGCGCCGGGCGGCGTCTAGACCTTCCTCAGTACTTCACGCTGCAGCCGTAGGGCGCCGAGACCGGCTGGGCCACGGCGCGGCCGGCCTTCACGTCGGCCAGGGCGGCGACGACATAGTTCTTGGCGCCCTTCAGGCTGGCCGGATCGGCGCTGTTCTTGTCGTCGATGCCGCCCATGTAGACGAGCGTCCCGGTCTTATCGACCACGTACATGTGCGGCGTGGTCTTGGCGGCGTAGGCGCGGCCGACCTCGCCCTTGGGGTCCAGCAGCACGGCGGTCGAGGCGGCGTCGGCCTCCGACGTCCAGGCCCTGGCCTCGTCGGCGGTCTTGTAGCCCTGCTTGCCCGGCGCCGAGGAGATCAGGGTCAGCCAGACCACGCCATCGGCGGTCGCGCTCTTCTGCAGGCCCTGCATGTTGCCGGACTTGTAGTGCTTCTGGACGTAGGGGCAGCCCTCGTTCGTCCATTCCAGCACCACGGTCTTGCCCTTGAACTCGGCCAGCGAACGCGCCTTGCCGCTGGCGTCCACGGCGGTGAAGGCCGGGGCAGGCTTGCCGATAACGGGCGCGGCGAGGGCCGGCGCAGCGACGGCGGCGCAGGCGAGGCCGGCGGCCAGGCCGGCGAGAAGGGTTCGGCGGGGGGCGGTCGAGGTGGTCATCGGCGTCTCCATAGGAAGGCTTCTAGAACAAACGCGGTGGTCACTCGGAAAGCGCAACTCAGCCGCCGGCCGCCTCCAGGGCGCGGATCACCACGCCTTCGGTGAGCAGCTGGGGCAGGACCTCGGGCGCGGAGCCCTGGGCGTCATAGACGAGGTAGAGGGGCACGCCGGCGCGGCCGTGGCGGGCGAGCTCGGCGGCGATCGCCGCGTCCTTCCGCGTCCAGTCGCCCTTCAGATAGACCGCGCCGCTGTCGGCCAGGGCCCGCGCCACGCCGGCGCGGGCGAGCGCCACCTGCTCGTT
>CAYQPL010000170.1:6474-6813 GCA_964419395.1 uncultured Phenylobacterium sp. | reverse complement strand
TGTCCATGCCCTTCAGCGCCTTGGACTCCACGGGCACGCCCAGCACCGGCAGCTCGGTCATCGACGCCGTCATGCCCGGCAGGTGGGCCGCGCCGCCGGCGCCGGCGATGATCACCTTGAACCCCTGGGCCTTGGCCGTGGTGGCGAACTCATAGAGGCGCCGGGGCGTGCGGTGGGCCGAGACCACCTTGGCCTCCCAGGCGACGCCGAGCGCGTCGAGCTGTTCGGCGGCCAGCTTCATGGTCGGCCAGTCGGAGCGGCTGCCCATGATGATGGCGACAGGGGCGCGGCCGCCCGGGCCCGCGCTGCGGCCGGGCACGCTGCTGGCGACCGCCGCGA
>CAYQPL010000170.1:0-6464 GCA_964419395.1 uncultured Phenylobacterium sp. | reverse complement strand
CGGATTGGCCATCTTCGGGGCCCCTCGATCGGAAAGGCGCGGAGTATAGGCGCCGCCTTTGCGCCCGCAACCGATCGCGATTACGATTCTTATGGTTAAGGCTGAAGTGATTCCCACCCCATGAAGATCACGGGCGCTCGCACCGAACCCTTTGCGGCGATCCGCAAGCGCGCCCTCGCCCAGGCCGGCGTGCAGAGCGGCGCGGCCCGGGCCCTGCCGACCGACAAGGCGGGATTCCTCGGCCTGACCGAGGCGGACCTGACGCCGGCCGTCCGCGGCGCGGTCCAGACCCTGCTGACCGAGATCGACGATCTGCGCGGCGAGGTCGCCCGCCTGAAGGGCAAGCTGGCCGAGGTCGAGGGTCTGGCCGACCGCGACGCCCTCACCCCGCTGCTGAACCGCCGGGCCTTCATGCGCGAGCTGGCCCGCATCCAGACCTTCTCCCGGCGCTACAATTCGCCGGCCAGCCTCGTCTATTTCGACCTGGACGACTTCAAGAGCGTCAACGACCGCTTCGGCCACGCCGCCGGCGACGCCGTGCTGAAGGCCGTGGCCGAACGGCTGACGGGCCTGGTGCGCGAGAGCGACATTGTCGCGCGCATGGGCGGGGACGAGTTCGCCGTCATCCTCGTCCAGGCCGGCCATCGCACCGCCGCGGCCAAGGCCGAGGCCCTGGCCCGCACGCTGGCGGCCGCCCCCATCCAGTTCGGCGACTGGTCGGCGCCGCTGCACATCTCCTTCGGCGTGCGCGAGATCCCCGTGGAGGGCGACCCGGAGGCCATCGTGGCGGAGGCCGACGCGGCCATGTTCCTGCGCAAGCGCGAGCGCCACGGCGGCTGACCGGCCATGGCCTGGACCCGGACCTATGAGGAGGCCGAGCCTCAGCGCGTCAATCGCTGGCTCGCCCAGTCGGGCGTCTGCTCGCGGCGCGAGGCCGAGGCCCTGATCGCGGCCGGCCTCGTCTCTATCGACGGCGAGACGGTGGCCGACCCCGGCCGCAAGATCGCGGCCGGCCAGACCCTCGTCCTGTCCGACCAGGCGCAGGCGAAGCTGGAGGGCCAGCTCACCGTCATCCTCAACAAGCCCGTCGGCTACGTCTCGGGCCAGCCGGAGCCGGGCCAGACGCCGGCCGCGCGGCTGCTGACCCGCAAGGCCCTGTTCGGCGAGAGCGACGACATTCCCGGACCCGACCGCCGCCTGGCGCCCGTGGGCCGGCTGGACATGGACAGTCGCGGCCTGCTGATCCTGTCGGAGGACGGGGTGCTGACCAGGCAGGTGATCGGGCCGGAGTCCGACATGGAGAAGGAGTATCTGGTGCGCGTGCGCGGCGAGATCGGCGAGGCCGTGCTGGCCAAGCTGCGCCATGGCCTGGCCCTGGACGGCCGCCAGCTGCGCCCGGCCAAGGTGACCCTGGCGGGGGAGCAGCGGCTGCGCTTCATCCTGAAGGAGGGCCGCAACCGGCAGATCCGGCGCATGTGCGACCTCGTCGGGCTCGCCGTCACCGACCTCTACCGCCTGCGCGTGGGGCCCCTGAAGGTCGGCGACCTGCCCGAGGGCCGCTGGCGGCCGATCACGCCGGCCGAACGCGAGGCGATGCTGCGGCCCGGCGCGGGTCCGTCCCGGCGGCGACGACGCTGAGCGCCGCGCCGCATGTCACGCCTGCGCCTTATTCGGTGCGTCCCCTTCCGGCCTTGAGGGAGATTCGAGCATGCTGAGAGCCTTCGCCGCCACCGCCCTTCTCGCCGGCCTCGCCGCCTGCGCCGCCACGCCAGGGCCGGGCGTCCCGCCGGTGGCCGAGACGATCGCCATCTCCGTCGGCCCCTGCTTCGGCTTCTGCCCGGTCTATTCGCTGGAGGCGGCGCCGGGGGGTCAGGTGGTGTTCGTGGGCGAGCGCCATACCGCCGTCGAGGGCCGCCGCGAGACCCAGGCGCCGGCCGGCGGCTATGCGGCCACGGCGCGGGCCCTCGCCCCCTTCCGGCCCGCCACCGGGACCTCGGAGCAGACCGCCTGCGAGCGCCAGGCCACCGACATGTCCCACTACACCGTGGTCTGGACCGCCGCCGACGGGACGCAGACCACGCTCAACCACGACGGCGGCTGCATGTCGGCGCGGAACGCCAGGCTGATGGAGGCCCTGAAGGCGACGCCGGCGCGCCTGGGCGTCGAAGGCTGGGTGCGCAAGCCGGAGTAGAGGCAGGCCCCCTCCGGCCCTGCGGGCCACCTCCCCCTTGAGGAGGGGGAGGATCTGCGCCGCATGCGCCGTCGACGTCGTGCGAAAAGATGCTCCCCCTCTGGGGGAGCTGTCACCGAAGGTGACTGAGGGGGTCAGTCCTTGGCGCGTTCCACGTAGGAGCCGTCCTCGGTGAGGACGACGATCCGGGTGCCGGTGGTGATGTAGGGCGGGATCATCACGCGCAGGCCGTTGTCGGTGATGGCCGGCTTGTAGGAGGACGAGGCCGTCTGGCCCTTCACCACCGGCTCGGTCTCGACGATCTCCAGGGTCACGCGCGAGGGCAGGTCGATGGCGATCGGCACGCCTTCGTGGGTCGAGAGCTGCACGGCCATGCCGTCCTGCAGATAGACCTTGGCGTCGCCGATCACGTCCTCCGGCACCACGAGCTGGTCGTAGGTTTCCGGGTTCATGAAGTGATAGCCCTCGCCGTCGGCATAGAGGAAGGTGTGCTCGCGCTCCTCCACGAAGGCCCGCTCCACCTGCTCGGTGGTGCGGTAGCGTTCGGAGACCTTCACCCCGTCGGAGATGCGGCGCATGTCCAGCTGGGTCACCGGCGTGCCCTTGCCGGGATGGATGTTCTGGGTGGTCAGGACGACGTAGAGCTTGCCGTCCATATCGACGACATTACCCTTGCGGAGCGAGCTGGCGGCGACCTTCACGTGTGACTTCTTCCTTGGTGCGTGGTTCGGGGAGCGGCGGCCCTGGCGGCCGCGGCGGTCCCTTCGGTAAAGACTTCGAGCCCGCGCACTACAGGATCGCACGCGCTTTCGCCAGTCACCCCGCCATTTCCCCGTCACCCTCAAGGGCTTCATGACCTCGACCCCGACCCCCTGGTGGGACGCCCGCGTCCATGCCGACCGCCGCCCCTTCCTGACCCTGCGCGGGGCGATCACCAGGGCGGTGCGGCGCTGGTTCGAGGATGCGGGCTTCACCGAGGTGGAGGCCGCGGCCCTGCAGGTCTCGCCCGGCAACGAGGCGCATCTGCACGCCTTTTCGACGCAAGGGATCGGGCCGGATGGGCGCACGCGCGCCTTCCACCTGCACACCTCTCCCGAGTTCGCGGCGAAGAAGCTGCTGGCCGCCGGCGAGACGAAGATCTTCGATCTGGCCCGGGTGTGGCGCAACCGCGAGCGCGGGCCGCTCCACCATCCGGAGTTCACGCTTCTGGAATGGTACCGGGCCGGCGCACCCTACGAAACGCTGATGGCCGACTGCGCCGCCCTGCTGGCCCTGGCGGCGCAGACGGCGGGGACCAGGGCGCTGACCTGGAAGGGCAAGACCGCCGACCCCTTCGCCGAGCCCGAGCGGGTGAGCGTCGCCGAGGCCTATGAGCGCTACGCCGGCGTCGACCTGCTGGCGACCGTGGCGGCCGACGGCGCGACGGACGGCGAGGCGCTCGCCGCCCAGGCCCGCGCGGCAGGGGTGCGTGTGGCGGCAGACGACACCTGGGCCGACGTCTTCAGCCGCATCATGGTGGAGAAGGTGGAGCCGAACCTCGGCTTCGGCCGGCCGACCCTTCTGTGCGAATACCCCACGGCCGAGGCCGCGCTCGCCCGCCCCAAGCCCGCCGATCCGCGCGTGGCCGAACGGTTCGAGCTCTATGCCTGCGGGGTGGAGCTGGCCAACGCCTTTGGCGAACTCACCGACCCGGCCGAGCAGCGGCGGCGGTTCGAGGCCGAGATGGACGAGAAGGCCCGCATCTATGGCGAGCGCTATCCCATCGACGAGGACTTCCTGGCCGCGCTCTCACACATGCCCCCGGCCAGCGGCTCGGCGCTCGGCTTCGACCGGCTGGTGATGCTGGCGACAGGCGCCCAGAGGATCGAGCAGGTGGTCTGGACGCCGGTGGCGGAGATCTAGGCCGCATTGCCGCCGAGCCCGCCTTGCCCCATATGGCGCCGATGACGGCGACCCGGACATTGCGCACGCCCACGGCCCTGGCCGAGGCCGGCCTGATCGCGCCCGAGCGCGTGGCGGCGCTGGAGGCCGTGGCCGCCCAGTACGCCGTGGCGGTGACGCCAGCCGTCGCCGACCTCGTCGCCACCTGCGGCGAGCCGCTGGCCCGCCAGTACGTGCCGGACCCGGCCGAGCTTTCCCAGACGCCGGAGGAGCGGGCCGATCCCATCGGCGACCACGCCCACATGCCGGTGGAGGGAATCGTCCACCGCTATCCCGACCGGGTGCTCTTGAAGGTCACCCATGTCTGCGCCGTCTACTGCCGCTTCTGCTTCCGGCGCGAAATGGTCGGCCCCGGCGGAGAGGGAGCGCTGAACGCCGCCCAGCTGGACGCGGCGCTGGCCTATATCCAGAGCCGGCCGGAGATCTGGGAGGTCATCCTGACCGGCGGCGACCCGCTGGTCCTCTCGCCCCGAAGGCTCGCCGAGCTGATGGGGCGCCTCGCGGCCATCGAGCATGTGAAGGTGGTGCGCCTGCACACCCGCCTGCCGGTGGTCGATCCGGAGGCGGTGACCGAGGCGATGGTCGCCGCGCTCAAGGCGCCGGGCAAGGCGGTCTATGTGGCCCTGCACGCCAACCATCCGGCCGAGCTGACGCCCGCGGCGCGGGCCGCCTGCGCCAGGTTCGTCGACGCCGGCCTCCCCATGGTCAGCCAGAGCGTGCTGCTGCGCGGCGTCAACGACGACCCCGCCGTGCTCGGCGCGCTGATGCGCGCCTTCGTCGAGACGCGGATCAAGCCCTACTACCTGCACCAGGGGGACCTGGCGCCCGGCACCTCGCACCTTCGCGTGGGGATCGAGGCGGGGCAGGCGATCATGCGCAGCCTGCGCGGCGACTATTCCGGCCTCTGCCAGCCCACCTACGTCCTCGACATCCCCGGCGGCCACGGCAAGGCGCCCCTGGGGCCGGCCTATATCGAGGGGAAGGACGGGGCGTGGACCGTGGAAGACCCGAGCGGCGCCCGCCACGCCTATCCGCCGAAAGGGTAGGGGGCTGAGAGGCCTCCGGCCCCCTCCGGCCCTCCGGCCACCTCCCCCTGAAGAAGGGGGAGGATCTGCTCAGCGGCTGCGGCAGGCTCAGTGCGAGGATGCTCCCCCTTCCAGGGGGAGCTGTCGCGAAGCGACGGAGGGGCCCTCGCGGCCCTACTCCGCCAGCTTGACCAGCATCTTGCCGGTGTTGGCGCCTTCCATCAGGCCGATCAGGGCCCTGGGCGCGGCGGTGATGCCGTCCATCACCGTCTCCTGGTACTTGATCTTGCCCTCGCGCAGCCAGCCGGCCATGTCGCGCTGGAAGTCGGGCTGCAGGTGCATGAAGTCGGCGCCGACGAAGCCCCGCAGCATGACCCGCGAATAGATGATGTTGGACAGGTTGCGCACCGGCGCCTGGCCTTCGTTATAGCCGGAGATCATGCCGCAGACCGGGATGCGCCCCAGCGTGTTCATGCGGCGCAGGGCGGCTTCCAGGTGCTCGCCGCCGACATTCTCGAAATAGACGTCGACGCCCTTCGGCGTCGCCTCTTCCAGGGCCTGGCGGATCGGCTGGCTCTTGTAGTTGATCACCGCGTCCAGCCCGACCTCGTCGCGCAGCCAGGCGGCCTTGTCCTCGGAGCCCGTGGAGCCGACCACGTAGCAGTTCTTGATCTTGGCGATCTGGGCGGCGACCGAGCCCACCGCGCCGGCGGCGGTGGAGACGAAGACCTGCTCGCCCTCCTTCAGGGCCCCGATGAAGAGGATGCCGCCATAGGCGGTGAAGCCCGTCATGCCGAGCGCGTGCATGTGGACGGTCAGCGGCAGGCCGTCGGCCGGCGCCAGCTTCGAGAGCCCCTTGCCGTCGGAGACGAAGTATTCCCGGAAGCCCAAGCGGTTGGAAACCAGATCGCCGACGGCGAAGTCAGGCGACTTGGACTGGACGACGCGGCCCAGCGCTCCGCCCATCATGGCCTCGTTCAGCGCCTGGCCGGCGGTCAGGCGCGGGCGCATGGCCGGATCGACCGACATGTAGAGGTTCTGGACCAGCACCTGGCCGTCGGCCGCGTCGGGGACCTTGGTCTCGACGATCTGGAACTCGTCCTCGCGCGGCATGCCATTGGGGCGCTGGACGAGGTGGACTTCGCGGCTGACGGGCATGTGGCCCTCCCTTTGTGTTCTGAATGGGCGAAAAGAATGGGCCGGACCATGGACCGCAGGGGTCTGGGGCTTCAAGCCTGACGCAGGGGAAGGTGGGGGGGCGGCGGGGGGGGGGGGGGGGGGGGGGGGGGGGGGGGGGGGGGGGGGGG
>CAYQPL010000169.1:0-6830 GCA_964419395.1 uncultured Phenylobacterium sp. | reverse complement strand
TGCGATCGCGCATGGTCGCCGACGTGCCGCTCGCCCCCCTGTTCGACGACGCGCCGCTCTATGACCGCCCCTGGACCGCGCCCGAGCCGCAGCCCCGTCTGGCGCCGGCCGACGTGGCCGAGCCGGAGGACTATGCGGCGGCGGTCGTCAGGCTGATGTCCTGCCCCGACATGGCCTCCAAGCGCTGGCTGTGGGAGCAGTACGACCGCCACGTCATGGCCGACACCCTGGAGGACTCCGCCACCGGCGCCGACGCCGGCGTGGTGCGGGTGCACGGGACCAAGAAGGCGCTGGCCGTCACCTCCGACTGCACGCCGCGCTACGTCCTGGCCGACCCCTATGAGGGCGGCAAGCAGGCGGTGGCCGAGGCCTGGCGCAACCTGACGGCCGTGGGCGCCGAGCCCATCGCCATCACCGACAACCTGAATTTCGGCAATCCCGAGCGGCCGGCCATCATGGGCCAGATCGTCCGCGCCATCGAAGGCATGGCCGCGGCCTGCGCGGCCCTCGACTTCCCGGTCGTGAGCGGAAATGTCAGCCTCTACAACGAGACCAACGGCGCGGCCATTCCGCCGACCCCGACCGTCGGCGCCGTCGGCCTGGTCGCCGACTATGCGGCCCACGCCGACTTCTCGCGCCTGCGGGCGGGCGAGGCCCTGATCCTGGTGGGCGAAACCCGCGGCGAGCTGGGCGCCAGCCTCTACCTGCGCGAGATCCTCGGCCGCGAGGACGGCGCGCCGCCGCCGGTGGACCTGGCCCAGGAGCGCAAGGTCGGCGACTTCGTGCGCGATCTCATCAAGGGCGAGCAGATCACCACCGTCCACGACCTGTCCGACGGCGGCCTGCTGGCCGCGGCGGCCGACATGGCGCTGGCCTCGGACGTGGGCCTGACCCTGTCGCTGGACGGCGCCCTGCCGGCGCATGCCGAGCTCTTCGGCGAAGACCAGGGCCGCTATCTGCTGGCCGCCGCCGACGCCGAGCCGATCCTGGCCGCCGCGCGCGCGGCCGGCGTTCCGGCCCGTCTGGCCGGTCGGGCGGGCGGCGAGGCCCTCGCCGCCGCGGGCCTGTTCGTGGTGAAGCTTTCCGCCCTGCGCGAGGCATACGAAGGCTGGCTGCCGGCGTATATGGCCTGAGGAGCGGAGCCTGCCGCCGGGCTCCGCGTTGGAGCCAGGCCATGCTCAACGCCCTTCCCCGTCTCGCCGCCCCCGCCCTGCTGCTGGCGCTCGCCGCCTGCGCCGCCACGCCCGAACGCGGCGCCTTCCTCTCCAGCTATGATGGGCTGGAGGCGCGCACCGACATGGTCCGCGCCGGCGCGCTGGACCGCACGGACGCCGCGGGGCTCGCCGCGGTGCGGTCGGTGCGCATCGAGCCCGCCGTCTTCGCGCCGGGCGAGGATGCGCGAGACTGGATGACGCCTCAGGAGCAGGCGCGCGTCCTGCGCGAGGTCGACGCCCAGCTCTGCTTCGAACTGTCCGAACGCTTCGAGATCCGCGGGGACGAACCGGCCGACGCCCGGGTGCGGGCCGCCGTCACCGATGTCCGCCCCACCGGCCGGGCAGGATCTGCGGCCGCGGCGGCGGCGTCCTTCTTCATTCCCGGCCCCATCGGGGTGCGCGCGCCCGGCACGCTGGGCGGGCTCTCGGCCGAGGCCGAGATGCTGAACCCGGCCGGCGACCAGCTCGCAGCGATCGTCTGGAACCGCTCGGCCACCGCCGTCGGGACGGACAATCCCTCGCTCAGCCGCATCGGTGACGCCCTGCAGTTCGCCGAGCCCTTCGCCGACGCCGCGGCCGCGGCCATGACGCCGGAGGGGCTCGAACCCCGCGACATCGCGGCGGCCGCCGATCCCTGCGCCGCGTACGGGCCGCGCTTCCGCCCCGAGGGCTTCCTCTCCCGCTTCGCCACCGGCCTCTATATCCCGGACACGAACGCCGCCCGCCCCGAAGCGCCTCGGGACTGAAGGCGGCGTTGGAGCGGCGGCGTCACAGGGTGGCGTCATACCACCTGCGGCGGTGGCCGCGAATGCGCGCCAAGCTTTGCCATAACCTGTTGAACGCGCTATCCTTCCCGTCGCGCGAGAGGTGACGGTGTTATGTCACTCCGTGACACTTTTGCCTCAGTCTCGACGAATGTCGGCCGGCATGGCGCCGAAACCGCCGCAATTCGGTTCCTGCTCGCGCGAGGCGCCTGCGCCGGCGCCGGTTCCATGCTGGAAGGGGCGAAATCCCATTTCGCCGAGACCCGAATGACCTCCAAGACGACCCTCTTCGCAACCTCCCTGTTCTCCGGCGTCGCCGCGCTCGTCAGCGTCGCCGCGCCCCAGACCGCCCTCGCCCAGGAGGGCTCCGCCGTCGCCGTCGAGGAGCTGGTCGTCACCGGCTCGCGCCTGCGTCTGCAGGACTTCACCGCGCCCAATCCGGTCAGCACGGTGAACGAGGAAGCCATCGAACGGTCGGGCATCACCAACGTCACCGACCTGATGCAGAGCTATCCGGCGCTGGTCGGCTCGACCGACAATCAGGACCTGGCGGACGCCGGCAACCGCGGCAGCGTCGGCCTCAACCTGCTGAACCTGCGCAACCTGGGTGAAAAGCGCACCCTGGTTCTGGTGGACGGCCGCCGCCACGTCGCCGGCGCCCCCGGCACGGCCTCGGTGGACACCAATTCCATCCCCGTCGGCCTGATCGAGCGCGTCGAAGTGCTGACCGGCGGCGCCTCGGCCGTCTACGGCGCCGACGGCGTCTCCGGCGTGGTGAACTTCATCACCAAGCGCAACTTCGATGGCCTGGACGTTCGCACCCAGTACGGCTTCTCCGACGAAGGCGGCGGCGAGGAAGCCTTCATCAGCGCCATCGGCGGCCGCAACTTCATGGACGGCCGCGCCAATGTGACGGCGGCCCTGGAGTATTCGAACCGCGACGCCATCTCGCCGTTCGACCGCGACTTCTCGCGGTCTGGCGATCGTGAAGTGCTGGTCAACAATCCGGCCGACTACAACAATATCGACCGCGGCCCCTGGGGCGACACCACCCTCGTCTTCGCCCGCGACAGCCGCTACATCGACACCGCGCTCGGCGGCGGCGTCTACACCCGCGCCGACTTCGATCCCGACACCTATTCGGGCGTCAGCTTCGAAGGCGACGGCGACCGTTGGGTCGACGGCCTCTACACCGGCGGCTTCACCATGCTGGGCGGCTCGGGCACGCCCACCGACCTCTTCCAGACCGAGCTCGTTCCGGGCCTGGAGCGCTGGAGCGCCTATGTCTCCGGCACGTACGACCTGTCGGCCGATCACCGCGTCTTCGCCAATGTGAAGTACAACAACGCCAAGACGTCCTTCACCTCGCAGCCGACCTTCGACTACGCGATCTTCGTCCCGCTGGACAATCCGTTCATCCCGGCCTCGATCCGCGCCGACGCGACCGCAGCCGGCGGCCTCGGCAACGCCGCCGACACCTGGCTGCCCGCGCCCGGCGTGCTGGTGGCCCGCGACAACTTCGATCTCGGCCAGGTGCGCCGCGACATCGAGCGCGAGACCATCCGCACCGTCGTCGGCTTCGAGGGCGATCTGTCGCCGTCCATCGCCTACAGCGTCTCCTACACCTTCGGTAAGACGACCGAGGAGAACGACGAGCTCAACAACCGCAACAACCTGCGCTGGTTCGCGGCCATCGACGCCGTCCGCGACCCGGCCAGCGGCAACATCGTCTGCCGTTCGACGCTCGATCCCTCGGCCGTTCCGGTGGGCGACGTCTTCGGCGACGGCGTCGACGCGGGCGCCTGGAACGCCGCCTATGCCGGCACGGGCGCCGCGGCCGGCTGCGTCCCGGTCAACATCTTCGGCGAAGGCGGCATCTCGCCGGAAGCCCGCGCCTGGATCAACGAGACCGCCAGCTCCAGCGCCGAGGTCGAGCAGCATGTGCTGAACGCCTACATCTCGGGCGACACCAGCGAGCAGTTCGAACTGCCCGCCGGCCCGATCGGCTTCGTGCTGGGCGCCGAATACCGCAAGGAGAAGAGCCTCTTCACCCCGTCGCAGTCGGAACTGCTGGCCGCCCAGCTGGGCTACAGCGTGACCTGGCTGGGCGAGGGCGCGGTCGTCCAGGGCGAGTTCGACGTCAACGAGCTCTTCGCCGAGCTGGCCGTGCCGATCGTGCGCGACCTGCCCTTCGTGCAGTCCGTCGACGTCAATCTCGCCTACCGCTTCTCCGACTATTCCACGATCGGGACCACCGACACCTGGATCTTCGGGGGCCAATGGCGGGTGACCGACGACCTGATGATCCGCGGCAGCCGCGCCCGCGCGGTCCGGGCGCCGAACATCAACGAGCTGTTCCTGCCCCAGGTGCAGACCTTCCGCTCGATCACCGACCCCTGCGACACCCGCAATGTCGAGGCCGGCACGCAGTACCGCCTGGCCAACTGCACCGCGGCGCTGGGCTACAGCCCGCTGGACCAGGACTTCATCGATACGACTTCGTCTTCGGTCGAGGGCGTCGTGGGCGGCAATCCTGATCTGGAAGCTGAAACCGGCGACACCCAGACGCTCGGCCTCGTGTTCACGCCGCGCTTCGCGCCCGGCCTGTCCATGTCGCTGGACTACTACCGCATCACGCTGAAGGACGCGGTGAACCAGTTCACCGCCAACACCATCATCGAGAGCTGCTACGATCTCGAACAGCCGAACGACTTCTGCAACCTGTTCACGCGCGACCCGGCCTCGGGCTTCGTGGACTTCTTCCAGGAGTACTCGGTCAACGTGTCGGAGTATGAGACGGCCGGCTTCGACTTCACCGCGCAGTACCTGCTCGACCCCGTCGATCTGGGCATCCAGCGCGACATCGGCCGCTTCCAGTTCAACCTGGCGGCCAACCGCCTGACCAAGCTGCAGTTCATCGAGGTCGAAGGCGCCGATCCCACCGACGAGGTCGGCTTCGCCGGCGCGCCGAAGTGGCAGGCCAACTTCGACGTCACCTGGCTGTGGAACGACCTGATCGTGAACTACGGCTTCAACTGGTTCGACGAGACCAAGCGCTACACCGACGAGCGCCGCGCCTCGGACCCGAACTACGTCCCGGCCGACTACTGGACCTACTCGCCGCGCGAAACGCACGACATCCAGGTGCAGTACAGCTTCCGCGACGACTATCAGGCCTATGCCGGGATCAACAACTTCACCAACCAGCTTCCCGACCGCGGCACGACCGGGGTGGGCAGCACCGGCGCCGGCGCCTTCACCCCGGGCGCCACGCCCGTGGGTCCGGTGGGTCGCTACTTCTACCTGGGCCTGAAGGCGAGCTTCTAAGGCTCGAACCAGGACCGACTGAGGGCGGGCGCGCAAGCGCCCGCCCTATTCGTTTGCGCGTGGGCGGCGGCCGGGGTGGCTGAACCGCTTGCTGCGGCGCTAAGCTCCGCCTTCCGATTGTTTGCAGGGACTGATCATGGATCGTCGAAGCTTCCTGGCCGGTGCGGCCGTCCTCGCCCTGGCGCCGGCCGCAGCCAGCCGGGCCCACGCCGCCGCCGTCACGGCCGAGGACGGCCGGCTCCTGGCGCTCTTCGACGAGATCTTCGAGGACATGCTCGACCACTCGCCGGAGATGGTCACCCGCCTTGGGCTGCACAAAGGCGCCCGGATGGCGTCCAAGAGCGAGCTCAGCCCCGCCTCCATCGCCGAACTGGAGGCCGACAAGGCGCGCAACGCCGCCCGCCTGGCGCGGATGGAAGCCATCGACCGGACGGCGCTGAGCCCGGCCATGACGCCGCACTACGAGGCGGTCCTCTTCACCACCGCCACCAACGCCGCGGCCGACGCCCGCTACGTCTACGGCAATGGCGGCGCCGGGAACCCCTACGTCCTCTCTCAGCTCAACGGCGCCTATCAGGACGCGCCCGACTTCCTGGGCACCCAGCATTCCATCGAGACGGAGGCCGACGCCGAGGCCTATCTCGACCGCCTGGCCGCCTTCGCCACGGTGATGGACCAGGAGACCGAGCGCAGCCGCCGCGACGCGGGCCTCGGCGTCATCCCGCCGGACTTCGTGCTCGAACGCGCCCTGACCCAGATGGCCGGTCTGAAGGGCGATCCGGCCGCCTCGCCGCTGGTCACCTCGGTGGCCGAGCGGGCCAAGGCCAAGGGGATCGAGGGCGACTACGCCGCCCGCGCCTCGGCCATCTATGTCGAGCAGGTCGTCCCGGCCCTGGAGCGCCAGATGGCCTGGCTGCAGAGCCTGCAGCCCAAGGCGGTCCACGACGCGGGCTGTTGGCGCCTGCCGGATGGCGAGGCCTACTACCGCGACGCCCTGAAGAGCTCGACGACGACGGCCCTCACCCCCGACGAAATCCACGCGCTCGGCTGGGAACAGGCCCGCGAGCTCTCCGCACGGGCCGAAACCATCCTCCGGGGCCAGGGTCTGACGCAGGGATCCGTCGGCGAGCGCATCCAGCATCTCTTCAAGGCGCCCGACCAGCTCTATCCGGACACCGACGCCGGCAAGGAAGAGCTGATCGCCTACCTCAACCAGCTGGTCGCCGAGATCGAGCCCCGCCTGCCCGAAGCCTTCGGAACCCTGCCCAAGGCGCAGGTCGAGGTTCGGCGCGTGCCCAAGTTCATCGAGGCCGGCGCGCCGGGCGGCTACTACAACCGCCCCGCCCTGGATGGCTCGCGGCCCGGCATCTACTGGATCAACCTGCGCGACAGCGGCGAGAACCCGCGCTGGACGCTGAAGACGCTGACCTACCACGAGGCCATTCCGGGCCACCACCTGCAGCGCTCCCTGCAGCAGGAGGCCGACATCCCGCCCTCCGCGCAGGTCGGTGCCCGTCCCGCCGCC
>CAYQPL010000168.1:394-6855 GCA_964419395.1 uncultured Phenylobacterium sp. | reverse complement strand
GACAATCATGGGGCGAGCGGGACACGCCACGGGCGTCCCGGCGGAATGAGTCTCTGGGGGGAGAAGCGTTCGGAGCGCCGGAAAGCAGGATACGGTGATGGGCCGGGTGGGCCGCTACGAACTGGAAGAGCGCATCGGCGAAGGCGCGATGGCGGAGGTGTGGCGCGCCCACGATCCCGACATCGACCGGGTGCTGGCGATCAAGATCCTCAAGCCGGAGTTCCGGCGCTCGCCGGAATACAGCGCCCGATTCCTGCGTGAGGCCCGCGCCGCCGGCGCCCTGGCCCATCCGGCCATCGTGACGATCTATGATGTCGGCGAGGCGGGCGGCTATCCCTACATCGCCATGGAGCTGCTCGAGGGCGAACCCCTGGACGCCGTGCTGGCGCGGGACGGGGCCCTGGAGGACGAACGGGTCCTCGCCATCGCCGCACAACTGGCCAGCGCGCTCAGCTACGCCCACCTCTCCGGCGTCGTGCACCGGGACATCAAGCCGTCCAACATCATGCTCGCCCCCGACGGGCGGACCATCAAGATCCTCGACTTCGGGATCGCCCGGGTGGCGGAGGCCGATCCGGGGGAGCGCCAGCGCGAGCTGCTGCAGACCCAGGTGGGGCAGGTGCTGGGCACGCCGCGCTACATGAGCCCCGAGCAGGCGCTGGGCCAGGCGGTCGACGGGCGCTCGGACCTCTTTTCGGTGGGCGCGGTGCTGTACGAACTGGTCACCGGCCGGCCGGCCTTCTCCGGCTCCAGCGCCGCCACCCTGGCCCTGCAGATCACCCAGCAGAATCCCGAGCCCATCGCCAGCCTGGCGCCCGGCTGCGCCGGCGGCCTGCGCCACATCATCGAGAAGCTCCTGGCCAAGCGGCCGGAGCGCCGCTTCGTCGACGGGGCGGAGCTGAAGCGTGCGGTGGAGCGGGAGATCAAGGCGCACGAGGCCGTCCGCGCCGACGACGCGGCCCGCGGCCGCTATGTGCCGCTGCAGCTGCGCCTGACCCTGGCCATGGTGGCGGTGACCGCGCTCGCCCTGCTGGCCAGCATGACCGCGATCCTGTCGCGCCAGCACGCGGCCATGGAGGAGATCGCGCTGGCCTCGGGTTCGTCGATCGCCGCCTTCGTTGCCAGCAATGCGGCCCTGCCGGCGGTGGAGAACGCCGCCGCGCCGGAGGGCCAGCAGGACTGGTCGCCCATCCAGGCCTTCATCGCCGCCGCGGCCCAGGACCAGTCGGTCCGCTGGATGACCATGGTCGACGCCGACGGAGTCATCCGCGGGGCCAGCGACCCGGCCCAGATCGGCCGCCGCTATCAGCGGCCGGAAGCGGAAAAGGTGGTCCGTCGCCGGGACGACGTGGTGGTCACCGAGATCGAGCTGCAGAACGACCAGCCCGGCTTCCGCTTCGTCCGCCCCATCGTCTATGCGGGCCGCCCCTTCGGCCTGATCGAGGTCAGCATCAGCCGGGCCGAACTCGACGCCGCGGCCGCCACCTCGCGCAACCTGATGTTCGGCCTGGCCGCCCTGGTCCTGGTGGTGGTGGCGGGTCTCGGGGTCGTCTTCGGCCGGCTCATGACCCTGCCGCTGCGACGGCTCAAGCAGGCGCTGCGGGACGGCGCCATGGGCGACTTCGACTTCCGCATTTCGCACCGCCGGCGCGACGAGTTCGGCGAACTGTTCGACGGCTTCAACCGCATGGCCTCCGAAGCCCAGGAGCGGCTGCTGGCGGCCGAGCGCCCCTTCGGCCGCCGGCCGCAGGCGGTGGAGGCGACCCAGATCCTGCCGGCGGCGGCCGACCCGGCGGCGGGAACGCCGTTCGCGCGCGACCAGCGGCGGAGCGCCTGAGGCATGTACATCTGCCGCCTCTTTCACCGCGACCGTCCGTTCGAACAGGTCGAGGCCCGCCTGCTTGGCGAGGGGCGTCTGACCCTGGGCCGCGACCCCTCGGCCGACTGGCCGATCGCCGATCCCGACAGCGTGCTCTCGCGCATCCACTGCGCCCTGACCGTTCAGGAGGGCCGCCTCTTCCTCTGCGACAGCAGCACAAACGGCACCTTCCTGGATGACGGCGCGCGGGCGCCGGCCGGCGAGCCGGTGGAGATCTTCGCCGGCCAGAGCCTGCGCTTGGGCCCGCTCAGCGTCCTTGTCGAGCGCCCCGACGAACGCCCGCTGCCGTCGCCGGACTCCACGACGGTGCACGGCGCCCTGGGCGGCGTGCGCACGCCGCTCGCCGAGGGCTGGAGCGACGCCGCGCCGGCCCCGCGGCCGCCGCACCGCGACGGATCGCTGCTGGAGGCCTTCTGCGAAGGCGCCGGCCTCGACGCCTCGGCCCTGTCGGGCGTCGAGCCGCACGAGCTGATGCAGCGGATCGGCGCGGTCTACCAGCAGACGGTGCTCGGCCTGTCCGCCCTGATGACCGACCGCGCCCGCGTCAAGGAAGCCGCCCAGCTGGAACGCACCACCATCCAGGCGGCGCAGAACAACCCCTTCAAGTGGACGCCCACGCGGCGCCTGGCGCAGGACCTCCTCTGCGACGGGGCGAGCGAGTTCCTGTCCGGCGCCGAGGCGGTGCGGGCCTCCTTCGAGGACCTGGGACGCCACATGACCGGCCTGTCCAGCGGCGTCGACGCCATGGCGCAGCTGGTCGTCGACAGCCTGTCGCCAGCGGCGATCGAGGCCGAGGCCAAGCGGCAGTCGAGCCTGCTCAAGGGCGCCCAGGCCCTGCGCTGGGACATCCACAACCAGCGTCACCGCGACCTCGTGGAAGGCGAGGCGCTGACGCGCGCCTTCGCCCAGGGCTATGTCGAGGGCGGCGGCTGAGGATGGCCGACGTCGCCTGTCCCCCCCGCGTGACCTATCGCGCCGCCGCCCGCACCCATGCGGGATGCGTCCGGCCGCTGAACGAGGACCGGCTGCTCGTCCGGACCGACGCCGGCCTGTGGGCCGTCGCCGACGGCATGGGCGGCCACCGGGCGGGCGAGGTCGCCGCCTCGCGCCTGGTCGCCGCGCTCGACCGCCTGAAGCCGGAAGGCTCCGGATACCAGCGCCTGCGGGCGCTCGTCGGCGGGGTCGAGCAGGTCAACGCCGATCTGTTCCGCGCGGCCGGCGCGCTGGGCGGCGTCACGAGCGGCGCCACGGTGGTGGCGCTGCTGGCGCATGACGGACACTTCGCCTGCGTCTGGGCGGGCGACAGCCGCGCCTATCGGCTGCGGGACCGGCGGCTGGAGCAGGTCACCCACGACCACACCGTCGTCCAGGACCTGGTCGACCGCGGCGAGATCGTCGAGGCGGCCCGGCGGGCGCATCCCAAGGTGCACATGGTCACCCGGGCCGTCGGCGCGGCCGCCGAGCTGGAACTCGACCAGCGGTTCGCCGAGATCGCGGACGGCGACCGCTTCCTGCTCTGTTCCGACGGGCTGACAGCCTGCGTCTCGGACGGCGAACTGGCCGAGCGCCTGCAGGGCGCCGACCTGGAGACGGCGGCGGACGAACTGCTCGGGCTCGCCCTCGACCGCGGGGCGCCGGACAATGTCACCCTGGTCCTGGTCTCCGCGGAGGCGCAGGCTTCCTAGGAGCGTGAGGCGATCCGATAGGATGATCGCCGCTCGGGATTCCTGACCGACCCGGCTTTCGCCCGATCACCGGTTCCCCCTTGTCGGAACGCGCTTCTAATCCAGCGTCCGGCGATAGCGCGCCATGGCCAGGGCGGTGACGACCAGCACGAAGGCCAGCAGGGCGGCCAGTTCCCGCCACATGTCGGGGAAGGCCTGCCCCTTCAGCAGGGCCCCGCGCACGACGCGCAGGAAATGGGTCACCGGAATGACCTGGCCGAGCGCCTGGGCCCAGGCCGGCATGCCGGCGAAGGGGAACATGAAGCCCGAGAGCAGGATCGAGGGCAGGATGTAGAAGATGCTCATCTGCATGGCCTGCAGCTGCGAGCGGGCGACGGTGGAGATCAGGAAGCCGAGCGCCAGGGAGCCGAGGATGAACAGCGCCACGCCGAGGGAAAGGCCCAGCCATCCGCCGGCCATGGGCACCTGGAAGAGGCCGGCGGCGAGGATCAGGATCAGGGCCGTCTGGACGAGCCCGACCAGCACATAGGGGGCGAGCTTGCCCACCATCACCTCCAGGGGCTCCACGGGCGTCGCCAGCAAGCTCTCCATGGTGCCGCGCTCGATCTCGCGGGTGACGCTGAGCGCGGTCATCATCACCAGCGTCATCGACAGGATGACCCCCAGCAGCCCCGGCACGATGTTGTAGGCGGTGATCGACTCCGGATTGTAGCGCCGGTGGACGATCACCTCGAAGGGCGGTCCCGCGCCCGGCCCAGGCGCGAGCGCGCCCTTCAGGTCGTGGGCCAGGGCCGCGGTCGGCAAGGCGGCCAGAGCCGCGACCGCCGCGCCGCTGGCCGTGGGATCGGTGGCGTCGGCCTCGACCAGGATCTGCGCCGCGTCGCCGCGCGCCAGCCGGCGGGTGAAGTCGCCCGGTACGGTGACCGCGAACATCACCTCGCCCCGGCGGATCATCCGGTCCAGCTCGCCCGGCGTGCGCGCCTGGGCGACGAGGTCGAAATAGCCGCTGTTGCGCAGGCCCGTCAGGATGGAGCGCGCGAACACCGTGTCCTCCTGCACCAGGACCGCAGTGGGCAGGTGGCGCGGTTCGGTGTTGATGGCGTAGCCGAACAGCAGCAGCTGGACGATCGGCATGGCCAGCATCATGGCGTAGGTCAGCCGGTCGCGGGTGAGCTGCTTGAACTCCTTGGCCAGCACGGCCAGGACGCGCGTGGCGGAAAAGCCGTTCACCGGTAGTTGTCCTGCGCCGTCTTCATCAGCTTGATGAAGACGTCTTCCAGGGTCGGCTCGACCTCGGTCCAGCGGTAGGGCGCCCCTCGCCAGGGCTCCAGGGCGGCGTTCAGCGCCGCGCGATCCGACCCGCTCACATGCAGGGCCGCGCCGAAGGGGGCGACGCTCTCCACACCGGGCCGGCCCTCGATCTCGGGCGTCAGGCGGTCGACGCCGGGACCCTCGCCGCGCAGGGTGACGAGGTGGGCCGCCGCGACGACCTCCTCGGCCGTGCCGCGGGCGATCAGCTGGCCGTAGCTGATATAGGCGATCTCGTGGCAGCGCTCGGCCTCGTCCATGTAGTGGGTGGAGACCAGCACGGTGAGGCCCTCGGCGGAGAGGGCGTGGATCTCGTCCCAGAAGGTGCGCCGGGCCTGCGGATCGACGCCGGCCGTGGGCTCGTCGAGCAGCAGGAGCTGCGGCTCGTGCAGGGTGGCGGCGGCGAGCGCGAGGCGCTGTTTCCAGCCGCCGGACAGCGCCCCGGCCAGCTGCCGCCGCCGCTCGGTCAGCCCCAGGCGCTCCAGCGCCGCGTCCACCCGCTCGCGCCGCCGGTCGAGGCCGTAGACCCGGGCGGTGAACTGCAGGTTCTCGGCGATGGAGAGGTCCTCGTAGAGGGAGAACTTCTGGGTCATGTAGCCGGTGCGCCGCTTGATCTCGCCGGCCTCGTCCAGGATGTCGAAGCCGAGGCACCGTCCTCGCCCGGAATCGGGCGTAAGCAGGCCGCAGAGCATGCGCAGGGTGGTCGTCTTGCCCGAACCGTTCGGGCCCAGGAAGCCGCAGATGCGCCCCGTCTCGACCTGGATGGAGAAGTCCTGGACGACATGCTTGTCGCCGAAGCTCTTGTTCAGCCCCTCGACCTCGATGGCCAGGCTCATCGTGCGCGCTCCGGCGCCGGGGCCAGCGGGACCACATCCACCGGCTGACCGGGGCGGAGACGGGCCGAGGGCCGCGCCTCGACCATGAAGACAAGTCGGTCGCGGGCGTCGCGACTGTAGATCACCGGCGGGGTGAACTCCGGCCGCGGGCTGACATAGGTGATCTCGGCCGTCAGGCCATCCGCGCAACCGTCGCAGGCGAAGGCCACGGAGCGGCCGGGCCGGTAGGCCGCGATCTCGTCCTGGGGCGCGAAGAAGCGGAGCTTCACCCGGTCGTCGGGCAGGAGGGAGAGGACCGGCTGATTGGCGGCGACCCACTCGCCCTCCTGATAGAAGACGTCCTCCACCTGGGCGTCGGCCGGCGCCGGCGGCGCCAGGTTCCGAAGCCGCGCCTCGGCCGCGTCGACCTGGGCGCGGGCCTGGCGGGCGCGGGATTCGGCGGCCCGGACCTGGTCCTCGCGGGCCCCGAGCTCGGCCGCCTGCCTCTGCCGACGGGCGGCGGCCAGCTGCGCCCGGGCCGTCTCCGCGGCGGCTTCGGCGTCGTCGAGCCGGGCCGGCGCATAGAAGCCACGCTGCGCCAGGACCGAGACCCGCCGCAGCTCGGCCTCCGCCTCGCGGCCTCGCTCCGCATTCCGTGCCAAACTTGCAGTGCGCTGCGAAGAAGTTGCACTGTGGCTGCATGCCGCGCCTCCGGCGCCAGGATCTGCATCAAGTCAGGACGCAGGCCGAGGCGTGCTGCACGAAAAGCACGAA
>CAYQPL010000168.1:0-384 GCA_964419395.1 uncultured Phenylobacterium sp. | reverse complement strand
CCGGGGGGGGCTCGGCCTTTTGCGGTTCGGTTCCTCCCAGGATTTGCCGCGGGCCGGCGGCTACGCTACCCCCCTTCTGTACGGCCTGTTCGGGTTGCTCGCCGAGACCGGCGCCGCCAGGTAGAGCGGCTCGCCCTCCACATAGCCGGTCAGGGCGTCGGTCCGCCCCAGCCACGGGACCAGCCAGAGCAGGACGACGATGGCCGCCGCCGCCAGGACGAGGCCGAAGACCAGCAGGCGCTGACGGTTCATCTCGCATCCTCGGTCAGCATGCCGCGAAGGGCGGTGTCGAAATGCTGGCGGGCGAGGGCGGCCAGGTCGAAGGCCGCCGCCCCCACCGGCGTGAAGGTCTCGCGCCAGATGCCGCCGGCCAGCAGCGGTCCG
>CAYQPL010000167.1:0-7073 GCA_964419395.1 uncultured Phenylobacterium sp. | reverse complement strand
ATGCCCACAGTTCCACACCTTTTTGCGGTGGTCGCCTTTGCGGTCGCCTTTGCCGTGGCCGCGGCCGCAGTCGCGGCGGCGATAGCCTGGCAGGAAGCTGCAGAGCAGGCTCGGGACGCGGCGCAGGCGGCAGCCTCGAAGGCAGAAGAGGAGCGTCAGCTCGCTCAGGGCGCCCAGGTCCAGGCCGAGCTGGGTGACGAGTTCGGGGCTGTCCTCCAGGGCCTCCTGGTAGAAGGCCTCGAGCAGGGGGTCGTGACGCGCGGCGGCGGCGCCTTCGGCGGCCTGGGCGGGCGCGCGGCCGGCGGCGCCGGCCAGGGCCAGGGCGCCGGCGGCGCCGAAGAGCATCTGACGTCGGGTGTGCACGGGCGGATCCTTGTCGCTGTTACCTCTGTTACAGGCACGCTAAGGGCGCCGCCTGCCCAGGGAAAGCCGCAAGGCGCCGCCCGCGCCTGAATTTCCCGTTGCGAAGACGGGGGGCGAGGTGCGCCCCCCGCGCCGTCAGTCGTGATCCTTGCCGGCGGTCCGGTTGCCCTTGGCGAGCGCGAAGACCACCGTCGAGAGCATGGCCAGGGCCAGGAGGTTGGGCAGGGCCATGGTGGCGTTGGAGATGTCGCCCAGGCGCCAGACGAAGGTGATCTCCTGGAACGAGCCGATGAAGATCATCAGCACCCAGACGAGGCGGAACGGCAGGGCGAAGCGCTCGCCGAACAGGTGCGTGGTCGCCCGCTCGCCGTAGTAGCTCCAGGTCAGCAGGGTGGTGAAGACGAACAGGATCAGGGCCACCGAAGCGATCAGCGATCCGATCGGGAAGCCGAAGACTGGCATCGGGAAGGCCGTGGCGTAGGCGGCCTCGGTCATGGCGAAGCCGTTGAGGTCCGACGTCCAGACGTGGCGCTGCAGCGTCTCGACGCCGTCGGCGCCGGTGTGCGGGAAGGCGCCGTGGACGGGCAGCAGAACAAGGCCGGTGGCCGTGCAGATGATGATGGTGTCGATGAAGGTGCCCATCATGGCGAAGCGGCCCTGGCGGGCCGGATCGCTGGTCTGGGCCACGGCGTGGGCGATGGCGGTGGAGCCCTGGCCGGCCTCGTTGGAGAACAGCCCCCGGGCGACGCCGGCGCGGATGGCGATGATCATGCCCGCGCCGAGGAAGCCGCCGGCCGCCGCATGGCCGCTGAAGGCGCTCTCGAAGATGGTGGCGAAGGCGCCCGGCAGATCGCTGAAGTTCAGGGCCAGGGCGATCAGGGCCATGGAGATGTAGGCCAGCGCCATGGCCGGCACGACCTTCTCGGCGATGGCGCCGATGGACTTGATGCCGCCGATGATCACGGCGAACACCGCGGCGGCGACGATCAGGCCCGCCGCCCATTCGGGCATCCCCGTCAGCCCCGAGATCGAGTCGGCCACGGAGTTGGCCTGGATCATGTTGCCGGTGGTGACCGAGGAGAACAGGGTGCCGACGCAGAAGAGCACGGCCAGCCAGCCCCACTTCTTGCCCAGGCCGCGGCGGATATAGGTCATCGGACCGCCGTGATACGTCCCATCCTCTCCGCGTTCGCGGAAGCGGATGGCGAGCGCCCCTTCGGCGAAGGCCAGCGCCATGCCGATCAGGGCGGTGATCCACATCCAGAAGAGGGCGCCGGGACCGCCCAGCGAGATGGCGGTCGCCACCCCGGCCAGGTTGCCCGTGCCCACCTGGCCCGAGAGGGCGGTGGAGAGGGCCGCGAACGGCGAAATCTCGCCCTGGACGCCGTCGCCCTCGGCGTCGGCCGCCTTCTCGCTCTTGAAGAGGCCGGCGAAGGCCGAGCCCAGATGGATGATCGGGTAGAAGCGCAGGCCGATCATCATCCACAGGCCGACGCCCAGGAGCGCGACGACCATGGGGGGAAAGGGGAGAACCGTCTGGCCGTTCCAAGCCCCGCCCCAGATGAAGTCGCTGACGTTCGTTACCTGGGCGTAGAACCCTGCAAGGGCGCCGGTCTCTTCCATGTCTTCCCCCGAAATGACCCCGCGCCGCGGCGCGAAGGCGCGACCCTAGACCCGGCGGCGCGGACTTGACCAGTCCCGTTGCAAGGCCTTGCCGCGCAGGCGCTTCGACACGAAAGGCCTGGGCGTCGCGGCGGCGTTCGGCGCATCATGGCGCCTGACTCGCAGACATTCAGAGATGAAAGAAGGTCCGGCCGATGAATCCCTGTGCGTTCCGATCGTTCGTCGTCACGGCGGCCATGGGCCTCGGTCTGGCGAGCGGCGCCCTGGCCCAGGTCGCGACCAGCCCCGTGCCCGAGATCGCCGAAAGCCCCGGCTTCCAGGCCGCCAAGGCCCATTTGGCCGGAGACTTCGAGCGCACGGTGCGCGACATCGTCACCCTCACCGAAATCCCCGCCCCGCCCTTCCAGGAGGCCGCGCGCGGCCAGGCCTATCGCGACATGCTCGCGGCCAGCGGGCTGACGGAGGTGCGCACCGATTCCGAAGGCAATGTGATGGGCCTGCGGCGCGGCGCCGGGCCGGCGGGGGGCCCGGTGGTGGTGGTCTCGGCCCACCTGGACACCGTCTTCCCGGCCGGGACCGATGTGAAGGTGCGCCGCGAAGGCACGCGCCTGATGGCCCCCGGCGTGGGCGACGACACGCGCTCGCTGGCGGTGCTGCTGGCTTACATCCGGGCCCTGGACGCGGCGAAGATCGAGACCGAGAAGGACATCCTCTTCCTCGCCACGGTCGGCGAGGAGGGCCAGGGCGACCTGCGCGGCGTCCGCCACTTCTTCGCGCACGATCCCTACCGGGACCGGGTCAGCGCCTTCTTCTCCTTCGACGGCTCCGATCCGAGCCGCGTGGTGACCGGCGCCGTGGGCTCCAAGCGCTACCGCGCCACCTTCAAGGGGCCCGGCGGCCACAGCTTCGGCGCCTTCGGCATCGTCAACCCCATGGCGGCCATGGCCCGCGCCACGGCCGCGCTCTACGAGGTGGAGGTTCCCGCCAGCCCCCGGACCACCTATTCGGCCAGCGTGACGGGCGGCGGCGTCTCGGTGAACTCCATCCCCGCGGAGGTCTTCACCGAATACGACATGCGCTCGGAGAGCCCGGAGGCGCTGGCCGACCTGGAGGCGAAGCTGCTCGCCATCTTCGAGCAGGCCGTGGCCGACGAGAACGCCGCCCGCTCGACGTCGCAGGGCGAGGTCAGCCTCGATCTGCGCAAGATCGGCGACCGGCCGGCCGGCGGCACGGCCCTGGACGCCCCGCTGGTCCGCGACGTGGCCGAGGCGATCCGCGCCCAGGGCTTCGAGCCGAAGTTCAGCGCCTCCTCCACCGACTCCAACATCCCCATGAGCCTGGGCGTGCCGGCCGTGACCATGGGGTCCGGCGGCTCGGGCGGACGGGCGCACGCCCTGGACGAGTGGATCGACGTGGAGCCGGCGGAGAGCCTGCGGGGCATGACCGTCGGGCTCTTGGCCATCCTCGCCGCGGCCGGCGTGGACTGAGGCCGTCGCAATAGGGACAAACGCCGCCGGCAGTCTTGGCTTTCCCTAGGCGCCGCGGGTCGGTTTGACGTACAGGTGCCGAAGAAGGAGAGGCCCGTGACCCCGCCCGCCACCAAGCCGCCGCGCCACTATCCCACCCCCTCGGCCAAGTGCGCCGACCTGTGCGTCCACGTGGCCGGCCTGACCGCCGCCCTGATCGGCGGGATCGTGCTGCTGGCGCTGACCGCCTGGACCGCCACGCCGGCGACGACGGCGGCCGTCTCGGTCTACGCGGCGGGCCTGCTGGTCATGCTCGGCTGTTCGACGGCCTACAACTTCGCGCCCGCCCGCCACCGGCCCCTGCTGCGGCGGCTCGACCATGCGGCCATCTTCGTGATGATCGCCGGCTCCTACACCCCCTTCACCGTCGCCAGCCTCTCGGGCGTCTGGGCCGTGGCGATGACGGCGGCGATCTGGGGCGTGGCGGCCCTGGGCGTGGCCGGAAAGCTGTTCCTGCCCGGCCTCGACAAGAAGCTGTGGGTGGCCATCTATCTCGCCCTGGGCTGGGCCGTGGTGGTGGCGATCAAGCCGATGCTGGCGGCCGTGCCGCTGCCGGTGATGGGCCTGCTGGCCGCCGGCGGGCTGCTCTACAGCGTCGGCGTCATCTTCTACATGATGCGCAAGCTGCGGTTCCGCCGGGCCATCTGGCATGGCCATGTGGTCGGGGGCGCCGGCATCCACTACGCCGCCGTGCTGCTCGGCGTGGTGCTCAGCCAGCAGGCCGCCGCCTGAGGCGTGGACGCCGGGCCACAAGGCCCGCCTTTCCGACCCCAGGCGCCCGCGAGGGGATGCAATTCCTCCGCCGCGCGTCCATCTGATCTCCCGTTCCGCTCCAGCTCCGCAGGACCGCCTTGGCCGAAGACGTTCACCGCTTTTCCGACATCATCGAGGCCCTGGCCGAACGGCCGGGCTCGAAGGTGACGGTGGCCGACGTCCTCGACGCCTTCGGGGACCGGGCGTTCGGCGCGCTGCTGGCCGTCTTCGCCGCGCCCCTGGCCCTGCCCATGCCGCCCGGCGTCTCGGCCATCCTCGGCGCGCCGCTGATCTTCATCGCCTTCCAGCAGATGGTGGGCCGGCCGACGCTCTGGCTGCCCAAGGCGCTGATGAAGCGATCCATGCGCCGGGCGGAGTTCCAGACCATGGCCGTGCGGCTGCGGCCGCACCTGAAGCGCCTGGAGCGGCACCTGCGGCCGCGCCTGCAGTTCCTCTACGGCCCGATCGCCGACCGCTTCATCGGCGCGGTCTGCGTGCTGCTGGCGGTGATCGTCTTCCTGCCCATCCCGTTCGGCAACATGCTGCCCTCCTTCGCCATCGCCGCCTTCGGCTTCGGCCTGCTGGAGCGCGACGGGCTGGCCGGGCTGGTCGGCGGCGTCGCCGCGGCCATCAGCGTGATCATCCTGATCGTGATCTGGAACGCCCTGCTGGCGGCGGCCATCGCCTTCGTGGCCACCCTGGTCGGGATGTTCTGAGCCTCAGGGGCGCGACGCTCAGGCCGCCTTCTGAAGCTCCTGCTTCACCCGTTCGGCCAGGGTCTTGATGTCGATCGGCTTGGGCAGGAAGGAGATGTTCTTCTCCCCTTCCAGCAGGTTCGAGAACTCCGCCTCGGCATAGCCGGAAATGAACATCACCGGCGCGCCGGCCAGGTACTGCCGGGCCTGCTTGAGCAGGTCGGGCCCCTGCATGCCGGGCATGACCACGTCGGAGATCATCAGGTCGATCTCGCCGGCGTGCTGTTCGGCCAGCTCCAGGGCCTCCTCGCCCGAGCCCGCCTCGATAACCTCGTAGCCCCGCGCGCGAAGCAGCCGGGCGGCGACGCCGCGCCCGGCGTCCTCGTCCTCGACGAACAGGATGCGGCCGGCGCCCGACAGGTCGCGGGCGACCGTCTTCGGCTTGGCCAGCGGCGCCGGGACCGGGGCGTCGACGGCCGGCTGGTGGACGGGCAGGAAGATGCGGAAGGCCGAGCCCTCGCCGGGCTTCGAACTGACCGCGATCCAGCCGTCCGACTGCTTGACGATGCCATAGACGGTGGCGAGCCCAAGGCCGGTCCCCTCGCCCACCGGCTTGGTGGTGAAGAAGGGATCGAAGATCTTGTCCATCACCTCGGGGGGGATGCCCGGGCCGTCGTCGGAGACCTCGATCAGGGCCTGGTCGCCCTGGGCGCCGCCGAAGCCCAGGGCGGCGGCTTCGGCCTCGGTGACCCGGGCGGTGCGGATGCGGACCGTCGTGCCGCCGTGGGTGCGCACCGCGTCGCGGGCGTTGACCGCCAGGTTCATCACCGCCGTTTCGAGCTGACCACGGTCGACGCGGACGTGCGGCAGGTTGCGGCCGTACTCGGTCTCGACGGTGACGTCCTCCGAGAGCACCCGGCGCAGCAGCACCTCGAACTCGCTGATCAGTTCGCCAAGGTCGAGGATCTCGCGCTGCACGGTCTGCTTGCGCGAGAAGGCCAGCAGCTTGCGCACCAGGTCGGCCGCCCGGTTGGAGGTCTGGCGGATTTCGTTCAGCCCCTCGTAGGAGGGATCGCCCACCGGGTGCCGCGCGGCCAGGCTGTCCAGCTGCATCAGGATGGCGGTGAGCAGGTTGTTGAAGTCGTGGGCCACGCCGCCGGCCAGCTGGCCGATGGCCTGCATCTTCTGGCTCTGGGCCAGCTGCAGCTCCATCTGCTTCTGGTCGGAGACGTCGACCAGATAGGCGACCCAGCGGCCGTCGGTGCGCGACAGGTAGAGGTGGGCGATCTTCGACGGATCGCGCGACAGGCGCACCTCCAGCGCGTTCTCGCCGCCGGCCGACAGGCGCTGGGCGGCGTCCTGGCGGGAGGCGGCCTCGATCAGGTCGCCGAAGGCCTGGCCCTTGGTCACCGCGCCGGCCATGGCGCCGAGCGCCGGATTGGCCTCGACGATGACGGCGTTGAACGGGTCCTCGCCCTCCAGCAGGGCCGCGCCGAAGGGCGAGGCCGCGGCGAAGGCGTCCAGCACCTTGGGCGGCGGCGGCTTGGCGCCCGCCGCTGCGGTCAGCACTTCCAGGGCCGCCGTCGGCAGGGCCAGCGGCTCGGCGCGGGCCGGCTTCAGGCGGACCAGGAACCGGCGCGGACCGACGGGGGCGACGTCCACATGATGCTCGGTCCCGGCGATCTTGAGCGGGGCGTGGGCGGCCTCGCCCCGGCGCGCGGCGGCGAGCGCGGAGAACAGGCTGGCGGCCGAGGCGCCGGACTTGGGCAGGCGCGGGGCCTCGCCCACCGTCTCGCGCCACGGGGCGTTGCAGGCGTGGATGCGGCCGTCCAGGGCGGCCAGGGCGGCCGGCGCGTCCAGCGCCTCGACCAGGCGCTCGGCGCTGGGCTCGTGCTCGGCCGGGGTCTCGAGCGTCGACCGGAGGACGAAGCGCCCCAGGCAGGCGACGCCGGCCAGGCCGACCAGCAGCAGAAGGCCGGCCAGGGTCGCGGGCCCGGCGTTGATCGCCGGCGCGGCGGCGAAGGCCCCCGCCATCAGGAAAAACACCCCCGCCACCGCAGTCAGCGGGTCGAACCGGCGGCGCGGCGCCTCGCGAGGCGTCAGCTCGGCCATG
>CAYQPL010000166.1:0-7131 GCA_964419395.1 uncultured Phenylobacterium sp. | reverse complement strand
CGGCGGCGCGGCGGCGGGCCTCCTCGGCGGCCAGTTCGGCCGCCAGCCGCTCGACGTCTGCGTCGGCCTGGGCGCGGGCGGCCTCGGCGGCCTCCAGGGCGGCCTGAAGCTCGGGGATTCGTTCCGGGGCCTGGGCGACGTCGGCCTCCAGTCCCTCCAGGTCCTCGGCCAGGCGCGCCAGAGCGGCGCGGGCGTCCTCGACCATCTGGGTCTCGCGACCGCGGTCCGAATCGAGGCGGACGATCTCGGCCTCGCGGCGGGCCACCTCGGCGGCCAGGGCCTCGCCCTCCCGCTCGATACGGTCCTTGTCGATGGCGAGCTTGCCGAGCACGGCGGCGGCCACCGCCTCGGCGTCGCGCAAGGGCGCCAGGGCCTCATCGGCCTTAGCCGCCGCGGCTGTGGCGCTGGCGGCGGCGCGGGCCGTCTCCTCCACCGCCCGGGCGGCCTCGGCGGCCTCTTCGCGCAGGCGCTCGGCGGCGAGCCGCGCCTCGTTCCAGCGGGCGTGCAGCACCGCCCCCTGAAGGGCGCGGATCTCGGCCGACAGCTTCTTGTAGCGCTCGGCCTGGCGGGCTTCCCGGCGCAGGCGGTTGAGGCCGCTCTCCAGCTCCTGGGCCACGTCGTCCAGGCGCGAGAGGTTGGTCTCGGCCGCCCGCAGGCGCAGTTCGGCCTCGTGGCGGCGGGAGTGCAGGCCGGAGACGCCCGCCGCCTCTTCCAGGATCAGGCGGCGGTTCTGCGGCTTGGCGGCGATCAGCTCGGAGATCTGGCCCTGGCGGACGAGGGCCGGGGAGTTGGAGCCGGTCGAGGCGTCGGCGAACAGCAGCTGGACGTCGCGGGCGCGGACCTCCTTGCCGTTGATGCGGTAGGTGGAGCCCGCCCCCTTGTCGATCCGCCGGACCACCTCCAGCACCGGATGGTCGTTATAGGCCGCCGGCGCCCGGCGGTCGGCGTTGTCGATGGTCAGGGTGACGTCGGCATGGTTGCGCGGCGGCCGCTTGCCGGAGCCCGCGAAGATGACGTCGTCCATGCCGCCGGCCCGCATGGCCTTGGCGGAATTGGCCCCCATGACCCAGCGCAGGGCCTCCAGCAGGTTGGACTTTCCGCAGCCGTTCGGTCCGACGATTCCCGTGAGTCCGGGCTCGATCCGAAACTCGGTCGGATCGACGAAGGACTTGAAGCCCGAAAGGCGCAGCCGCTGGAAGTGCACCGGCGCTTATGGGTCCTTCAGGCCGTCACTTCATCGCCGCCGCGACCGCGGCGTCGAGTTCCTGCATGGTCATCGCGCCTTCCTTCACCACCTTGCCATTGATGGCGAAGGTCGGCGTGGCGCTGATGTTGGTCTCCCGCATGGTCTTGTCGATGCGAGCGTTGAGCGCCTTGATGGCTTCCTCGTCCTGGATGCAGGCGTTGAACTGCTGCTCCGACAGGCCGGCCGAGCGGGCCACGCGCAGCAGGACGCCGCGCACGTCGCCGGTGGTGAACATCTCGCGCTGGGCGTGGAAGATGGCGTCGACCACGTTGAAGTACTTGTCCTCGCCGGCGCAGCGCGCCAGCAGGAAGCCGGCGGCGGCGACCTCGTTCGGCGGGGTCAGGAATTCCTTCAGGGTGTAGTGGACCTTGCCGGTGTCGATGTACTTCGCCTTGAACTCGGGGAAGACCTCGTTGTTGAAGTCGGCGCAGTGCGAGCAGGAGAGCGAGGCGTACTCGGTCATCTTCACCGGCGCCTTCGGGTCGCCGAGGGTCATCTCGCCGCTGGCGCCGCCGCTGGCGGTCTCGCCCGAGCAGGCGCTGACGAGCACGAAGGTCGCCGCGGCGACGGCCATCAGGATGCGGCGGCTGGGGTTCGACATGTGAGGCGGGCCTTTCGTTGAAGTCCGGACAGGAATTAAAGCGCGATTCCCTGCGCGCGGCCCATGCGGCCGCTGGCAGGGCAGGAAGCGTGCGGCGCCGCCGGCGTCAACGGGGCGGCGAACGGCGCATCACGCCGCGTCCCAACGCCATCAATGCGGCTTTCAGAGGGCCGTCCGGCGCTTCGGCCAGGCTCTGGGCGAGTTCGGCCTCCTGGGCGGCGTCCAGCGGTGCGGCGCGGCGGCGCGGCGCGGCGGCGGCCGAGGGGCTCGCCTGGGGCCGGAGCGGCCCCTGCACGATGCGCAGCCGCTCCACCGCGCCGGCCCCGAGGAAGAGGTTCACCCGCGAGAGGATTTCCGGCGCCTGGTGCTGGACCAGCGCCGCCGAGGGACCGGCCACCCGGATCTCCAGCGCCGCGCCGGCGCCGGCCCGGCCCTTGACCAGCTTCACCGGCTCGGTCCGCCGGGCGATCTGCTCGCCGACGATCTCGCGCCAGCGGGCCTGCAGCGCCCCCGGCCCCTGGCCGATGCGCTCGTCCTGTTCGCGGATCTGCTTCGAACGCGAGCGCCCCGCCGGCGGCGGCGGCCGCGGCGCCGGGCGCGAGCGGCGGCTGGCCAGGATCTGGCGCGTCTCTTCCAGGTCGGGCAGGGGCCGGCGTCGCATGGCCGCAGGATACACCGCCGCGACGAAAGGCGAGAGCCCCTGCCCATCGGCGTCGTGAAGCCTTAAGGGTCGCCCCCGTGAGCCCCGAAGACATCCGCGCCCGCCTGCTCGACTGGTACGACGCCCACGCCCGCGACCTGCCCTGGCGGACGGGACCGGCGGCCGGCCAGGCGGGCCTACGCTCCGATCCCTATCGCGTCTGGCTTTCGGAGGTGATGCTGCAGCAGACCACCGTGCCGCACGCGACGCCCTACTTCCTGAAGTTCACCGCCCGCTGGCCCACCGTCTCGGACCTGGCCGCCGCCGAGGACGGCGAGGTCATGGCCGCCTGGGCGGGGCTCGGCTACTACGCCCGCGCCCGCAACCTTCTGGCCTGCGCGCGCGCCGTGGCCGCCGAGCACGGCGGCGTCTTTCCCGACACCGAGGCGGGCCTACTGAAGCTGCCGGGGCTCGGGCCCTATACGGCCGCGGCGGTGGCGGCGATCGCCTTCGACCGCCCGACCAACGTCGTCGACGGCAATGTCGAGCGGGTCATGGCCCGGCTGTTCGCCGTCGAAGCGCCGCTGCCGGGCGGCAAGCCGGAGCTGAAGCGACTGGCCGCCGGCCTGGTGCGCGAGGATCGTCCCGGCGACTGGGCCCAGGCGCTGATGGACCTGGGGGCAACGGTCTGCCGGCCGAAGGGCCCGCTCTGCGACCGCTGCCCGCTGGCCGAAGCTTGCGCGGGCCTCGCCACGGGCGCGCCGGAAACCTATCCCCGCAAGAGCGCGAAGCCTGAGCGGCCCCATCGCCATGGCGCGGCCTTCATCCTGACGCGCGGAAACGAAGTCGGCCTGGTCCGCCGGCCGCCCAAGGGGTTGCTGGGCGGCATGCTGGCCCTGCCCACCACCGACTGGCGCGGCATGGGCTGGGCCGACGCCGAGGCTCTCGCCGCCGCCCCGGCCGCCGCCGACTGGCGCGCCGTCGGCGAGGTGGAGCACGGCTTCACCCACTTCGCCCTGACCCTGCGGCTGTGGCGGGCCGAGGGTGAGGCCGAGGGCCTGATCTGGACGCCGCGCCGCGAGCTCGACGCTCTGCCGAGCGTCTTCCTCAAGGCCGCGCGGGCGGGGCTGTCGAACCTGCTTTAGAGGCAGGTCGATCCTCTCACCTCGTCATTCCCGGCCTTGTGCCGGGAATCCCTCGCATAGCTTGCGCCCGCCCTCGACAGGGATGCTCCCCACAAGGGGGAGCATGACGGAAAAATGGAGGTGCCCTAAGCCGCCGCGGCCGGGGCTTCCTTGCGCATCTTGGCGCGCAGGACGTCGATGGGGGCGAGGCCCGCGTCGGTCTTGAAGTGCCAGTAGGTCCAGCCGTTGCAGGCCGGGGCCGACTGGACCATGGCGCCGACCTTGTGGATCGAGCCGGTCAGGGCGCCCACCGCCAGGCTGCCGTCGGCGCGGACGCGGGCGGCGCGCTCGCCCTTGGGGCAGTAGAGGACGTCGCCCGGGCGCAGCAGGCCCGCCTCGACGATGGTGCCGAAGGGCACGCGCGGCTCGGCCCGCTTGGAGCCGGTGACCTGCAGGTCCTCGGGCGAGACCGGGATGACCTTGGAAATGCGGTCCTTGGCCAGCGCGACGTATTCGTCCTCGCGCTCCAGCCCGATGAACCGGCGGCCCAGCCGCTTGGCGGCCGCCCCGGTGGTGCCGGTGCCGAAGAAGGGATCGAGGATCACGTCGCCAGGTTTGGTCGACGCCAGGATCAGGCGGTGCAGCAGGGCTTCGGGCTTCTGGGTCGGATGGGCCTTGGCGCCGCTGGCGTCCTTGATCCGCTCCTCGCCGGTGCACAGGGGGAAGGTCCAGTCCGAGCGCATCTGCAGCTCGTCATTGGCCATCTTCATGGCGTCGTAGTTGAAGGTGTAGCGCCGGCCGCCCCGCGACTTGGCCGCCCAGATCAGGGTCTCGTGCGCATTGGTGAAGCGCGTGCCCTTGAAGTTCGGCATGGGGTTGGACTTGCGCCAGACCACGTCGTTCAGGATCCAGAAGCCCAGGTCCTGCAGCGTCGCGCCGACGCGGAAGATGTTGTGATAGCTGCCGATCACCCACAGGGCGCCGTCGTCCTTCAGCACCCGGCGGCACTCGGCCATCCACGCCTTGGTGAAGGCGTCATAGGCCGCGAAGCTCTCGAACTGGTCCCACTCGTCGTCGACGGCGTCGACCTTGGAATTGTCCGGCCGCAGCAGGTCGCCGCCCAGCTGCAGGTTGTAGGGCGGATCGGCGAAGACGAGATCGACCGACCCGTCCGGAAGCTTCTTCAGCTCCTCGATGCAGTCGCCCTGGATGATGGTCTCGGCGGGAAAGGTCATGACGCCCCTCGTAATCACAGAGGGGAATCGTCGCCCATCGTGGTGAAGGGTGCGTTTCGAAACGTAGTTAACAGGTCCTCGCCGTTTCCGGGGCCCGCAGGGCGCCGGTCGCGCCCAGGGCGGCCAGCTGGGCGAGCGCCCGGACCAGCTCGCTCTGACGCCGCAGGCCGAGCTTGTCGAAGATGGCCCGCAGCTGATTGCGGGCGGTGTTGACCGATACGTCGGGCGCCGCGGCGGCCTCGGCCAGGGTGAGTCCGTCCTTGAGATTGAGCGCCAGCCGGGTCTCGGCCGGCGTCAGGTTGAAGCTGCGCATCAGGCAGGCGGCCAGGGCCTCGGCGGGAGCCGCCTGGGGGAAGACGAGGGCGAAGGCCTCGCCCGGGCTTCGGGCGCCCAGCTCCTCCTCCAGCCGGCCGCCCAGCAGGATGGCGAAGTGGGCGGCGCCCGAGGCGGCGAGCTCGAACTTGACGATCACCTCGCCGAGGCCGGCCTGAACCAGTCGCCGGCGGGCGTCCTCGAGCGCGCAGGCGTTGGCCGGTTCGGCGAAGCGGAGCCGCTCGCCCGCCACCTGGCCGAGAAGGTCGCAGAACTGCTGCAGCCCGGCGGCATTGCCGCCCAGGACCCGGCCGGCCCCGTCGAACAGAAGCACGGCCGCCGCCGGGCTTTCGGCGAGGCGCGGGGGCCGCGGAACGGCGCCCGATATGGCGGGGCTGGCGCTCATGATGGGCGGCAGGGTCGGGCGCCCGGCGCGCCTTCGGAATCCCCGGTTGGGGGGTGAAGGTCAGTCCAGCAAGGCGGCCGCCGTCTCGGCCACCAGGTCCGGATGGGAGGCGTAGATCAGCCGGCCGGCCTCGGGGCGGCGGATCACCCGGTGACCGGGCAGGGCCGCCTCCCAGACCTCCTCGCCCTCGCCGGGGAGGTAGAGGACGTCCTGCTCGCCGACCAGCCGAACCCAGCGGGAGCCGTCGGCCAGCGGTCGCGGGCGCCAGCCCACATAGGCGCCCTGCTCGTGAATGAAGCCCCAGGGGGTGGCGAGGGCGGCGAGGCGGGCGGAGGCGACGTAGTCGGCGAGGATGCGGGGATCGTCGAGGGCGGCGAGGTCGGCGGAGCTGGCCTTGACCGCCTCGCGCACGATGCGGGCGAGAGAGGCGGTGCTGGCGCGCCGGACGAGCAGGGCGCCCAGAGGCTCGATCATGTGCGGCCGGGCCGCGATCAGCCGCTTGGTCAGGTTCATCAGTCCGTCCCAGCGGGTGTCCACGTCATAGGGCCGGAAGGGGTTGATCAGCACGCCGCCGGCGAAGTGCTCGCCATGGTCGGCGGCGAAGTCGAGGGCGGCGGTCTCGCCGCCCCGGCAGATGAGGATGACCGGCGTCAGCTTCAGGCGCGCGACGATGGCCGCCATGTCCTGCGCCGCCGTGGCGCGCGGGTCGCCCTGCGGCGGGGCGGTCAGGCCGAAACCCGGGCGTTCGACGGCGATGGGCCGCAGGCCGCGCCGCTGCAGGGCGGCGATCAGGCCGCGGTCGATCAGGCTTCCGGTCAGAGCGCTGTGCAGCAGCAGGGCCGGGCGGCCGCTGGCCGGGCCATAGTCGGAGAGGGCGATGCGCCCCGAGCCGCCGGGCCGGTTGATCAGGCGCAGGGGCCGCATCTCTTCGGTGCGGGCGGCGACGGCGAGATTGTCGGCGCCGGCGAGCGCCAGCAGGACCGACGCCTCCACCACCTGTTCGCTGAGCGCCAGCGCGCTGCCGACCCCGAAGCTCTCGAAGAGGCGCTTGAGCTCGGCCTTCACCACGTGTTCGGAGACGCCGAGGCTGGCGGCGATCTCGGGCCGGCTCAGGCCCAGCGCGACCAGGCGGGCCACCGCCGCGGCGCGTTCGCTGAGATCCAGCGCGGCGGCGAGCAGGCCGACCTCGGCGAGGTCGAACTCTCCCACGCCCAAGGCCACATGGAGCCGACGGACGAGGTCGGGCTGGCGCCGCGCCCCGGCCTTGGCCATGGCGCCGGCCAGCGCCTCGCGCGCCGTCTCGTAGGCGACGCCGACGGCCCTCGCGGCCGGGCGCAGGGTTTCGTGCGCAAGGAGGGCGGTCACCACCCGGCTCTCCAGCGGCGTCATCCGCCAGCCTTCGCAGGCGCGCGCCACGAGCTCGGCGGAGGCCAGGGGACGATAGGCGATGAGGACCTCGGCCGCCCCGGCCCTCAGCGCGGCCCGCACCGGCGGGGAGAGGGGCCAGTCGGCGGCCATCGCCCCGCGCATGCGCAGCAGGAGCGTGGCCGGCCCCTGCGGGCGCGTC
>CAYQPL010000165.1:2308-7166 GCA_964419395.1 uncultured Phenylobacterium sp. | reverse complement strand
CTTCGCCGCCTTGAGGATGGCCGCGCGGTGAGCGACCTGCGGCGGCGGCCCGGCCTCGCGCAGGACGGCGGCCAGGGCGGTCGCCCCCCGCACGGGGTCGAGCGCCACCACGGCCTGGGCCGCGCCGACGGCCGAGACGGCCGCCACAAGGGTCAGCATCGCAAACCTGAACATGTCCCGCCTCACCGAAGGCATGGCCGTGATCGGCCTTGTTATGGGACGAGCCTAGACGCCGACGGGTTTGCATCCGGTGAATCGCCGCGCGGCCGCTCAAGGGCTCAGATGAGACCGAGCTTCTCCGGCGAGATGCGGCCGCGGCGGGCCGGCAGTTCGGCCATCAGCGCCTCGCGCCGCTCCGGCGTCAGCTTCGCCCAGCCGGCCACCTCGGGGAGGGTGCGATAGCAGCCCAGGCACAGGCCGCTTTCGCCGTCGATGGCGCAGACCTTGATGCAGGGGGTCTTGATCGGGACGGGCGGGACGCTGGACATGGCGTCAATCTAGGCGGGCGAGCGCGACCCCGCCAGCACGCTGACCGGCGTAACATTACAAAGTATTCATGTCATCCAAATGAGGCGAGATACACATTACGCAGGTTTAATCGGAATTGGCCCAATATTGCCGCAAGTTCATTTGAGTTGAGGCTGAGTGGTCGGCACCATTCTCTCACCAACTTCGAGAGGACCCGCCCCATGAAAATCACCGCCATCGTTCTCGCCGCTTCCGCCTTCGCCGCCGTGGGCGCGAGCGCCAACGCCGCCGAGCTGTCGGACATGGACTATCTGCGCGCCACCCGCTGCCACGCCCTGGCCAACACCGACCTGGCGTCGGTCGACACGGCCGACCTCGACAAGATGCTGCGCGACCAGCGCTACGGCCGCAGCTCCTACGTCCTGGAGCGGGCCCAGAGCGAACGCAGCCGCGCCGGGCGTCAGGCCCGCGGCGCGGAAGGCGACGCCCGCGAGCGCCTGCTCGCCGAGGTCAACGGCCCCTGCCAAGCCTGGCTCAGCGGCGCCGAGAGCCTGACGCCCCCCACGCCCGGCGGCCCCGCCGCCTGAGGCGGCCGACCCACCTTCTGTCGCCGAGCCCCACTGGGCGCGTCTCTCCCCTGGAGGCGCGCCCGTCTTTTTGCGCGGTGCTGGGAACCGTCGGGCGCCGGCGCGCCTTCTTGCGCAGGCGAGCTTGGCCGTGCAGTAACCGGAGCGCGATGAGCATCCTGACCCCCGGGGAGACCTGCTGGCGGCGCGAACACGCCCACCGTGCGGCCTTCCTCATCGACAACGAGGCCTATTTCAACGCGCTGGCCGAGATCCTGCCCAATGCGCGGCGCTCGATTTATCTGCTGGGCTGGGGCTTCGACCCGCGCACGCGCCTCGCCCCCGACGGCTTCGACGGTCCCGACGACCCCGACGAGATCGGCCGCATCCTGGTGGAGCTGTCGCGCCGCCGGCCCGATCTCGACATCCGTCTCCTGATCTGGAAGTCGGCCCTGCCGATCAGCGCCAGCCAGAACTTCTTCCCGCACCGGGCCAAGAGCTGGTTCCGCGGCACCACCGTGCAGCTGCGCCTGGACGAGGCCGTGCCCTTCGGCGCCTGCCATCACCAGAAGGTGCTGGTGGTCGACGACGCCGTGGCGATCTGCGGCGGCGGCGACAGCTGTGTCGACCGGTGGGACACCCCCGGCCACCTGGACGACGACCGCCGGCGGATCATGCCCGATCAGGAGTGCCACGCGCCCCGGCACGAGGTGATGATGATGGTCGACGGGGCGGCCGCCAGCGCGCTCGGCGACCTGTTCCGCATGCGCTGGCGCCGGTCGGCCGACGAGGTCGTGCCCAAGGCCGCTCCTGGCCCGGGCGACCCGTGGCCCAGCCGGGTGCCGGCCCACCTGCTGGACATGGAGGTCGCCATCGCCCGGACCGAGCCGGCCTGGAAGCGCGAGGCGATGACCGACGAGATCCGCCGGCTCACCCTGGCCTCGATCGCCGAGGCGCGCGACGTCATCTATCTGGAGAACCAGTACTTCACCTCGCCGATCTACGCCGAGGCCCTGGCCGCCCGCCTGACGGAGCCGGACGGGCCGGAGGTGGTGCTGATCTCCACCGGCCAGAGTCCGAGCTGGTTCGACCAGCTGACCATGGACCGGGCGCGGACCAACATGCTCTGGCGCCTGCAGGCGGCCGACGTCTTCGGGCGCTTCTACGCCTACTATCCGGTGACGGCCTCGGGCGAGTACGTCATCGTCCACTCCAAGGTGACGGTGGTCGACGACCGCATCGTGCGGGTCGGCTCGGCCAATCTGAACAACCGCTCGGGCGGGTTCGACACCGAGTGCGAGCTGGCGGTGGACGCGCAGGGCGAATCCTCGCGCCGCAACGTGGCGGCCTTCCGCGACCGGCTGGTCGGCCACTTCATGGGCTATACGGGCGAGGCCGTCGCCAAGGCCCGGCGGGAGCGGGGCGGCCTGGGCGCGGCCATCGAGACGCTGAACCGGGAAGGGCGCCTGCGGCGGCTCGGCCCGCAGGACATGTCGACCCCGGGCAAGATCATTGCGGCCTTCCACATCGGCGATCCGGCCGACGTGGCCGATTCCTGGCGCATCTTCCGGCGGCGGGAGCGGCTCTACGAGGCGGCGCGGCGGCTGGCCCAGGCGATCGCCGACGGGCGGCCCTATGCGGCGCCTCAGATCAGTTCGAAGTCCATCACCAGCGGCAGGTGATCCGACGCCGCCCGGGTCACCGGGTCGTAGGGCGCGAAGATGTCCAGCACCCGCACCTCCGGGCTGACGAAGATGTGGTCGATGCGCAGAACCGGCAGCACCGAGGGGAAGGAGGTCGAGGGCGACTTCTTCCGCGCGACCTTGCGCGCCGGGGCGAGCTTGGCCGAAAGCGTCCGATAGACCAGCGAGGCGGAGGTGACGTTGAAGTCGCCCAGCAGGATGGTCGGGCCCTTGCGGTCGGGATGATCGATCCAGCCCGGGCCGGCCAGGGCGGCGGCCTGGTTCTGCTGCTCGCGCGGGACGAGGCCCAGATGGGTGTTGATCACCTGCAGCGGACGGCCGTCGAGCTCGATCTCCACCCACAGGGCGCCCCGCGGCTCGAGCTGGCGCACGCGCTCGTGGCCGGGAAGGGCGGCGGCCTTGATCTTGCGCTCCGGATGCCGGGTGAGGATGGCGTCGCCATAGAGCTCCTCCTCCACCTTCATGGCCGGGTGGAAGTGGAAGGCCATCTCCAGCCGCCGGGCGATCTCATGGGCCTGGTCGACGCCGTTGGTGCGCATGCGGCCGACGTCCAGCTCCTGCAGGGCGACGATGTCGGGCTCCAGCGCGGCGATGGCGTCCGCCACGCGGGCGACATCGAGCCGCCGGTCCGTGCCGACGCAGCGGTGGACGTTGTAGGTCAGGATGCGAGCCATGCCGCCGCCCTTCTGCGCGCCGAACATGGCGGATGCAAGTCGCGCGCGCCGGCCCCGCGGGCGGCGCGATCTGCTTACGTTGACGTTAGCGTCATCTTTCCTCGCGCGGGCCTCGCGCCTATTGTCCGCGCGAGCCGGGCGGCCAAGCCGTCGCCCGCCGAAGAGGCCATCCAGGGAGTTCGCCATGAATCTTGATTTCTCCCCCGAAGACGTCGCCTTCCGCGAGGAAGTCCGCGCCTTCATCGCCGAGAACTATCCGAAGGACCTGCGCGCCAAGCAGGAGAGCGGCGAGCCGCTGGGGCGCGACGACTACCTGGCCTGGCACAAGGTGCTGGCCAAGAAGGGCTGGGTCGCCCCCTCCTGGCCCAAGGAGCACGGCGGCACCGACTGGACGCCGACCCAGAAGTACATCTGGTCCGAGGAGCAGGCCCGGGCCGACACCATCGCCGTCCTGCCCTTCGGCGTCAGCATGCTGGCCCCGGTGATCTACACCTTCGGGACCGAGGAGCAGAAGAAGCGCTTCCTGCCCGGCATCTACAATGGCGACGTCTGGTGGTGTCAGGGCTATTCCGAGCCGGGCGCCGGCTCCGACCTCGCCTCGCTGCAGACCCGCGCCGAGCGGATCACCGGCGCCGACGGCAAGGAGTACTACATCGTCAACGGCCAGAAGACCTGGACCACGCTTGGCCAGTTCGCCGACTGGGGCTTCTTCCTGGTCCGCACCGACCCCGACGTGAAGCCGCAGGCCGGCATCTCCTTCCTGCTGATCGACATGAAGAGCCCCGGCATCGAGGTTCGCCCGATCATCACCCTGGAGGGCGGCCACGAGGTCAACGATGTCTTCCTCGACAATGTGAAGGTGCCGGTGGAGAACCGCATCTTCCACGAGAACCAGGGCTGGACCTGCGCCAAGGCGCTGCTGGCCCACGAGCGGTCCGGCATCGCCGGCGTGGCCCGCTCCAAGCGCGGCCTGGAACGCCTGCGCGAGATGGCGACCACCGAGCAGAGCGACTTCGGCGGCGCCCTGCTGGCCGACCCCTTCTTCAAGCGGAAGGTGGCCGAGCTGGAGATCGCCCTGACGGCGCTGGAGTTCACCGAGCTGCGGACGCTGGCCGGCGAATCCAGCGGCAAGGGCCCGGGCCCGGAATCCTCGATCCTCAAGATCAAGGGCACCGAGATCCAGCAGCGCCTGCAGGAGCTCGCCCTGGAGGCCGCCGGCCACTACGGCGCGCCCTTCCTGCGCGACCTCGGCCACAACGCCAACATCGGCCCCGACTACGCCGAAGGCTTGGCGGGCGAGTACTTCAACGGCCGCAAGACCTCGATCTACGGCGGCTCCAACGAGATCCAGCGCAACATCATCGCCAAGATGGTGCTGGGTTTGTGACGAAGCCGCCCACCCCTCCCCCATGGGGGGGGGGGGGGGGGGGGGGGGGGGGGGGGGGGG
>CAYQPL010000165.1:0-2298 GCA_964419395.1 uncultured Phenylobacterium sp. | reverse complement strand
CCGGGCGCCTTGCTCAAGTCGGAGCCCGCCGCGCGTGCGGCCCGACGGATGCGCAAGGTCCCGACCAAGGCCGAAGCCCGGCTCTGGCAGGCGCTGCGGCGCCTGGAGCCGAAACCCCACTTCCGGCGCCAAGCCCCGATCGGACCCTATGTGGCGGATTTCGTCTGCCACCGGGCGCGACTGGTGGTCGAGGTCGATGGCGGCGTCCATCGCTTGGCCGAAGCGGCGGCGCGGGATGCGGAGCGGGAGGCCTGGTTCCTCTCCCGCGGCTACCGGACCTCGCGGATCACCAACGACCGGGTCTTCGGCGACATGTCTTCAGTGCTTGAGCAGATCGTTTCGGCGCTTGGCGCCGACACCCCCACCCCAACCCCTCCCCGCAAGGGGGGGGGGCTCAGATAAGGAGGTTTCTACAAGGGCATCAACTTAACCGACGCACAGTCGATGCTGCGCGACACGGTCGCCAGCTACCTGTCCGACAACTACGGCTTCGATGCGCGCCGCGCGGCGATCAGGAGCGAGGCCGGCTGGCGGCCCGAGGTCTGGAAGGCCTTCGCCGAGGAGCTCGGCATCCTGGGCGCGCCCTTTTCCGAAGACCACGGCGGGCTGGGCGGCGGCCCGGTCGAGAACATGGTCGTCATGGAGGAGTTCGGCAAAGCCCTGGTGGTCGAGCCCTATATGGGCACGGTCGTCATCGGCGGCGGCTTCATGAAGCACTCGAATTATGCTGGCGCGGCGGACGTGATCGGCAAGATCATCGCCGGCGAGGCGATCATCGCCTTCGCCTATGCCGAGCCGCAGGCCCGCTACACCTGGCAGGACCTGAAGACGACGGCCAAGAAGGACGGTTCGGGCTATGTCCTGAACGGCCAGAAGGCGGTCGTCGTCGGCGCCCCCTGGGCCACCCACCTGATCGTCACCGCCCGCACCGGCGGCGGCCAGCGCGACGCCCAAGGCGTCTCGGTCTTCCTGGTGGAGAAGTCGGCCAAGGGCGTGACCACCCGCGACTATCCCACCGTGGATGGCCAGCGCGCCTCGGAAGTCACCTTCGAGAACGTCGCCCTGCCGGCCGGCGCCCTCATCGGAACCGAGGGCCAGGGCCTGCCGCTGGTGGAGCAGGTCATAGACGAGGCCGTGGCCGCCACCTGCGCCGAGGCCTGCGGCGTGCTGCGCCGGCTGCAGGAAGGTACGGTGGAATACACCCGCACCCGCAAGCAGTTCGGCCAGCCCATCTCGGCCTTCCAGGTCCTGCAGCACCGGATGGTCGACATGTTCATCCAGCTCGAGCAGTCGATCTCGATGACCTACATGGCCACCATCCGCCTGTCGGAGGACGCCGAGAGCCGCGCCAAGGCGGTCTCGGCCGCCAAGGTGCAGATCGGCAAGGCCTGCAAGTTCGTCGGCCAGAACGCCATCCAGCTGCACGGCGGCATGGGCATGACCGACGAAATGGCCATCGGCCACTACTTCAAGCGCGCCACCATGATCGAAAGCGCCTTCGGCTCCACCGACCACCACCTGGCCCGCTATGAAGGCCTGTCGCTCGGCAAGGCGGCGTAAGGCGGCGAGGGGCCCCCTCCGTCACCTTCGGTGACAGCTCCCCCTCCACGAGGGGGAGGAGGGCCGGAGGGGGCCTGCGGCCTCATTCGCCTTGCCTTGCGGGCGCGAAGCGCGCTTAAGGCGACGCCATGGCCCTGCGTGACTTCGCCCTGCTCGTCTTCGTCTGTCTGATCTGGGCGACCAACAACATCATCTCGAAGTACGTGGTGGCCGACCTGGCCGTGCCGCCGCTGTTCTACGCCGCCGTGCGTTTCGCCCTGGTGGCGGCGATCACGGCGCGGTGGCTGATCCCGGCGCCGCGGCCGCTGTGGCGGCTGATCGTCGTGGCCCTGCTGATGGGCGGGGGCAATTTCGCGCTGCTCTTCATCGGCCTGCAGACGGCGACGGCCGCGGCGGCGGCGGTGGGCATCCAGCGCGGCGTGCCGATCACCACGGTGCTCTCCATGCTCATGCTGGGCGAGCGGGTGCGCTGGCGGCGCGGCCGCGGCATCGCGCTGACCCTGCTCGGCGCGCTGGCGGTCATGTGGGATCCGGGCGGCTTCGTCGTCTCCACCGGCCTGCTGTTCGTCGTCGCCGCGGCCTTCCTGGGCTCGCTCGGCGCGGTGATGATGAAGCAGATGCAGGGCGTGCGGCCGCTGCAGTTCCAGGCCTGGGTGGGCCGCGCCTCGGTCTGGCCGCTGGCGGCCCTGTCCCAGGTGGCGGAGCCCGGCGCCGCCCAGGCGGCCCTGGACGCCGGCT
>CAYQPL010000164.1:5018-7181 GCA_964419395.1 uncultured Phenylobacterium sp. | reverse complement strand
CGTAGGTGTGTCCAGTAGAATACCACCCCAAAAAATTCGGGCTGCAAACGCAAAAAAACTACAAAGACACTTAAGCAACCAACTAGGCGCGCACGCGTAGACCGGGGCCTACCATGAAGACACAGAAGGACCCCTTCGAAGTGTGGAGTTGGAAAAGGTGTACTTTGAGCAGCACAACCGGATCTTCGCCGCGGTTATGACCCCATCGCACCTCTGGGCTCTTCCGGCGGGCCGTCGTGCTGGCGCATGTGCGGCGTGGCGGCCACGCCGTGCATCAGGATGGAGATCAGCACCACCAGGCCGGTGATCGCCCACAGGCGCTCGCTGGAGCCGAAGTCGCCGTGATTGATCCCGTAGGCGACATAGTAGAACGAGCCGATGCCGCGGATGCCGAGGAAGGCGATCAGCCAGAGGTCGCGCGGGCTGCGCCCGACCCCCCGCAGGCACAGGCGGCCGGCCAGCGGGCGGATCACCAGCAGGATGATCAGGGCCCCGGCCACGTCGATCCAGGTGAGGGAGGCGAACAGGCCCTGGGCGATGGCGCCGCCGAACAGAACCAGGACCAGCATGATCAGCAGCCGTTCGATCTGCTCGGCGAAATCGTGCAGGGCGCGGTGGTACTCGTGGTCGCGCTCGCGGCCGCGCAGGGTGACCGCGGCGACGAACACCGCCAGGAAGCCGTAGCCGTGGGCGAACTCGGCCAGGCCGTAGGTCACGAAGGTCGCGCCCAGGGCCACCAGTCCGTCGCCGGTGGCCGAGAGGCGGACGCGGGGCAGGTCGAAGGTCAGCCAGCCCAGGGCGCGGCCGATCAGCCAGCCGACCGCCACGCCGGCGACGATGCGCCAGACCAGGTCCATGGCGAACCAGTGGAGAAGGTCCTCGGGCTCGGGCCAGGCGCCGGGTCCGGCCAGGGCCGCCGCGGCCGCGAAGGCCAGGGACAGGTGGACGAAGGGGAAGGCGAGGCCGTCGTTGAGGCCCGCCTCGGAGGTCAGGGCGAAGCGCACCTCGTTCTCCTCGCCCGTGGCCGGCGGCCCCACCTGGACGTCGGCGGCCAGCACCGGGGCGGTGGGCGCGAGCGCCGCGCCCAGGAGGAGGGCCACCGCCAGGGGTAGGCCCAGGGCGCCGACCCCCAGCAGGGTCACGCCGAGGATGGAGATCGGCATGGCGAGCAGCAGCAGCCGCCAGGTGGAGGTCCAGCTGCGCCAGCCGATGGGGCGGTCGATCTTCACCCCGGCGCCCATGAGGGCGATGATCACCACGAGCTCGGTCAGCCGCTCGGTCAGGGTGTCGTAGGTCCGCGGGTCGGGCTCGAAGGCCAGCGCCCCGGTGGCGAACACCGCCACGCCGACGCCGACGCAGATGATGGCCAGGGTCAGCGGCAGGCTGCGCAGGGCGAGCGGCAGCCAGGCGATCATCAGGATCACCAGGCCGAGGCCGAAGAGGAACAGAAGATAGGGATCGAGCGTCAAGGAGCCCCCGGGGCGTGCAGGTGGCTAAACGCGCCAGCGGCCCGCCGGCTCCGGCTGGCTGCACCGCCTTGCGAGGTCGACGATGCGACGCCCATAGTGGGCCGCGGGCAGGGAGTGGACGGATGGCGTCAAGGTCGAGACTTCAGATCGGCGTCGATGTTCCCTGGGTGACCAGCTGGACCGAGGAGCCCATGCTGGGCGTGCGGCCCTGTCCCAGCCTCGGCGTCCGGCTGGCCGTGCATCAGGCCCAGCGGCCGGGCTTTGGCCGGCCCAACTATTCGCAGAACCATCTCAACCGGCAGCGGGAGAGCGTTCAACGGATGCTCTGCCCGATGTGCGGGGCGCCGACCCCGCTTGAGGACCGCTGGAGCCAGACCGGCCACTGGACCACCGCCGGCGCCCTGCGCCGCGCAGGTCTCGCCCATCTGCTGCCGCGGGCGGCCGATCTGCCCGACGGCGCACGGCTGTTCGACGCCGGGGCGATCGCCCCGTGTCACCGCGCCTGCGCCGAACGGGCGCTCGGGCATTGCCCCCACCTGGCGGCGGCGGCCGACAAGCGGCTGAAGCGATTTCCAGATCGATGGCTGGCGGCGCCCCTCACCGTGCCGGCGGCGCCCCCGCCGCCCGCGGTCGGCCGGAGCGTGCCGGTGGCGGCCTTCCTGCAGCTCTATGGCGTCGCGACGTCGCGACGCGC
>CAYQPL010000164.1:0-5008 GCA_964419395.1 uncultured Phenylobacterium sp. | reverse complement strand
GCGCGGCGGCGCCCCCCCCCCCCCCCCCTCGCCGCCCCCCCCCCCCCCCCCCCCCGCGACCCGGCTCCGGCGGGCCTGAGGCTCTGCGCCTCGCCGGGGCGTTCCATTTGTGGCAATCAGGCTCGCGCCCGGCCATGGCGCGAAGCGACGAGGATTTCATGGCGCATCGGTTCTATTCCCACCAGGCGCAGGGTTTCGTGCGCTGCGCGACGGCGACGCCGAAGGTCTCGGTGGCCGATCCGGCGGCCAACGCCCAGGCCATCCTCGACCTGGCCCGCCAGGGGCACGACGAGGGCTGCGACCTGATGGTCTTCCCCGAGCTGTGCGTCTCGGCCTACGCCATCGACGACCTGCACCTGCAGGACGCCCTGCTGGCCGCGACGGAGGCGGCCATCGGCGAGATCTGCGCCGCCAGCCGGGACCTGTCGCCGGTGCTGGCCGTGGGCGCGCCGGTCCGGCGCAACGGCCGGCTCTACAACTGCGCGCTCGCCATCTCGCGCGGCCGCATCCTCGGCGTCGTCCCCAAGTCCTTCCTGCCCAACTACCGCGAATATTACGAGAAGCGGTGGTTCGCGCCCGGCGCCGGCCTGCGGGGGCTGGAGGTCGAGGTGGCCGGCCAGACCGCGCCCTTCGGCGTCGACCTCCTGTTCGCCGCCGCCGACCTGCCCGACTTCGTCTTCCACCTGGAGATCTGCGAGGACTTCTGGGCGGCCGCCCCGCCCTCGACCGAGGGCGCGCTCGCCGGCGCGCTGATCCTCTGCAACCTCTCGGCCTCCAATGTGGTGGTGGGCAAGGCGGCCGAGCGGGCCATGCTGTGCGCCTCCCAGTCGGTGCGTTGCCAGGCGGCCTATCTCTACGCCGCCGCCGGTCCGGGCGAGAGCACGACGGACCTCGCCTGGGACGGCCAGGCCGACATCTTCGAACTGGGGAATCTGCTGGCCCGCAGCGAACGCTTCGCCCGCGGCGGGGGCCTGGCCATCGCCGATGTGGACGCCGAGCGCCTGCGCCTGGAGCGCATGCGCACCCCGACCTTCAACGACGCCGCCGTCGCCCTGGACCATCCCGAGACGCGCTTCCGCCGCATCGCCTTCGATCACGCGCCGGCCTTCGCCGACCGGGGACTGCGGCGTCACCTCGACCGTTTCCCCTTCGTCCCGGACGACCCGGCCAAGCTCGACCAGGACTGTTTCGAGGCCTTCAACATCCAGGTCGAGGGTCTCGCCAAGCGGCTGCAGGCCAGCCGGACCGAGAAGATCGTCATCGGCGTCTCCGGCGGGCTCGACTCCACCCACGCCCTGATCGTGGCGGCCAAGGCCTGCGACCAGCTGGGCCTGCCGCGGTCCAACATCCTGGCCTTCACCCTGCCGGGCTTCGCCACCTCGGACACGACCAAGACCAACGCCTGGGCCCTGATGAAGGCCATCGGCGCCACGGCCGAGGAGATCGACATCACGCCCGCCGCGCGCCAGATGCTGACCGATCTGGGCCACCCGTTCGCGGGCGGCGAGCCCGTCTATGACGTGACCTTCGAGAACGTCCAGGCGGGCCTGCGCACCGACTATCTGTTCCGCGCCGCCAACCAGCGCGGGGCCCTCGTGCTGGGCACCGGAGACCTCTCGGAGCTGGCGCTCGGCTGGTGCACCTATGGCGTCGGCGACCAGATGAGCCACTACAACGTCAACGCCTCGGTGGCCAAGACGCTGATCCAGCACCTGATCCGCTGGGTGGCCAAGACCGGTCAGTTCGACGCGGCGGCGACGGCGACCCTGCTCTCGGTGCTCGACACCGAGATCTCGCCCGAACTCGTGCCCGCCGACGCCGAAGGGGCGATCCAGTCGACCCAGGCGATCATCGGCCCCTACGAGCTGCAGGACTTCCACCTCTTCTACATCACCCGCTTCGGCCTGCGGCCCTCGAAGGTGGCCTTCCTGGCCTGGCACGCCTGGCGCGACGCGGCCTCCGGAACCTGGCCGCCGCACTTCCCCGAAGAGGCGCGCAACCAGTACGATCTGGTCGAAATCCGCAGGTGGCTGGCCCTCTTCGTCAGCCGCTTCTTCGGCTTCAGCCAGTTCAAGCGCTCGGCCCTGCCCAACGGGCCCAAGGTGGTCTCGGGGGGCAACCTTTCGCCCCGTGGCGACTGGCGCGCGCCCTCGGACGGCAATGCGCGCGCCTGGCTGGCCGAACTGGAGGCGGGCCTGCCTCCGGAGTCGGCGACGCCCTGACTGCGACAATATTCCCGTCTCGCGGGATGGACACACGCACGCCTCAACCTTAACGGTTGTCCGGTGGGGAGTGGGTGCGAAGCGTATGACAGAGGGCTTGTCGGGCTCGGCCGGCAAGGCGCGGCCGGGATGACCGCGCCATGATTCATGTGGTCACCGTCGACAACCGTGCGGTGTATGCGCGCGAGCTGGCGCAGATGTTCGCCCAGCGCGCCGCCTTCTTCATCGAGCGCCTCGGCTGGCCCCTGGCGCGCGACGCCGACGGCGGCGAGCGCGACGGCCAGGACGATGCGGCGGCCATCTACTTCCTGGTGCTGGATTCGGCGGGCGAGGTCTCCGCCAGCTGCCGTCTGCGCCCGGCCGAGGGCGGCGCGCTGCTGAACGGGGTCGCCGGCCCCGCGCCGACGGCGCCGCCGGGCAGCTGGGAGCTGAGCCGCATCCTGCTGACGCCCCCGGACCGCCCGGCGCCCCCGCCGGCGCGTCCGGGCGCCTTCCGGCTGGCGGTGCTGGAGGAGGCGGTCGAGCGCGGCGTCGAGCGCCTGGTGGGGATCGTGGACGGCCTGCACGAGACCGCGCTGATGCGGTCGGGCTATCGCATCCGCCCGCTGGGCCCCTCGCTCCTCCTGGGCGGCGGCCGCGCCGTGCCCTTCGAGATCGACACCCGGCCGCAGGCCCTGGCCGAGCTGCGCCGCCAGCTGGGGCTGGAGCACGCCGACCGGCTGCGCCTGCCGCGGGCCCCTGGCGGGGGCGCCAGTCCGAAGGAGATCGAGACCTTCCTGCAGGCCGCCCAGAAGCTGGAGCCCGACCAGCTGGACAAGCTTCGCGCGGCCCTGCGCCGGGCCGCCGACGAGGAGAACTAGGCGACGCTCACGAGAAGGGGCCGGCCAGGTCGCCCTGGCCGGCCCCAATTTTTCGCGGGTCGAGCGGGCCCCTAGAGGCTGCGCTTGACCTCTTCGAGGTTGAAGCACTCGATCGTGTCGCCGGCCTTGATGTCCTGGAAGCCCTGGAAGGCCATGCCGCATTCCTGGCCGGCCGGGACCTCGTTGACCTCGTCCTTGAAGCGCTTGAGCGTCTGCAGGACGCCGAGCTCGAGCACCACGACGCCGTCGCGGACGATCCGCACCCGGGCGCCCTTGCGGACCACGCCCTCGGTGACCTTACAACCGGCGACCTTGCCGACCTTGGTGATGTCGAAGGCCTGCAGGACCTCGGCGTTGCCCAGGAAGGTTTCGCGCTGGATCGGCGCCAGCATGCCCGAGAGCACGCCTTTGATGTCGTCGATCAGGTCGTAGATGATCGAGTAGTAGCGGATCTCGACGCCCTCGCGCTCGGCGAGGTCGCGGGCCTGCTTGGAGGCGCGGACGTTAAAGCCGAGGATCGGCGAGCCCGAGCCCTTGGCCAGCATGACGTCGCTTTCGCTGATCGCGCCGGCGCCCGACAGGATGATGCGCGCGCGCACCTCGTCGGTGCCGAGCTTGTCGAGCGAGCCGACGATCGCCTCGGCCGAACCTTGCACGTCGGCCTTGATGATGACCGGCAGCTCGGAGACCTTCTTGTCGGCGAGCTTGGCCATCATGTCGGCGAGCGAGGCGCCGGCCACGGGGGCCCCGGCCTTCTCGCGCTTCAGGCGCTGGCGGTACTCGGTGATCTCGCGGGCGCGAGCCTCCGATTCCACGACGGCGAAGGGTTCGCCGGGCTCCGGCGTGCCGTCGAGGCCCAGGATCTCCACCGGCGTCGAAGGTCCGGCCTCGTCCACCTGTTCGTCCCGCTCGTTGAGCAGGGCGCGCACGCGGCCCCAGTTGGCGCCGGCGACGACGATGTCGCTCTTCTTCAGCGTGCCGCGCTTGACGAGCACGGTCGACACCGCGCCGCGGCCGCGGTCGAGCTTGGCCTCGATGACCACGCCCTCGGCGGTGCGTTCGGGATCGGCCCGAAGCTCCATGAACTCCGACTGGACCAGGATCGACTCCAGGAGGTTGTCCAGGCCCATCTTCTTGAGGGCCGAGACTTCCACCGCCTGGGTGTCGCCGCCGAGGCTTTCGACCACGATCTCGTGCTGCAGCAGCTCGTTGACCACCCGGCTCGGATCGGCGTCGGGCTTATCGATCTTGTTGATCGCCACGATGATCGGCGCGCCCGAGGCCTTGGCGTGCTGGATGGCCTCCACCGTCTGGGGCATGACGCCGTCGTCGGCGGCGACCACCAGGATGACGATGTCGGTCACATTGGCGCCGCGGGCCCGCATGGCGGAGAAGGCGGCGTGGCCGGGCGTGTCCAGGAAGGTCACGCGCTGGCCGTCCTCCAGCCGCACCTGATAGGCGCCGATGTGCTGGGTGATGCCGCCGTGCTCGCCCGAGGCGACGTCGGCCGAACGCAGGGCGTCCAGCAGCGAGGTCTTGCCGTGGTCGACGTGGCCCATGACCGCCACCACCGGCGGGCGCAGCGGCGCGTCGGCGGAATCGGTGTCCTCGGACAGGAAGCCGGTCTCGACGTCGGCCTCGGAGACGCGCTTGACCGTGTGGCCGAACTCGGTGGCCACCAGCTCGGCGGTGTCGGAGTCGATGACGTCGTTGATCTTCATCATCACGCCCTGACGCATCAGGAACTTGATGACCTCGACCCCGCGGGTGGCCATGCGGTTGGCCAGCTCGCCCACCGTGATGACGTCGGGGATGACCACTTCGCGCGAGACGCGGGCGGCTTCCTGGCCGCCGCCCTTGCGCTTCTCACGTTCCCGTTCCCGGGCGCGGCGGACGGAGGCGAGCGAACGCATGCGCTCGACGGCG
>CAYQPL010000163.1:4517-7196 GCA_964419395.1 uncultured Phenylobacterium sp. | reverse complement strand
GACGTGGCGGACGAAGGCGTAGTCCTCAGGCGTGTCGACGGTCCAGCGCACCTCGCCCTCGTCGACCGGCGGATCGAGGCGGGCGAGGCGGTAGGTCTGCGGCGCGTTGCGCACGCCCCAGGTCACGTGCTCGCGCTCCTCCCGGGTGGCGGCCTCGCGCGCGGCGCGTCGCAGCGCCTCGGCGCGCACAACTTCCACGTCCTGCCCCTTGGGGAAGCCCACCGGATCGTAGCGGTTGTTGGTGTAGTCGGCGCCGCTCTCGAGGTGCAGGGCGATGGTGGCGTCGATCACCTCAGGATCGCTCAGCGGGCAGTCGCCGGTCAGCCGCACGACGTGGTCGGCCGGGTCGGTGTCGAGGACGCCGACGAAGCGGGCCAGCACATTGTCCAGGTCGCCCCGGCGGACCGTCGTCCCGGCGCGGACCAGTTCGGCCTCCAGGGGATCGTCGCTGGGATCGGTGCTGGTGGCGACGACCAGGGCGTCGAGCCGCCGGGCGCGCCGCACGCGTTCGATCTGGCGCACGAGCATGGGCGCGCCGGCCAGCGGCAGCAGCACCTTGCCCGGCAGCCGCGAGGAGCTGAGCCGGGCCTGAACAATGGCGAGAATCAATCGGTCCTCCTGGCGTCAGGATAGGCTCATTTTGCGGCCGCGACGGCCGCGCGGAGGGCGTTATCCGACGCCCAGGCGCGCGTCGAAGCGGCGCAGCACCTCGCGCGCCGCCCGCCGCGTCTCGTCCAGCGGCTGATAGGTCCAGTCCTCGAACCGGCCGGCGACCGGCCTTGCGGCCCCCAGCTCGCGCAGTTCGTCGTGATAGAGGCGGAACTTCAGGCTCTCCCCCTCCAGCTTCAGCACGAAGACGGGCTTGCCCGTGGAGGCCGCCTCGGTGGTCATGTTGGTCGATTCCTCGGTCACGAGGATGTAGTCCGCCGCCGCCAGGAAGGCGAAGTAGGGGTTCTCGCCCTCACCCTCCCAGACGAGGCCCGGCAGGTGGCGAAGGCGCGAGGCGAGGATCGCCTTGGCGTCCTCCGGCGTCCGCCGGGAGAAGCTGACCATCACCGAGCCCCCCGCCGCCGTCACCGCCGCCTCGATCTCGCGCGCCATCTCCGCGGCCCGCTCCGGGGACAGGCCGAAGGCCTTGGACTTGCCGCCGATCAGGACGGCCACGCGGGGCCGGGGCAGGACGCCGACCTGATCCTCGAACCGCGCGTAGTCGGCGGCCAGCCGTTCGGGCGTGACGCGGTGGGGCGAGCCCAGGATGGGCAGCACATTGTCGCCCTGCATCCGGTCGTGACGGGGCGGGATGACCAGGTCGAAGGGGCCGGTCGGCATGCGCGGGTCCTGCAGCTGGACCACCATGGTGCGTCCCCGCGTCCAGCGGCGCATGCGCATGGAGAGCGGCAGGGTCGCGCGGCCCACGGCGATCCAGATGTCTGGCCACGGCGGGATGATCTCCGAACCCGGCGCCAGGGTCTGGCGGGGCAGGGGGTGCAGCCACCACGGCAGGCGGCCGACCACGCCCTTCCAGCCGATCCGCTTCACGGACAGGTCGATCGGACGCTCGCGGCTGATGGCCTCGGCGAGACCCAGCCCCTGGTTCTCGATGCCCGCGCGGCCGTCCGAGACGACCCAGACGCTGGGCGGATTGCGGCGCGTATCGGTCACGTGAGTCCCCGTCGCGGCGCCGGATGGCGCCGCCTGGGCCGGGTGTGACGGATCATTGCGGCTGCGTCGTGACGCGGCTCTAGAGCCACTCGACCTTGACGACCTCATAGGAGCGCACGCCGCCGGGGGTGTTCACCTCGACCACGTCGCCGACCTCCTTGCCGATGATGGCGCGGGCGATGGGCGAGGAGATGGAGATCCGCCCCCCCTTCACGTCGGCCTCGTGCTCGCCGACGATCTGGTAGCGGGCCTCTTCCTCGGTGTCCTCGTCCACCAGGGAGACGGTCGCGCCGAACTTCACCTGGGTACCCGACAGCTTGGAGACGTCGATGACCTGGGCGCGGGCGAGCTTGTCCTCGATCTCGGCGATCTGGCCTTCGATCCAGCCCTGCCGCTCCTTGGCGGCATGGTATTCGGCGTTTTCCGACAGGTCGCCGTGCTCGCGCGCCTCGGCGATGGCGGCGATCACGGAAGGCCGCTCCACCGTCTACAAACGCTTCAGTTCATCGTCGAGAGCCTGATAGCCCCCGGCGGTCATCGGGACTTTTTCCATGGCGGGTGATGACTCGGTAGTGCGCCCTAAGGGAGGTCTCCGGCCGCGGGCGCTGTCGTCCGGGGGCTGAAACGATATGGGTGTGCGCTGCGAAACGCAAGTCTGGCCCGGTTGCGCAGGCCGCCACAACGCCGCAGGCGGGCGGTCGTTCCAGCCGCGGCCGCCTGCGGGTCAGTCGCTCTGGCTGACGATGCAGCCGTTCAACTCCGTCGCGTCCGGCGGCTCGTAGGCCTTCTCGGTGAAGTGGAACATCTCCGGCGTGACCAGCATGCGCGAGCCCTGGCCGTCCTGGCGGCCGAGCACGCGTTCGCGTCGCACGTCGGGCGGGGCGTCGACGAAGTGGAACTGGATCGGAAGCTCCACCGCCTTGGCGATCTCGGCCACCCGCGCGCGGTCGCTGCGGCGCATCAGGCCAAGGTCCAGCACCACCGAGGTCCCCGCAGCGATGACGCCGGCCGCCGTGG
>CAYQPL010000163.1:0-4507 GCA_964419395.1 uncultured Phenylobacterium sp. | reverse complement strand
CGCCGTGGCCCTGATGTGGGACTCGCAGCGGGCGACGCGCTCCATCATCCAGTCGAACTCCTGGGGCTCGGGCATGTCCGGGCCGTAGAGCCGGCCCATCCAGTCGTCGATGGCGAAGGCCACCGCCGGCAGGCGGCGGGCCAGGTCGCGGGCATAGGTCGACTTGCCGGCCCCCTGGGGCCCGAAGATCACGTGCAGCGTGGCGGTCATGGCGCCCGCTTAGCGGACCGAGAAGCCGCCGTCGATGACCAGTTCGGCCCCGGTGACATAGCGGGACTCCGCGCTCGCCAGCCACAGCACGCCGTCGGCGATGTCGGAGGGCAGCCCCTTCATCCCCAGCGGAACCGTCATGCCGGCCATGGCGTCGAGGGTGGCGCTGCGTTCGGGCGCCGCATTGGCCCCCGGGCCGCCCGTGCCGATGATCGAATCCCAGATGGGCGTCTCGATGATGCCGGGATGGACGGAGTTCACCCGCACCTTGTCCTGCGCCTGGGCGCATTCCAGGGCCACGGCCTTGGTGAACAGGCGCACCGCACCCTTGCTGGCGCAGTAGCCCGCAAGCGAGGCCGCGCCCTTCAGCCCGGCGACGGAGGACATGTTGACGATGCTGCCGCCGTCGCCGCTCTTCCGCATCAGGGGCAGGCTGTGCTTCACCCCCAGGAAGACCCCTTCGACATTGACCGCCATCTGCTTGCGGAAGTCGGAGAGGCTCATCTCCAGCACCGAGCCGCCCAGGCCGATGCCGGCGTTGTTGACCAGCACGTCCAGCCGGCCGAAACGCTCGGCGACGGCGGCGACAACCTTGATCCAGGCGTCTTCGTCGGTGACGTCGTGGCGCAGATAGAGGCTGTCGCCCAGGGCGCGGGCGACCTCTTCGCCCTTGTCGTCCTGCACGTCGGTGACCACGACCTTGGCCCCCTCGGCCGCCAGTCGCTCGGCGCAGGCGCGGCCGATGCCGCTCGCCCCGCCCGTCACCAGGGCGACCTTGCCCTCCACCCGTCCCGCCATGATGTCCTCCCGCCGTGCGTCTGAATGCGCTTGCCGACCGGCCTAGCTTAGGCTTGGGAGAGAGGGAAGACGGAAAGGGCGGGCATGGCGCGGACGAGCGACAGAGAAGGCGTCTTGCGGCCGGCCGGCGAGACGCTCCGGCCCTGCGCCGCGCCGGACGCCGGGGCCCTGGCTCTGGTGGGCGCGGCGACCTTCCTGGACTCCTACGCCGAGATCCTGCCCGGGGCCGACATACTGGCCCACTGCGCCTCGCAGCACTCAACAGCCCTCTACGCCGCGTGGCTGGCGCGCGCCGATCACGCCGTCTGGCTCGCCGAGGCCGCGGGCGGCGCCCCGGTCGGCTATGTCACGCTCAACCCGCCGGACCTGCCGGTGGAGCCCGGGCCCGGCGACGTGGAGATCAAGCGCATCTACCTCCTCCGCCGCTATCACGGCGCGGGCCTTGGCGCGGCGCTGCTGGCCGCGGCGCAGGCGGGCGCGGCGGCGCGCGGGTTCGAGCGGCTCCTGCTGGGCGTCTATTCGCAGAACGCCCAGGCGATCGCCTTCTATCGCCGGCAGGGCTTCGAACAGGTCGGGGTCCGCCGGTTCCAGGTCGGCGCAAATCTCTACGACGACCTGGTCCTGGCCCGGCCGGTGGAGGCGCCCGCTACGGGTGCGCCGCCGCCGCCGGCCGCCTGAAGCCCTACTGCATCCAGGTCGGGCTGCCGCCGGCGGTCAGCAGGCCGAACAGCATCGCCCCGCCGAGCAGGACGATGAGCGCCACCACCATGAGGTCGGTCGCGCCTTCGAACCGGCGCAGCAGATGCTTGTGGGGACGGGCGGCGTGTTGTTCGTGGCCTTCGTCGACGTGCATGGACGTACTCCCTGACAGTCTTGTGGGTTGCGGGCGCCAGCTCTTGTGGCTGGGTCCGCCGCCGGACTGCGGAAGGCGTCACGGGAGACGCCGCATGCGGGCGGTTACTCTGGGCCGCCCGTAAGCGCCCGTGCGCCCGACGAAGCCAGGCGACTCCTCGAAGCCTGCGCCTCGTTCGGGCGGGGGTCAAACATTATCCGAACACTGTTTTGTCAAAACGGCCGAATTCCGGACGTTTTTGTGCTCGGCTGTCAATTAGCTGGCGGCTCGCGCGTAGCTCTGCAGGGGGCGGACGTCCAGCGTGTCCTCGGACGTGGCCACGATGGCCTGGGCGGCGGCCAGGGTGCCGGCGGCGGTGGTGAAGTAGGGCGTCTTCATCATCAGGGCGGTGCGCCGGATCTCGAAGGAGTCCGACAGCGACTGCTTGCCTTCGGTGGTGTTGAAGACGAGCTGAACCTCGCCGTTCTTCATCGCGTCGACGATGTGGGGCCGGCCTTCCAGCACCTTCTTGACCGGATGCACCTCGAGCCCCTGCGCCGTCAGGAAATCGCAGGTGCCGGAGGTGGCCAGGACGCGGAAGCCGCGGCCGAGCAGCAGGCGCACCGGCTCCACGATCCAGGGCTTGTCGCTCTCCTTGACCGAGACGAAGACGCAGCCGGTCTTGGGCAGGACGGTCCCGCCGCCCAACTGGCTCTTGGCGAAGGCGCGGGCGAACGCCGCCTGCGGAGCGGGCTCCCCCGGCCGGCGCCAGTCCAGGCCCATAACCTCGCCGGTCGAGCGCATTTCCGGCCCCAGGACCGTGTCGACGCCGGCGAAGCGGGCGAAGGGGAAGACGGCTTCCTTCACCGCCACGTGGTCGTAGGGGGCCTCGGCCAGGGCGAATTCCGACAGCTTGCGTCCGGCCATGACCTTGGCGGCGATGGCGGCCAGCGGCCGGCCGATGGTCTTGGCCACGAAGGGCACCGTGCGGCTGGCGCGCGGATTGACCTCCAGCACATAGATGCGCGGCGCGGCGCCCTGGGGCTCCTCGATGGCGAACTGCACGTTCATCAGGCCGCGCACGTCCAGGGCCCGGGCCATGGCCTCGGTCTGGCGCTTCAGCTCGGCGATCGTCTCGGGCTTGAGCGAGAAGGGCGGCAGGGAGCAGGCGCTGTCGCCCGAGTGCACCCCGGCCTCCTCGATGTGCTCCATCACGCCGGCGACGAAGACGGACACGCCGTCGCACAGGGCGTCGATATCCACCTCGGTGGCGCGCGACAGGTACTGGTCGATCAGCACCGGGCTGTCGCCGGAGACCTGGACGGCGTCGCGGACGTAGCGGGCCAGCTGCTCGTCGTCGCGGACGATCTCCATGGCCCGGCCGCCGAGCACATAGGAGGGGCGGATCACGACGGGATAGCCGACCTGGTGGGCGGCCTTGAAGGCCTCCTCGTCGGAGCGGGCGATGGCGTTGACCGGCTGGGCGATGTCGAGCTTGTGCAGCAGCTGCTGGAAGCGCTCGCGGTCCTCGGCCAGGTCGATGGCGTCGGGGCTCGTGCCCAGGATCGGGATGCCCGCATCCTCCAGCGGCTTGGCGAGCTTCAGCGGCGTCTGGCCGCCGAACTGCACGATGACGCCCAGCAGGGTCCCGCGCGAGCGCTCGACCTCGATCAGCTCCAGCACGTCCTCGGCCGTCAGCGGCTCGAAATAGAGCCGGTCGGAGGTGTCGTAGTCGGTGGAGACGGTCTCGGGGTTGCAGTTGACCATGATCGACTCCACCCCGATGTCGGCCAGGGCGAAGGCGGCGTGGCAGCAGCAGTAGTCGAACTCGATCCCCTGGCCGATCCGGTTGGGCCCGCCGCCCAGGATGATGGCCTTGCGGGCCTCGGACGGCTCGCTCTCGCACTCGGGGATCTGGCCAAGCGCGCCGGTCTCGTAGGTCGAGTACATGTAGGGCGTCTCGGCGCGGAACTCGCCAGCGCAGGTGTCGATGCGCTTGAACACCGGCCGCACGGCGAGCGCCCGGCGCTGCTCGCGCACCTCGGCCTCGGTGGTGTGGGTCAGCCGGGCCAGGCGGGCGTCGGAGAAGCCGTGGGCCTTGAGCGTGCGGAAGGCCTCGGCGGTGTTCGGCAGGCCGGCCTCGGCCACCTGAGCCTCCATGCGCACCAGGGTCTGCAGCTGGCGCAGGAACCAGGGCTCGTAGGAACAGGCCGCCTGGACCTCCTCGACGCTCAGGCCGTGACGGAAGGCCTGGGCGATGACGCGCAGGCGGTCGGGCGTCGGCTGGCCAAGCGCGCGCAGGATGGCGGCGCGTCCCGTCTCGGCGTCGTCCGCGCCCTCGATGGCGACCTCGTCCAGGCCGGTCAGCCCGGTCTCAAGGCCGCGCAGGGCCTTCTGCAGGCTCTCGGCGAAGGTGCGGCCGATGGCCATGACCTCGCCCACCGACTTCATGGAGGTGGAGAGCAGGGGCTCCGAGCCCGGATACTTCTCGAAGGCGAAGCGCGGGATCTTGGTGACCACATAGTCGATGCTGGGTTCGAACGAGGCCGGGGTCGCCCCGGTGATGTCGTTCATCAGCTCGTCGAGGGTGTAGCCCACGGCCAGGCGGGCGGCGACCTTGGCGATGGGGAAGCCGGGGGCCTTGGACGCCAGGGCCGAGGAGCGGGA
>CAYQPL010000162.1:5551-7243 GCA_964419395.1 uncultured Phenylobacterium sp. | reverse complement strand
GTGTCTGCTATCTCTCCGAACACCTGTCAGCCATGTCTCCGGGCTGAACAACAAGGCCGGGAATGACGTTCGTGGGGGTTGAGAGGCGGCAGGCCCCCTCCGGCCCTACGGGCCACCTACCCCGGACAGGGGGGGCTCATCTCAGCAGGTCTGACCAGCTCAGTGCGAAAAAGATGCTTCCCCTCTCAGGGGGAGCTGCCGCCGGAGGCGGCTGACGGGGTGTTCGGCCGCGCCGTCGCCCAACACCCTTGCACTTCGAAACAGCTTCGATATATCGGAATTACGATACATCGAAATAGGAACTTTAAGACATGCATCGACACTTTGGCTGGGACCATCCCCGCCGCAGCCGCCACGGCTTTTCCGGCCATGGCATGGGCGGGCCGGGCGCGGGGCGGGGCCGTCACGGGCGGGGGCCGCGGATCGGCCGCTTTCTGGAGCACGGCGACCTGCGCTTCGTGCTGCTGGCCCTGATCGGCGAGACGCCGGCCCACGGCTACGAGCTGATCCGCGCCCTGGAGGAACGGACCGGCGGCGCCTATCGGCCGAGCCCCGGCGCGGTCTATCCGACGCTCGCCCTGCTCGAGGACGAGGGCTTCGTCCGCGCCACCGAGGCCGCCGCCGGCCGCAAGGCCTATGAGATCACCGACGAGGGCCGCGCCGCGCTCACCAAGCAACAGGCCTCGGTGGACGCCATCTTCGCCCGCCTGGACGCCGTCGGCGCCGACGACGCCGGCCGCAGCAAGGTCCGGCGGGCCATGGAGAATGTGAAGATGGCTCTGAAGCTGCGCCTGTCGCGCGGCTCCGATCAGGGCGAGGCCGAGAAGATCGCCGCCATTCTCGACGAGGCGGCGAGCCGCATCGAGAACCTCTGAGGGAAGGAGACAGACCCATGCTGAAATCCAGCGCCACCGTGCCCACCGAGCACGCCCGCCGCTACATGATCCAGCTCTGCAAACACTTCGGCCACAAGGTCGAGACGCAGTTCGACGACCACGAGGGCCGCATCCGCTTCGAGATGGGCGAGGCCAAGCTGCGCGCCCGGCCCGAGGCCCTGCTGCTGGTGGTCGAGACCGAGGGGCAGGAGGCGCTCGCCCGCCTGGAGGGCGTGGTGGCCAGCCACCTGCAGCGCTTCGCCTTCCGCGAAAACGAGCTTTCCGTCGACTGGCGGCGCGGCGCCGCGCCGGCCGCCTGAGGCCGCGCTACGCCAGCGCGGCGGCCCACAGCGCCTGGCGCACCAGGTCGGGGCGCTCCATGGGCAGGAAGTGGCTGGTCCCGGCCACCGTCTCCACCCGCACCCGGCCGCTGGCGGTGATCTGCGGGATCCGGTCCTCGATGCGGCAGGTCGATCCGGTCTCGGCCCGCAGGATGCGGATGGGACAGGGCTCGGCGACCAGGGCCGGATAGATGTCCGGATCGTAGGAGGCGAAGTTGGAGGCTTCCCAGGCCGGCGCGCAGGCCAAGGTCACCTGCCCGTCCTCGGTCGGGACGAATCCGGCTTCCACATAGTCGGCGAGCTGGGCCTCGCTCCAGGTCCTGAAGGCCCCGCGCCCGCGATAGGCCTCCAGGGCCGCCGCCTTGTCGGCGAAGGTCGCGCGGCGCCGAAGCGCCCCCTGCACCATGGGCGACTGGGCCATGGCGGCCTGGGCCGCCGATCCGGCGGGCGGCGCGTCTGGCATCAGGACCGGATCG
>CAYQPL010000162.1:0-5541 GCA_964419395.1 uncultured Phenylobacterium sp. | reverse complement strand
GAAGAGGACGAGGCTGCGCACCTTGTCCGGCGCCGCGGCCGCGGTCAGCAGGCTCGAGGCCCCGCCCATGGAATGGCCGGCCATGACCACCGGCGCCTCGGCCACGAAGGGCAGCAGGGCCAGGATGTCGTCGCGATAGATCTTCCAGCCGTCGCGGTCCTCGGTGGGCGTCGGCAGGGTCGTGGCGCCATGGCCGCGCAGGTCGATGGCCAGGATGCGCAGATCGCCGAGCGGCGACAGGATGCTGCGATAGGTCTGCGCGTTGAAGCCGTTGGCGTGGCAGAAGAGGATGTCGAGCGGACGGTCGTCGGGTCCGAACTCCAGGGCGGCGATCTCGCCCCCGCGGCTCGGCAGGGGGAAGCGGCGCGCCCGCGGCGCGCTGGTGACCTGATCGCCCGTCTGTCCGTCCATGCCGGTTCGCCTCCCCGCCGTGTCGCACCCATATAGCCTGGATAAGGCCCCGCCCAAGGAGAAGGATCGCAACATGCCCGCACCCGTCGCCACCATCGGATACGAGGCCAAGACGCAAGGGGAGATGATCGCCCAGCTCAAGGCGGCCGGCGTGGAGACCGTGGTCGACGTGCGCGCCGTCGCCGCCAGCCGGCGGCCGGGCTTTTCCAAGACCATCCTGGCCGCCAGCCTGGAGGCCGAGGGCATCGGCTACGAGCACCTGCGCGGCTTGGGCACGCCCAAGGCCGGCCGCGAGGCCGCGCGCGCCGGGCGGACGGCGGAGATGCGCGAGATCTTCGAGGCCCATCTGGCCGAGCCGGAAGCCCAGCTGCAGCTCGCCCGGGCGACCGAGCTGGCGAAGGATCGCAAGATCGCCCTGCTCTGCTACGAGGCCGCCGCCTGCGACTGCCACCGGGCCATCGTCGCCGAACGCGTCTGCGAGGCGCTGGACCTGCCGGTCGAGGATCTCTGACAGCGCTTGGCTTTCCCCGGCGTCAGCGCCGATGATGGGTCGAACGACTGTTTGGAGGACCCGCCATGAGCGCCGCCGAGACCCACGCCGCCCCCTCTCGCACGACGGCCGAGGGGCCCTGGACCTGCTTCGACGTCAGCCTCGAGGATCAGGTGGCCCACATCCGGCTGAAGCGGCCCGAGGCCTTCAACAGCATGATCCGCGACTTCTGGAACGAGCTGCCGGTGATCGTGCGCGACATCAACGACAACGCCCGGGCCCGCTGCATCGTCATCTCCTCCACCGGCAAGCACTTCTCCGCCGGCATGGACCTGGCGGTGTTCGGCGGCGGCGGCTCCTCGGCCCAGGACGCGGGCGGAAGCGACCGCTTCATCGCCGCCGAGAGCCAGCGCTTCCACGTCCGCTGGCTGCAGGACTGCTTCTCCTGCCTGGACGAGGCGCGCATGCCGGTGCTCGTCGCCATCCAGGGCGGCTGCATCGGCGGCGCCGTCGACATGACCAGCGCCTGCGACATCCGCTACGCCACGGCCGACGCCTTCTTCTGCGTGCAGGAGATCAATATCGGCATGACCGCCGACGTCGGCACCTTCCCGCGCCTGTGCAAGCTGATCCCCGAGGGCTGGGTGCGCGAGCTCGCCTATACGGGCCGAAGGCTGCCGGCCCAGAAGGCCAAGGAGATCGGTCTGGTCAACGAGGTCTTCGAGACCCACGAGGCCATGCTGGACCATGTGCTGGCCACCGCCCGCGAGATCGCGTCCAAGTCGCCGCTGGCGGTGACGGGCTCGAAGGTGATGATCAACTACGCCCGCGACCACTCCATCCGCGACGGGCTCGACTACATCGCCGTCTGGCAGACGGGCATGTTCGCCGGCCCGCACATGGGCGAAGCCTTCAAGGCCAAGGCCGAGAAGCGCGACCCCGACTTCCCCGACCTGAAGCCCCTGCGCAACGCCATGTAAGCCGGCTTCCCGCGGGCGCCTAAAGCACGATCTCCGCCCCGCGCAGGTCGGCGCCGGCGAGATTGGCGGCCGTCAGGTCGGCCTCCAGGAAGCGGGCGCGGCGGGCGTCGGCGCCCGACAGGTCGGCGTAGCGCAGGACGGCGCGGTTGAGGTCGGTGCGCAGCAGGCGGCCGTCGCCGATCTGCAGGGGGCCGAGCTTCGCCTCCCGCAGGTCGGCGCGGATCAGATTGGCGCCGGTCAGCCGCGCGCCACGCAGATCGGCTCCGCGAAGACTGGCCTTGCGCAGGTCGCAGCCCGACAGGTCGGCGCCCTGCAGCTGGGCGCCGGAGAGATCGAGCCCGAAGAAGATCGAGCCGGGCGCGACCAGGCCCGACAGGCGCCGGCGCGCAAGCCGGCGCACGGAGCGGAAGTCGACCTCGGGCAGGCGGCCGGGCGCGCCCCGCGCCCCTTCGCTGTCGCAGAAGGCCTCGTGGTCGTCGACCAGCTCGTAGAGCGGCACATCGTCGACATAGAAGATCGGCGGCGGGGCCTTCAGCGTCTCGCTGAGATCCACCTGGTTGAGGCCGGCGGCGGCGAGGTTGGCGCCGGCCACCACGGCCCCGCGCAGGGAGGCGCCTTCCAGGTCGGCGCCGTCCATCCGCGCGTCGGAGAGGTCGGCCCCGTCGAGGCGCGCGCCGGCCAGCCGGGCGCCGACGAGGACGGCGCCGTTGAGGCTGGCCTCCGTGGCGTCCACCGCGGTCAGCACGCCGGTCAGGTCGGCGCCGGCGACGATGGCGTACTCGACATTCCCCTCGCGCTCGCCCGGGGTGAGGATGCGGAAGCCGTCCTGCCGGTCCTGCAGGGCGATGCGGCCCTCGCGCAGGTCCGCCTCTGCGAGGTCGGCGCCCGAAAGGTTGGCCCCGCGCAGGCAGGCGCCGCGCAGGTCGGCCCGCCGCAGCTTCGCGCCGCGCAGATCGGCGTCGCGCAGGTCGGCCCCGAACAGATTGGCCCGCGTCAGGTCCGCGCCGGCGAGGATGGCCCCGGCCAGGCGCGCCCCGGCCAGCTCGGCGTCGGCCAGGACCGCGCCCTCGAGCTGTCGGTCGGAAAGATCGGCGCGCGCCAGGCTCAGCCGCCGTCCGCCGGCCAGGCCCTGGACATAGCGGGCGTGGGCCTCCAGGGCCTCGCGCAGGCGGGGCGCGGCGGCCGGGCGCAGATGCGGCTCGGCGGGCGCGGGGATGGCTGGGTGCGTCTTCAAGCCGCAACCCTGACCCGGACGCTTTTAAGGAAGGGTTTGCGCCGCCGCGGAAACGGCGGCGGAGCCGGCGCGCCTAGGGCTCGCCGGCGTCTGCGCCCGCGGCCGGCTGGCCGGCGGCGGCCTGGATCAGGGAGGCGATGCGGTCGGTGGCGTCGGCGGCCTGGCTGAGCATCTGCAGCGGGCCGGAACCCGGGCGGACGGCGGCGACCATCTGGTTGGCGGCGTTCTGGGCCACGCTGACGGCGGTGTTCTGGGCGGTCGAGAGGCCGGACTTGGCGAGCGTCGTCGCCGTGGCGTCCTGATAGATGAAGCCGTGGGTCGGATAGGTGGTCGAGCCGAGGTCGCCGATCGGGTCGTACCAGACCTTGACCTCGCTCCAGTCGCCCTGGGGCGACACGTCGATGACTGTCACGTCGCGCTCGATCTGGCCGCGCGTGCCGTTAATCCGCGACCAGTTGGCGTGGGTGATCTGGATCACCCGGTCGGTCAGCACCTGGCTGACCACCGCCACGTGGCCGAGCTTCATCTTGCCGGTGGGCTTGAAGCAGAGGACGGCGCCGGCCTTGGGGGTGAAGCCCGTCTCGTACTTGCCGGCGGCCTGCTTCCACCAGGTCCAGGCGTCGCCGAAGATCTGCACGCCGGAGATCATCCGGGCGAAGGGAACGCATTGCCAGTAGGTGTCGGCGACGGCGCCGCCCGCAGGGGCCAGGACGACCACAGCGGCGACCGCAATGGAACCGAGGACGATCTTCGCCCGTTTCACCATGCTGGACACTCCCCGACGCGAACTGCCGTTAGGGATAGTTTGACCGTGCGACAATGAAAAGACGGTTTATGCGCCTGCGACCTTTGGCGCCCGGCCTTTCCACAGCCCCGCCCACAGCTTCATGCGCGTCCGCGCCGGCTTCTCGATGAGATGATAGGAGGCCGCGGCCAGTGGAACCACGGCCGCCACGCCGACGAGCCAGACGCCCAGGGGCAGTTGGTCGCCTTCAAGCTTGAGCAGACTGGCCGCGCCGTTCACGAATACGATCTTCCACGGCACGCAGATCATGTAGATCGAATAGCTGATCTCGCCGAGATAGATGAGCGGCGCGGCGCTCAACACGGGCGATCCGGCCTGGGCGGCCCGGGCCAGAAAGAAGATCAGCCCCCCAAGGGTCAGGACGATCAGGGTGTCGGCCGCGCCGAGGGCGGACAGGCCCAGGGCGGCGGCGCCCGAAAATGCGGCGCCGGCGAGGGCGAGGGGCGCGCTTCGCGCCGGCCGCGCCCGCCACAGGCTGTGCAGGGCGCAGCCCAGGGCGAAGCAGGGGACGATGCGCAGCGCCCCCCAGCGGATGGTGGCGAGCGTCAGCGGATGGCCGGCCAGCGCCTCGAAGCCGGCGTAGAGCGCGGCCATCAGGCCCGCCGCCAGGGCGACGGCGAGCAGCGGGCGGGCCTTCAGCGCCAGGGCCGCCCAGGCGAACAGCGGGAAGGTCAGATAGGCGAACCACTCGGCCGAGATCGACCAGGAGGGATGGTTCCAGCCGGCCACCGGCGCCAGGCCCCAGGCCTGCAGCAGCAGCAGGTTGGCCGGCAGCGACTCCCAGGACAGGATGTTCGGATCGACGGCGAAGCCGGCCGCGCCAGCGGCCAGCGCCAGCACCCCCATGCCGATCAGGGTGGCCAGGTGCAGCGGATAGACCCGTGCCAGCCGCGCCCACAGGAAGCCGCCATAGGCGAAGCGGCCCTCCTCCACCTCGGTCCGGTAGACGTGGCAGAGGATGAAGCCCGACAGGACGAAGAACAGCTCCACCCCCAGATAGCCCTTGGCCACGGTCAGCGGGGCCGCCGCGCTCGAGAGCGCCGGCCAGTAGTGGAACAGAACCACCCAGAAGGCGGCGAAGAACCGCAGCGCGGTGAGCGGGCGGATGTGCTGGGCGTCCGTCATGACGGGTCCGGTCTGGTGGCGCGGAGGCCAAGTGTCGCATCCCAAGCCTCACCAGCGGGTTATCGCCGGCGCAAAAGGCCGCTGGCCGCCGAACGCGGATCGGCTAGAAAGCCTCGCCACACCCTGGAGGACCTCGCCCGATGGACGCCATCCTGGCCCTGCTCGTCGACCCCGCCGCCTGGGCGGCCCTGATCGCCCTGGTGGTGATGGAGGTCGTGCTCGGCATCGACAACCTCGTCTTCATCTCCATCCTGTCGAACAAGCTGCCGGAGGCGCAGCGCAGCCGGGCGCGCAAGATCGGCATCTCCCTGGCCCTGATCATGCGGCTGGCCCTGCTCTCGACCCTGGCCTTCCTGGTCGGCCTGCCCCAGCCGGTGTTCAGCCTGCCCTTCCAGGGGCCGCCGGACCCGGTGAGCGGTCATCCGATGTTCGAGCTGGCCTTCTCCTGGCGCGACCTGATCCTGATCGCCGGCGGCCTGGTCCTGGTCTGGAAGGC
>CAYQPL010000161.1:0-7445 GCA_964419395.1 uncultured Phenylobacterium sp. | reverse complement strand
AACGGCCAGGCCGCGGTGGAGCAGGGCGGCCTGCGCCTGCGCCTGACCGGAAACACCTGGAAGCAGTTCGACTATCCCTACACCGTCGCCGCCGACACCGTCCTGGAAGTCGACTACGCCAGCAGCGCCGAGGGCGAGATCCAGGGCCGGCCCGTCCGCTTCCTCGTCGACACCGGCGCCACCACGGTGGCCCTGACCCAGGAAGACGCCCGCCGCCTGGGCTACGACACCGAAGCCCTCGACTACGGCCAGAAGGTGCTGACCGCCGCCGGCGAGGCGCGCGCGGCGGTGGTCAAGCTGCCGGCCGTCTCCATCGCCGGGGCCAGCGTCTCCGATGTGGACGCCATGATCGTCGAGAAGGGCCTCGAGACCTCGCTGCTGGGCATGAGCTATCTCGGCCGTCTCTCGGGCTTCGAGGCGACGCGGACCTCGCTGGTCCTGCAGCCCTGAACATGGCGGCGCTGCGGCCGATGACGGCCGACGACCTGCCCCAGGTTCTCGCCCTCCAGGCCCGGGGCAATCAGCCTGCCCTGCACGACGGCGCCGACGCCTTCCTCAGCCGCATGGCCATGGCGCCGGCCATGACCCTGGTCGCCCATGACGAGAGCGGACTGGCCGGCTACATCGTCAGCCACCCCTGGACGCGGGGGACGCCGCCGCCGGTCGACGCCGCCCTGTCGCCGCCGCGCGCAGCCGCCCTCTGCTGGTACGTCCACGATCTGTCGGTCGTCGTCCGGGCGCGCGGTTCGGGCCTGGCCCAGGCGCTCATCGCGGACGCCGCCGCCGCCGCCCGGGCCGCCGGCCTGGCCGTCTCCGAACTGGTGGCCGTGGAGGGGGCGGCCCCCTACTGGAAGAAGCAGGGCTGGCGAGCCCAGGCACCCGAGGACCCGGCGCTCGCCGCCAAGCTGGCCGCCTACGGCGCCTCGGCCGTCTTCATGACCAAGGCGCCGATCTGAGCGAAGGGTCAGAACCGCTTGCGGAATCCGACCTTGTAGGTCCGCCCGTAGGGATTGCCGATGAACGGGTCGTAGCTGAGTTCCAGCCGCGCCGCCGACGGGTCCCGGTCGAAGACGTTGAAGACCGAGGCGGTGAGGATGGTGTCCCACGGCAGGTCGACCCGATAGGTCAGGTCGACGGAATAGAAGTCCTCCACCTTCTGGCCGAAGGTGATCGGATGCAGGGCGCCGGTCTGGTCCTGGACGCTGATCGGCGCGCGGTTGTCCACCACCCCGTCCACGAAGGTCAGGTCGGCACGCAGGTTGTGCGGCCCGCGGCCATACTCGGCATAGGCCGTCGCCCGCCACTCCGAGATGGTGCCCGGCAGTCGGTCGTAGTTGGCGAAGCCGCGGGCGTCGTAGCCCTCGTTCACCAGCACGCCGTTGAAGGTGAAGTCCTCGTACTCGTACTCCAGATAGTAGCTCGCCGAGGCCCCGGCCCCGACCCGTCCGCCCCAGGCGTCGGTGGTGCGGAAGTCCAGCTGTACGTCCAGACCCGAGACGGTGAACTCCGGACCGTTGGTGGTGGGCGAGAGCACCCGGGCGATGTCGTTGCCCACGGTCGCGCCCTGGGTGCAGGTATTGTTGTTGTTGAAGGTGATCAGGTCGCGCAGGGGGCTGCTGCAATTGACCAGCTGGGTGCCGTTGCCCACCCCGGCCACGGCGGTGGCCACCACATTGGCCGGCACGGTGGTGATCTGGTCCTCGATCTTAAAGTTCCAGTAGTCGAGGATGGCCCGGAAGCCGCCCTGCTCGAAGATCAGGCCGATATTGTAGGTGGTCGCCTTTTCCGGACCGATGGCCGGATTGCCGGGGAAGTCGACGGACTTGAAGTTGTTGCCCGCTGCGATGATCCCCGAGAGCCCGGTCACCTGGTTGGTCGAGCGGTTGGTCGGCGTCGGCCCCCGGAAGGTGGTGCCCACCGAACCGCGCAGGGCCAGGGCGTCGGTGATCTGCCACTTCAGGGCCAGCTTCGGATTGGTCGTCGACCCCGTCTCGCCGCCATAGTCCTCGTAGCGGATGGCGAGCTGGGCGTTGATGGAGTCGGTGATCGGCAGGCTGGCCTCGGCGAAGACGGCGTAGATGGAGTCGTCCAGCTGCGAGGGCGTGCTCTGGCCGAGGAAGATGTAAGGGCCCGTCGGGAAGGCGCAGGTGGTGACGCCCGGGACCGGGCACGGCGTGACGCGGGAATCCTGGAACGGGCTGAACAGCGGCGTCTGCAGCTCGTTGCGGCGATACTGGGCCCCGATCGCCCAGCCGATGTCGCCCCCCGGCAGGGTCCAACCGAGCTCGCCGTTCAGCACCGCGTCGACCACCAGGAGGCTGGCGCGGTTCTCCGACATCTGGGTGTCGAACAGCCAGGCGACCAGCGCGGTGTCGTTGGCGTTGGCCGGCACGTAGCCGGGAGTGGTCAGGCCCAGCGCCGGATTGCCCGGATAGCCGTTGGAGAAGGGGTTCAGGTACTGGCAGCCGTTGGCGCCCGGCGTGGCGCCGGTGCAGTTGGGCCCGCCCCGGCCGTTCAGCGCCCGCTGCAGCCGGTCGATCAGGATGTCGGTGGTGTTCTGGTTGCTGACGGCCTCCGAATAGGTGACCGCCGTCTCCCAGCCCAGGCCGTTGTCGCACTCGCCGGTGAGCGCCCCGGAGACCCGGTAGATCTCGTAGGACCGGCTGCCGATCTGCCCGCCCTCGGTGGCCGGATTGCCGCCCGCCCCCAGGGGCCGGAACAGGGTCAGAGAGATGTTGTTCGTCGCCGCGATCTGGGCGGGCGAGAGGCCGGCCTGCTGCAGGGCGGTGACCGCGCCGGGGTTGCTGATCGGCACGGTGAAGACGCCGACGCTGCCCGGCCCGTTGGGGCCCGAGGTCGGCGGGAAGGAGGGCGAGAAGCGGATGTTGGGAATGTCGGTCTTGGCGTAGAGCGCCTCGACGTGCAGCTCGACCTTGTCCGAGACCTCGACATTCGCCTGGCCGTAGAACTGGTAGCGGTCCTCGTCCTCGATCAGGTTGTCGAAGGGGATGTAGGTGAAGAAGCAGGCTGGAGTCGTGCCGGTGAAGCCCGGGAAGCTGCCGCCCGCGGCGCAGTTGGCGTCCCGCTGCACGCCGGCCGTGGGCGTGGCGCCGTTGCGCGGCAGGAACGAGCCGGGCTGGCCCAGCACCGAATAGCCGGACGGATTGACCAGGTAGGGCTGGTTGGCCCAGTCGCGCTCGGTGCTGCGCAGTTCGGAGCGATGCTGGTAGCCGGCGCTCAGCAGGATGTCGGCCCGCTCGCCGGACCAGCCATAGACGAGGCTGGCCGTATAGTCGCCGTCCGAGCCGTCGACGAACCGGTAGTCGGCGGCCACCTCCATGCCGTCGAAGTTCCGGCGCGTGATGAAATTGACCACGCCGCCGATGGCGTCCGAGCCATAGGTGGCCGCCGCCCCGTCCTTCAGCACCTCGACCCGGCCGATGGCGGCCACCGGCAGCAGGTTGGTGTCGACCCCGCCCGAGCCGGCGCCCGGCGAGGCCGTCGTGCGCCGGCCGTTCAGCAGCACCCGCGTGCGCAGGGAGCCGATGCCCCGCAGGTTGATGGTGCCCGCGCCCACCTGGCCCTGGGCGGTGGTGGAGAACTGGTTGCTGTCGCCCAGCACCGGCCCGCTGACCGGCAGGGACTTGATCAGGTCCACCGTCGTCGGCGAGCCCCGCCGGGCGAGCTCCTCGCTGGAGACCACCTCCACCGGCAGGGCGGCGTCCTCGGGCGTGCCGCGGATGAAGGAGCCGGTGACCACCACCTCCTCCACCGTGGTGCTCTGCTGCGCGTTCGCCGGAGCGGTCGATAGGGCAAGCATGGCGGCCATGGCGCAGCCGCCGCAGTATTGCGCACGTGTCATAGGCATCCTCCCTCGCCGCCAGGTCGTTTCGCCGGGCGGTCATCTAACGAGGGTATAGGAACGCCGTTATGCCGAAGGGGCCAAGGGGGCGGAGGCTGAACAGTGTTCGAATTTGGCCGCGCCGTGCGTGGGCGCAACACCTCGCGGCGCGGCGGGCGCCCTGGGTTCAGGCGGCTTCGCGGCTGCGGGCGGCGGCCTCCAGGGCGGCCAGGGCGGCGTCGACCACCTCCAGCCCCGCCCCCGGCCGGATCGCCTCCACTGTCAGGATGCGCCGCCAGGCGCGCGCGCCGGGCCGGCCATGGAACAGGCCCAGCATGTGCCGCGTCATGGCCGCCAGGGGCGTCCCCGCCTCAAGGCGCCGGGCGAGGTAGGGCCGGAACCGCTCCACCGCCTCGAAGGGCCCGACCGGCTCGCCCTCGCCGAAGACCTCCGCGTCGACGGCGCCCAGCAGCTCCGGCGTATGATAGGCCGCCCGTCCAAGCATGACGCCGTCCACCTGCGCCAGATGTTCCAGCGCCGCCGGCAGGTCGGGCACGCCGCCGTTGAGGGCGATGGTCAGGTCCGGCCGCTCGGCCTTCAGCCGGTAGACCAGCGGATAGTCCAGCGGCGGGACGTCGCGGTTCTCCTTGGGCGACAGGCCCTTCAGCCAGGCCTTGCGCGCATGGACGATGAAGGTGTCGACCCCGGCCTTCGCGCAGAGATCGACCAGGGTGAAGAGGCTTTCCTCCGGATCCTGCTCGTCGACCCCGATCCGGCACTTCACCGTCGCCGGGACCTTCACCGCCGCCCCGATGGCGGCCATGCATTCGGCCACCAGCTCCGGCTCGCGCATCAGGCAGGCGCCGAAGCGCCCGCTCTGCACCCGGTCCGACGGGCAGCCCACATTGAGGTTGATCTCGTCATAGCCGAGGTCCTCGCCGATCCGCGCCGCGGCGGCGAGTTCGGCCGGGTCCGAGCCGCCCAGCTGCAGCGCCACCGGATGCTCGACCGCGTCGTAGCCCAGCAGCCGCTCGCGATCGCCGTGCAGCACGGCCCCGGTGGTCACCATCTCGGTATAGAGCAGCGCCCGCCGCGAAAGCGCGCGGTGAAACGCCCGGCAATGCCGGTCGGTCCAGTCCATCATCGGGGCCACGGAGAGGCGGTGGGGCGCGTGCATTGCGCCCCTATAGCGCAAACCGCCGGACTTCACGACGCGCGAGGGGCGGACCGCAGCGCAAGGGCCGCCCTGGCGGCCGGCGAGGGGCGAGCGGCCCGGGAGGGTCCGGCCGGGGCCTCAGGCGGCGGCCGAGCGGTCGGCCGTGCTGGCCTCGTTCTGGACGATGCAGCCGTACCAGCCGAGCCCCCCGTAGGTCTCGTAGCCGGGGGTGAGCGCATAGCCGACGGTGGCGAGGTCGGTGCGGTAGCTGCCCATGGCCCCGGCCCCCTGCGGCAGGGCGAAGACCTCCGCCAGCTCCCCCCGGCCGTCGGAGGCGGCCAGCACCCGCCCGGCGGCGTCCAGCAACAGGACCCGCGAGCGCGCCCGCTCCTCCTCCGTCAGGCGGACGCCGTCGACCACCGCCCGGGCCTGGGGGCGCCAGTCGAAATGGATGCCGAGGACGCCCAGCACCTCGCCCTGCGCCGCCCCGCCCCGGCGGATGGCGGCGGCGTAGGTGGCCACCGGCGCATCGCCCAGGGCCGGCGAGCGGGCCACGTCGCAGGCCACGAACTCGTCCCCCGACGCCGTCCGGCGCGCCCGTTCGAACCAGTCGGCGCCCCGCACCGAAGAGCCGGACACCTGCGGGTATCTCTGCGGCCGGCCATTGGCGAGGACACGCCCCTCCCCGTCGCAGATCCACAGGTCGAGATAGACGGTGTAGGCGTCGAGGATCACCTTCAGCCGATCGCTGGCGTGCCGCGCGGCCGCCTCGGACGGCGCGGCGACGCAGTCGACCACCGCCGAATCCGTCGCCCACCAGCGGACGTCGCAGGTGCGCTCATAGAGGTTGCGGTCGATGATCTCGATGGCGTTGAGCGCCAGATCGGCGAGCCTCTGGCCGCGCATGTGGCCGAGGATCGCCGCGCCCACGCGCGACAGTTCGGCGAGGTCGGCCTGGACCTTGCTTTCCAGGGCGTGCGCCACCTCGTCGATCTCGCTGGAGATCCGCTTGAATTCCTCGGCGACGAGGGCGAAGCTCTTGCCGGCCTCCCCGGCGCGCGCCGCGGTGATCAGGGCGTTGATGGCCAGCATCTTGGCCTCGCGGTTGATCAGGGCGATTTCGGCGATGCTGGCGCCGGCGACCTTCGATAGCCGCTCCGACAGCTCCAGGATGCGCTCGGGGACCAGCCCCTCCTGCCCGGACATGACGCGCCTCCGCCAACGCGACTCATTCCCGCTCGAAGGCGGTGCGCGATGATGGCCTGTTTCAACCACGGCGAAACCGGAACTTGAGGTTCAGCGGTCGAAATTTCACGACACCCGCTGACGCCACCCGGCGCCCCGCGACCTGCGCAGGGCGGGCGCAGGGGCTGCTCAGGAATCGCTCACCCGCGCCGCCCCGAACCGGCGCTCGATCAGCAGGAGGCTGAGAATCACCGCGAAGCCGAAGACCACCAGCAGGGCGGCGAGCGCATGCGCCCGCCGCCAGTCGAGGGATTCCACCAGCCGGTAGATCTCCGTCGAGACCACCGCCGTCTCGCCGGGAATGGCCCCGCCGATCATCAGCACCACGCCGAACTCGCCCACCGTATGGGCGAAGGTCAGGATGGCGGCGGTCACATAGCCGGGGGCGGCCAGCGGCAGGGCGATGCGGGCGAACACCGAGAGCGGGGCGGCGCCGAGCGTGCGGGCCGCCTCCAGCGGCTCGGGACCGATGGCCATGAAGGCGTTGCGCAGGGGCTGCACGGCGAAGGGCAGCGAGTAGATCGCCGAGCCGATGACGAGCCCCTCGAAGGTGAAGGCCAGCGTGCGCACGCCGAAGACCTGCAGCGGGGCCATCAGCGGGCTGTCGGGCCCCATGGCGATCAGCAGGTAGAAGCCGAGCACCGTCGGCGGCAGCACGATGGGCAAGCCGACCAGGGCGCCGACGATGCTGGCCCAGGCCGAACGGTCGCGCGCCAGCCACCAGGCGAGCGGCGTCGCCAGGACGAGCAGGACGATCGTGGTGAGCCCCGCCAGCCTGACGGTGAGCCAGAGAACCTCGGCCATGGTCCCGCGACCTTAGCAAGCCGCCGCGGCGGCGGTCACCAGCGCAGGAGGCGGGCGCCGGCCACCGCGCCCAGCATCGCCGTGAGCAGCACCCCGGCGGTGTACCAGATGACCAGGAAGCTCGCCGCGCCTTCGCTGCAGTGCAGGCCATTGGCGGTGGCCGCCTGTCCGCCGGCCAGCAGCCCCGCCGCGGCGCCGGCCAGGGCCGGGCGCACGGGCGCGAAGCGGCGCGCGGCCAGCAGGGCGGGCGGCAGGACGAGCAGGGCGAGCCCTGCGATGCGCCAGGGACAGACGTCGGCGGTGGCGCCCATCATCGCCGCCGCTCGCTGCGCCGCCGACATCGGGGCCAGCTCCACCGCCGCGGCCGCGACCGCCGCCACAGCCAGGAGGGCGAGCGCC
>CAYQPL010000160.1:1844-7581 GCA_964419395.1 uncultured Phenylobacterium sp. | reverse complement strand
CCCGCTCCATTCCTCCCCTTGCGGAGGAGCGGAACGGAAAAAGGGCCGGGATTTCCCGGCCCTTTTTCGTTTTCCGGACGCCGTTTCGGCCGCCTCGCCCTGCAACCAAGAGCCGACCTGAAGCCTTTTCTCTCCGAAGCCTGCCATCCTTCGCGGCTGGCGGGTGAGTTCGAAAAGGTACGGAGGTCGACCATGCCCCAGACGCGAGAAGACTGCGATCCGAACGCCCCCAGCGTGCGCCCCGCCGAGCCGCTGAAGGAAGGCCAGAAGCCCGACCAGCTGAACAAGGACGAGCGCAAGGCCGAGACCCGGCAGGAGGCCATCGTCGACGAGGCGGTGGAGGAGACCTTCCCGGCCAGCGACCCGATCGCGCCCAAGCACATCACCTGAGCTTCGGGCGACATCCGGCCGGACCGTGGCGCGGGACCGGCCCCCCTTCCCCCTGAACGAGAGGAGAGCCCCATGGCGCTGGACGACCGACAACTCGATCCCCGCCGCTTCAACTCCGATTCCTGGGGCGGCCCCCATGCGGGCCGTGGCCCCCGGAGCGGGCGACGGGGTGACGAGGCCATCCGCGAAGACCTCAGCGAGGCCCTGATGCACGATCCCTATCTCGACGCCAGCGACATCGATGTCCGGGTCGAGGGGGGCGACGTGATCCTGAGCGGCGAGGTCGACGAGGTGGATGACAAGCTGCGCGCCGAGATCCTGGCCCAGCGCACCCGCGGCGTCGGCCAGGTGCGCAATGGCCTGAGCGTCCGCAGCCGCAACGCCGACGGCCTTGGCCCCACGCTGGGCATGGACGTCAGCCAGGCCTGAGGCTTCGCGCCCCGTCGCGGACAAGAACCCGTCGCGGACAAGAAAAAGGGCGGGTCGCAGGACCCGCCCTTCTTTGCGCCTGCAGGGCGCGCGCCTAGGGCTGAGGCCGGACGATCCGCGGCCCGAGGTTTTCGAGCACCGCCCGGGCGTCGAAGGCGTTGGGGTCCATCGCCGGACGGGCCCCGCGGTACATCACGACCTCGGCGCTGGCCTCGAACTTCTCGACCGTGCGCACATCCACCCGGTCGGCCCAGAAGGGATCGCCCCAGAACGGGTCCCAGGTGCGCCAGCCATAGGGCGAGTAGTAGCGCCAGTAGGGCCGCCAGTAGGTGTAGCGGGGCCCGTACCAGGGATTGTAGAAGGGATCGGGCTCCACATAGGTCCGGGCGTCTCGGTCGGTGGCGCGCGTGACGATGGAGAAGCCGTCGAAGCCCTGCTGCAGCGTCAGCTCGGCCGCGCGGTAGAGCAGATAGCCCTCCACCGTCTCACGCGAGGTGAGGCTGTTGCCGGCGAAGGTGACGCGCCAGCGGTTCGGCTCGATCCGCATCTCGGAATAGCCGCCCGACACCGCCGAACCCGGCAGGTTCGGCTGATAGGGCGTGGCGGTGGCGCAGGCGCTGAGACCGGCCACCAGGGCGAGGGCCGCGACCCGGCCCGTCAGTGACTTCATCGTTCGCTCGTTCCTTCAGAACGTCCCCCGAACACTCCGGGGCATGTTCGGACAACACCTTGACGCAATTGTGGTTGCCCCGCGTTCCGCCAGCATAGCGCAAGCGGCTTTGCGGCGCAGGCGGATCACAAGTCCGCGTGGCGCGCGCATTGGGCGACCACCCCCTGGGCCGCTCAATTTCTCCGCGGCGGCGGGCTCGTCCGCGCCAGGACGGGCGCCTTGGCCCGCGACGTGCAGGCTCGCGCAGTGTAGATTTCACTTAATTCCTATTGAGACACTGGGTAAGTCTCGACGGGGCGGAAGCCGCGAACCCTGGGGGCGAGATGGATTCGGACTTCTTCGTGTTCGCGGCGGTGGGTTTCGCCGCCCAACTGGTCGATGGCGCCCTGGGCATGGCCTATGGCGTGGTCTCCACCACCACCCTGCTGGCCATGGGCGTCTCGCCCGCCAACGCCTCGGCCAGCGTGCACGCGGCCAAGGTGTTCACCGGCGCGGCCTCGGCCCTCTCCCATGTGGTGCACAAGAACGTGGGCTGGCGGCTTCTGGCCCTTCTGTCGGCCGGGGGCATCGTCGGCGGCGTGCTCGGCACCTATGTGCTGACCTCCATCGACGGCGACCTGATCAAGCCCTTCGTGGTGGCCTGGCTCGGCCTGATGGGCCTGGTCATCCTCTACCGCGCCTGGAGAGGCGTGCGGCCCAAGCCCTTCTCCTGGAAGAGCCCGCTGCCCCTCGGCCTTGTGGGCGGCTTCTTCGACTCCGTCGGTGGCGGCGGCTGGGGCCCGGTGGTCACCTCCACCCTGATGGGCTCGGGCGCCGATCCGCGGCAGGCCATCGGCACCACCAACGCCGCCGAGTTCTTCGTCGCCTCGGCCATCTCGGCGGCCTTCCTCGCCTCGCTGCTGTCCGGCCACTGGGAGACCGAAGGGCTGCGCGAGCACGTCTCCTCCGTCCTCGGCCTGATCGCCGGCGGCATCGTGGCCGCCCCCATCGCCGGCTGGATGACCAAGGTGCTGCCGCTGCGGGCCCTCACCTGGATCGTGGGCGCCCTGGTGACCGGTCTCGCCGCCTGGCAGGCCTGGGTGCTCTTCCTCTGAGGCCCGGGCTGCGACGGGGGCTGCGACGGGGCGGGCTCAGGCCCCGACGGTCGCCAGGATCCAGATGACCCGGCCCAGCGCGCCGAACAGCAGGATGGCGCTGGCCGCCGCCTGGACGACGAAGCCCAGCTCCCGCTTCGCCGGATCGGCCACATAGCCGAGGGCGTAGAGGATGCGGCCGACGATCCACACCACGCCCAGAGCCGCGGCGACCAGGTCGTTCCAGTAGAGGGCGAAGAGCCACAGGCCGACCAGGAAGACCGGCAGCCATTCCAGGGTGTTGGCCTGGACGCGGATGTGCCGCTCCAGGACGGGGTCGCCCGTCATCGCCGGGGCCGCGATCCCGCTCTTGCTGCGCGCGGCGCCGACCCGCAGGCCCATCCAGACATAGACGAGAACCGCGGCGATCGTGACGATGGCCACCAGACTGTGCGGCGACATGGATTTCCTTCCCCGTTGGCCGGCGCAAGCGGCGCCTTGGCGGCGGCAGAGTGGCACGCGCCGCAGCCTGCGGGAACCATGGGGCCGGTCCCGCCCGTTTCTTATCCGGACGAAGTTCCGCAGGAGACCAGGCCATGCTGATCCCCACGGCCGATATCGAAGACATCGCCTATGACGCCGACCGGGCGAAGCTGCTGGTCCGCTTCGCCGGCGGCGACGCCTACGTCTATGTGGGTGTGCCGGGCGAAGTGCACCGATCCTTCGTCGCCGCGGAGTCGCGCGCCGGCTACTTCGCCGACCGGATCTGCGACAAGTACCCCTACAACCGGCTGGAGGCCTGAGGCCGCCTTACGGCGCCAGCCGGTCGCGCTTGGCCTGCACCCGCAGGCGCAGGGCGTTGAGCTTGATGAAGCCGGCGGCGTCGCGGTGGTCGTAGGCCACCTTGCCTTCCTCGAAGGTGACCAGCTCCTGGTCGTATAGCGAGTACGGGCTGGTGCGGCCGATGACGGTCACATTGCCCTTGTAGAGCTTGACCCGGACCTGGCCGTTCACGGGCCCCTGGCTGTGGTCGATGGCCGCCTGCAGCATCTCGCGTTCCGGCGCGAACCAGAAGCCGTTGTAGATCAGCTCCGCATAGCGGGGCATCAGCTCGTCCTTCAGGTGCATGGCGCCGCGGTCGAGCGTGATGGACTCCATGCCCCGGTGCGCGGCCAGCAGAATGGTCCCGCCGGGCGTCTCGTAGACGCCGCGGGACTTCATGCCGACGAAGCGGTTCTCCACGAGGTCCAGACGGCCGATCCCGTTGTCGTGGCCCAGCTGGTTCAGCTTGGTCAGCAGGGTGGCCGGGCTCATCTTCTCGCCGTCGATGGCGACCGGGTCGCCCTTCTCGAAGTCGATGGTGATGACGGTCGGCCTGTCCGGGGCGTCCTCCGGCGAGATCGTGCGCATGTGCACGAATTCGGGGGCCTCGACCGCTGGGTCCTCCAGCACCTTCCCCTCGGAGGAGGAGTGCAGCAGGTTGGCGGCGACGCTGAACGGGCTCTCGCCGCGCTTGTCCTTGGTGATCGGGATCTGGTGCTTCTCGGCGAAGTCCAGCAGGGCTTCGCGGCTCTTGAAGTCCCACTCCCGCCAGGGCGCGACGACGCGGATGTCCGGCTCGAGGCCGTAATAGGCCACCTCGAAGCGGCCCAGGTCGTTGCCCTTGCCGGTGGCGCCGTGGGCGACGGCGTCCGCGCCGATCTTGCGGGCGATCTCGATCTGCTTCTTGGCGATCAGCGGCCGGGCGATGGAGGTCCCCAGCAGGTACTGGCCCTCATAGACCGTATTGGCCCGGAACATGGGGAAGACGTAGTCGCGGACGAACTCTTCGCGCACATCCTCGACGAAGGCGTATTCCGGCTTCACGCCCAGGGTCATGGCCTTCTGGCGCGCCGGCTCGATCTCCTCGCCCTGACCCAGGTCGGCGGTGAAGGTCGCCACCTCGGCGCCCAGCTCGGTCTGCAGCCACTTGACGATGGTGGAGCTGTCGAGGCCGCCGGAATAGGCGAGGACGACTTTCTTGATCGGCTTGTCGGCGGCCATGGGCGGCGGCTCTTTCACGCTGGAGGCGACAGGGGGCGGTCTTGGGACCGCGCGCGTTTAAGGGCGAACACGGCCGCGGTTCAAGACCTAAGCGCGCCTTCCTCGGAAAGCTGCGCCAGGGCGGCGCTCAGCCAGCGCATGTGGACGAGGGTGACGACGGCCGCGACCGTGGCGCGAACGCCGAACAGGACCAGCATGTCCGGACCGGGTTCGACGGCGCGGCTCTGCGCGCCCAGGAAGAGACCGATGGCCAGGGTCAACAGGGGCACGGACAGCAGGGCGGCGTTCCGCTTCAGCCGCCAGGTCGGCTTGCCGGACAGCGAGAACTGCATCGGCACCCGCGTCTCCGGCCCCATGCGCCGCCAGGCCTCGCGTGCGCCGCCGGCCATCATGGACAGCGCGATGATCCACAGCGCGTCGCCGAATATGCCGAGCCAGTTCATGTGCGCCTCCCGCCATCGTCCCAGGACCCATGCCCCGAAGCGCCGGCGAAAGTCCAGGCCGACCTAGACCGTGACCTGGGTGCCGAGCTCGACGACGCGGCCCGGCGGGATCTTGAAGAAGTCGGTCGGATTGGCGGCGTTGCGCATCAGGTAGATGAACAGGCGGTCCTGCCACAGCGGCATGCCCGACTGGGCGGCCGGCACCACCGAGCGACGGCCCAGGAAGAAGCTGGTGGCCATGATGTCGAACTTCAGGCCGAGCTTGCGGCACAGCCCCAGCGCCTTGGGCAGGTTGGGACTCTCCATGAAGCCGTAGGCCACCGTGACCTTCTTGAAGTCCTCGTTGACCGGCTCGATCTTGATGCGGTCCTCGTCCTTCACCCGCGGCGTCTCGGTGGTCTTCACCGTCAGGATGACGTTCTTCTCGTGCAGCACCTTGTTGTGCTTGAGGTTGTGCATCAGGGCCACCGGCGCGACGTCGGGGTCCGAGGTCAGGAAGATGGCCGTGCCCGGCGCCCGGTGCGGGGCGCGGGCCTTGAGGAGCTCGGTCAACTCGGTCAGCTGCACGCTGTCGCGGCGGGTCTTGTCGGTGAGGATCTGGGCGCCGCGGGTCCAGGTCCACATGATCGTCACCAGGGCGCCGCCCAGCAGCAGCGGGAACCAGGCCCCCTGCGGGATCTTCAGCAGGT
>CAYQPL010000160.1:0-1834 GCA_964419395.1 uncultured Phenylobacterium sp. | reverse complement strand
CAATTTTCTTTTGTAAAAGCTGCATTTACAACTCCTGCGGGAGCTTCAGCTGGTTCGACGAGATGAAGGTGATGTCGATCACCGCGAACACGCCCGCCGCCAGGGCCGCCTGCCACCAGGGCCGCTTCCACAGGGCGCCGATGATGACGAAGAACAGCAGGGTGTCGATGAACATCGAGCCGGTCACGGCGATGCCGTAGGCCGCCGCCAGGCTGGAGGAGTTCTGGAACATGGCCAGCAGGGCCAGCCCCCCGGCCAGCAGCAGCATGTTGACCTGCGGCACGTAGATCTGGCCCGCCAGGGTCTCGCTGGTGCGGCGGATGTCGGTCCGCGGCAGCAGGCCGAGCTGCACGGCCTGCTGGGTGACGGAGAAGGCCCCGGTGATCACCGCCTGACTGGCGATGACCGTGGCCGCCGTGGCCAGGGCCAGGACGGGCCAGTAGGCGAACTCCGGGATCATCTGGAAGAAGGGGTTCAGCCGCGCCTCGGGATTGGCCAGCACCAGGGCGCCCTGGCCCAGATAGTTGAGCAGCAGGGCCGGCAGGACCAGCACGGCCCAGGCGGTGCGGATCGGCCCTTTGCCGAAGTGGCCCATGTCGGCGTAGAGCGCCTCGGCCCCGGTCACGGCCAGGAAGACGCTGCCCAGGATGACGAAGCCCAGGAAGCCGTTGTCGACCAGGAACAGCACGCCGTAGTGCGGCAGCAGCCCCATCAGGATCGAGGGATCGTCGAAGATGTGGAAGAGGCCGAGTCCCGCCAGGGTCAGGAACCACAGGGCGGTGATCGGGCCGAAGAACTTGGCCACGCTGGCGGTGCCGCGCGACTGGACCATGAACAGGGCGATCAGGATGCCCGCCGAGATCGGCAGCACGAAGGGCGAAAGCGCATAGCCCAGGCCCGGCGCCTCCTTCAGGCCCTCGACGGCCGAGAGCACCGACAGGGCCGGGGTGATGATGCCGTCGGAATAGAACAGGGCCGCGCCGATCATGCCCAGGAAGAAGATCGCGCCGGAGCGCCGGCCGAGCGAGCGCCGCGCCAGGGCCATCAGGGCGAGGGTGCCGCCCTCCCCCTTGTTGTCGGCCTGCAGCAGGAAGACGACGTACTTGATCGTGACGATCAGGATCAGCGCCCAGGTGACCAGGGAGACCACGCCGAAGACGGCCAGCTCCTCGGTGCCGCCGCTGCGCGAATGGGCGAGCGCCTCGCGCATGGCGTAGAGCGGACTGGTGCCGATGTCGCCGAAGACCACGCCGACCGAACCCAGGACGAGAGCCCAGAAGCCCTCTGATTTCGCGTGAGACGCCTCTTCCTGCGTCTCGGCGGCCGATACGGTCGGCTCACTCATCCAGACTCTCCGGGAACCCTGGGTCTGTGCGCCCGGTCCCTTTGACAGGGGCGACTGGGCCCCCCGACGATGCGGCGGGCGCGATACACCCATTCCGGCGAAGGTTCAATCGCAGCGGCGTCAGCGACCGGCGCCGCCGGCGGCTTGATCAGCGCCGCCGGACCGGCCTAGGTTCCACCGGGTCATGTCGGACAACCAGCGTTTTCCGGTGGCTGCCCACACGCTCGCCTATCTTGCCCACTACGAAGCCTTCGGGCCCGACCGGGCGATCTCCAGCGTCGAACTGGCGGCTTCCATCCCCACCAACCCCGTCGTCGTGCGCCGGGTGACGGGCCTGCTCGCCCAGGCGCGCCTGGTGGGCACGCGGGCCGGCGCCCGCGGCGGGACCTGGCTGCTGCGCTCGCCCGGCGAGATCACCCTGCAGGAGGTGCTGCGCGCCGTCGGAGGCGCCGCGCGGCTCGGGGCCGCGCCCACCGGCGCCGACGGCTG
>CAYQPL010000159.1:0-7791 GCA_964419395.1 uncultured Phenylobacterium sp. | reverse complement strand
TCTCGCACGCCTTCGACCTCGTGCTGATGGACATGCAGATGCCGGTCATGGACGGGCTGACCGCCATCCGGCAGATCCGCCGGCGCGAGCAGGCCGACGGCCGGCGCCCGACGCGGATCTACACCCTCACCGCCAACGCCATGCCCGAGCACGACGTCGCCGCCCGTCATGCCGGCGCCGACGGCCAGCTGACCAAGCCGATCACGGCCGAGCGCCTGCTCGCCGCCGTGGAGGAGGTCTGGGACGAGGCCAAGACCGGGCTGGACCGGGCCGAGCGCGCCGCCGTCTGAGGCTCCGCCCTCCCGGCGCGCCCATGCGGCCATGCGGCCAGGCGGCCGCCTATCGGGTGATCCGCAGGTTGTCGATCGAGCCGGCGATGGCGTCGAAGGCGGCGCCCAGCTGGGAGACGTTCTGAACGTCGTAGAACTTCTCCGGATCGCTGGCGCAGTTGCGCAGCAGGGCGCTGTCGCCCGACCGCACCTCGACCCGCACCGTATAGAGGACGATGTCCTTGCCCTTGATGTTCGAGCACAGCTGGGCCAGCCGGCTGTCCATGGCCGAGGTGCGCGACCACGACGAAGACCCCTCGTCCGCGCCCTGCAGCAGGCCCTGCCAAAGATAGGCGCGGCCGCTGTAGTAGGAGCCGTTGTAGTTGTTCCACCGCGTCGTGTTGTTCACGTTGTCGCCGTCGGTCATCAGGATGATGATCTTGCGATTGTGCTTCGTGCCGTAGGCCGCCCCGTCCTGGAACGGCGCGTTGGGCGAGAGGGTATGCCAGCCCCAGACGAGGCCCATCGGGATGTCGGTGGTGCCGCTGGCGACCATCCCGTCGATGGCGTTCTTCAGGCCGCCCATGTCCGTGGTCAGACGCTGGATCGGCTCCAGGTCGCATCCCTTGTTCGGACCGCCGCTGCCCGGCTTCTTGTTGTCGTACTTCGCCGTCCGGCGCTGGCGCGTCTTCCAGTCCGACGAGTTGGTGCCGTCGTTCAGATAGTCGTTGTCGAACGACCAGTTGCCCTCGCCGTCGTCGGGCTCATCCGGGGCGAAGTACGGCACGAAGTAGCTCGCCATGTTGCCGCTGAACGGCGCCGTGTCCTGGATGTCGTAGGGGGGCCGCCGGCTCTCCACGCAGCCGCCCCAGACCTGCCCGCCCTTCATCGACTTCAGGACCGCGAACCGGTCGGTGTGCTTCTCGTCGAAGATGTCGACCCCGGCCGCCCAGTGCCCCTTGGCCTGGGGATCGAGCCAGGTGGGAATGCCCGGGCCCGTATGGGACGAGGTGTTGTAGTTCTTGACGCTGACGTCTTCGGCGACGCGCACCGTGCTCGAAAAGGGCACCAGCGAAATCTTGATCGGGTCCTGCGCCGTGCTGCGGTTACCCGCCGCCTGCAGCTTGTCGACCAGGTCCTTGGCCGCGGTCTTGAGCGTCGAGATCTTCGTGCCCGACATCGATCCGGTGTTGTCGAGCACCAGGGCCACCTCCAGCCGGTCCATGGCGCGCAGCACCTCGGAGGTGGCGGTGACATTGCCGTGCTGGAAGAAGCCGGTGGCGAGCGCCAGCGGCGTCATCTCGGCGGTGCCGACGACCTTGGCGCCGTCGAGCTTGAAGTTGGAGGTGATCAGGGCCGAGCCGGTGAAGGACTGCAGGTTCGCCTTGAGCGCCCGCTGGCCGACCTCGTTGATGTCCTTGTCGCTCTGGGCGCTGGAGCGGGCCGCATAGAGGGCCGCGGCGTCCAGGGCGTCCTGCAGCTTCTGCCGCTGGTTGGAGGCGATGTAGATGTCGAACACCCCGAGCGTCAGGGGGGCCAGCAGGACGAGCGCCACGGCGAAGATGATCGCCGCCGCGCCGCTTTCGTCGCGCGCGCCCGAGGTCAGCCGGGCCTTGATCGCCGTCAGGTCGAAGGTTCGCACGTCTGCGCCCCGCTCGTTTCGAGTTCGAGCCGGCATTCTGAGGCCCTAGGGTAAACGAAGCCTCCGCAGAACAGGGTAAACCAAAGGCGACCGCCCGGGCCTTGCGGGCCCGGGCGGCGACAGTCTCAAAGGTTCGTCAGGCGGGCCTCACCAGCCGCACTGCTCGCCCCTGTTCTGGGCCGTCAGCCAGGTGTTGAGCGGGGCGAAGTAGTCGGCGATGGCGCTGGCGTCGGTCTGGCGTTCGTCGGTGAAGGCCTCCAGGGCGTCCGGCCAGGGCTTGGACTGGCCCATCTCCATCATGGCGTTGAACCGTCGGCCCATCTCGGCCTCGTCATAGACCGAGCAGCGGTGCAGCGGCCCCGTCCAGCCGGCCTGGGCGCAGGCCGCGCGGTGGAACTGGAACTGGTAAATGTGGGCCAGGAAATAGCGCATGTAGGGCGTGTTGCCGGGCACGTGATACTTCGCGCCCGGGTCGAAGGCGTCGGCCGGACGCGGACCGGGGGGCGTGATGCCCTGATACTTCGTCCGCAGCGCCCACCAGGCGTCGTTGTACTCGGCTGGTCCCGCCTCGCCCGAGAACACCTCCCAGCGCCACTTGTCGACCAGCAGGCCGAACGGCAGGAAGGCGATCTTGTCGAGCGCCATCTTCAGCAGGAAGGGGATGTCCTCGTCGGCGCCCGGCGCCTGGTCGAGCAGGCCGATCTGCTGAAGGTAGGTGGGCGTCAGGGCCGACAGACCGGCGAAGTCGCCGATCGCCTCGTGAAAGCCGTCATTGGCCGCGCCCTTGAACAGATAGGGCTGATCGCCATAGGCGCGCTGGTAGTAGTTGTGACCGAGCTCGTGGTGGACGGTGTAGAAGTCCTCGCCGTTCACCTTGGTGCACATCTTGATGCGGATGTCGTCCTTGCCGTCCAGGTTCCAGGCCGAGGCGTGGCAGACCACCTCCCGGTCCTGGGGCCGGGTGATCATCGACCGCTCCCAGAAGGTCTGCGGCAGGGGCGCGAAGCCCAGCGACGAATAGAAGGCCTCGCCGGTCTTCACCATCTTCGTCGGGTCGTAGTCCGCCTTCACCAGCAGCTGGTCGAGATCGTAGCTGGAGCGGACGTTCGCCGGGGCGACGATGTCGTAGATGTTGCCCCAGCTCTGCGCCCACATGTTGCCCAGCAGGTCGGCGCGGATCGGCCCGGTGCGCGGCTGCACGCCGTCGCCGTACCTGTCGTTCAGCTTGGCGCGCACATAGCAGTGCAGGTTCTTGTAGAAGGGCTCCACCTGCGCCCAGACGCGGTCGGTCTCGGCGGCGAAGGCGTCGGGCGCCATGTCGTACTTGGCCCGCCAGAGGGCGCCGGTGTCGGAATAGCCGAGGCCCTTGGAGCCCTCGTTGGCCAGGGCGACCAGCTTGGCGTAGTCGGCCCGCATGGGCGGGGAGACGGTGCGCCAGCCCTCCCACACGGCCTTCAGTTCGGCCGGGTCGCGGGACTCCCGCAGGATGTCCTCGGCGTCGTTCAGCGTGATCTGCCGGCCCTTGTGCTCGAACTTGCCGGTCGAATAGGTCGAGTCCAGGCCCGACTCGAGGGCCGCCAGTTCGGCCGCCGCCCCCTCGCGCGCCGGCGCCGGCAGCACGAGATAGAGCTTGAGCAGCATCAGCTTGCGCGCCGTCACCGGATCGACCGCCACGCCGTCATAGCGCGCCGCCTCCATGGCGAGCCTGGTGGCCAGCGCCTTCTCCTCGCCGACGGCCTTGGCCTCCAGCCACTGGGTGTCTTCGGTGATGTAGGTGGCGCGCACCCAGGCGGCCTTGGCGGTGTAGACGCTGAGCGCCTCGAGTTCGGCCTCGGCCTTGTCGACGAAGGCCTTGGCCTGCGCCGGCGTCGGACGCGCCGCTTGCGCCTGGACGGCGAGCGGCGTCATCGCCATCAGGGCGGCCGCCGAGGCGGCCATCAGATGAGATTTCATGCGAACATGCTTCCTTGGACGGGCGCGAGCGGTTCCGCGCCGATTGGGGCCGATGCAAGCCGTCCGCCTCCCACCCGTCAAGGCGCAGGCGCCGCGCGGCGGAGTTCCGCGTTGTGCAGGCGTCTCACAGCCTCGCCAGGAGCCTCAAGCATGAGCCAACAGCCCTCGCCGAACGACCTCATCGCCCAGGGGCGCGCCCTGATGACCGACAAGGCCCTGATCGCCGGCCGATGGGTCGAGGGCGACGGCAAGCCGATCGCCGTGGAAGACCCGGCCGAGGAGACGGTGCTGGGCCATGTGCCGAGCCTCTCCGGCGCAGCCGTGGATCAGGCGATCGAGGCCGCCGCCCGCGCCTTCCCCGACTGGGCGGCGCGCAAGGGCAAGGACCGCGGCGCCGTGCTCGCCCGCTGGGCCGAGCTGATCGAGGCCAATGAGAACGGCCTGGCCGCCCTGATCTCCCTGGAGAACGGCAAGCCCTGGCCCGAGGCCCTGGGCGAGGTGCGCTACGCCAATTCCTTCATCACCTGGTTTTCCGGCATGGCCGAGCGGCTGGACGGCAAGACCATCGAGAGCGCCAAGGACGAGGACCTGATCCTGGCCTTCCGCGAGCCGGTCGGGCCGGTGGCGGCCATCACCCCCTGGAACTTCCCCGCCGCCATGATCACCCGCAAGGCGGCCGCCGCCTTCTGCGCCGGCTGCACCATGGTGCTCAAGCCCGCCTCGGCGACGCCGTTCACCGCCCTCGCCCTGGCCAGGCTGGCGCTGGAGGCGGGTTTGCCCGAGGGCTGCTTCTCCGTCGTCACCGGGCCCAACAGCGAGGTGGGCGAACGGCTCACGGGCTCGCCCCTGATCCGCAAGCTGTCCTTCACCGGCTCCACCGAGGTCGGCCGCAAGCTGGCCGAACAATGCGCCCCGACGCTGAAGCGGCTTTCGATGGAGCTGGGCGGGGCCGCGCCGCTGATCGTCTTCGAGGACGCCGACATCGATCAGGCGGTCGAGGGCACGGTGGCCGGCAAGTTCCGGGCGGCCGGCCAGACCTGCGTCTGCCCCAACCGCATCTATGTCCACGAAGCGGTGCGCGAGACCTATCTGGAGCGGCTGACGGCGCGGGTCGCCAGACTGAAGGTCGGCAAGCCCTTCGACGAGGGCGTCGTCATCGGCCCCCTGATCGACCCCAAGGGCCTGGACAAGGTCGAGGACCATATCGAACGGACGAAGGCGTCCGGGGGGCGGGTGCTGACCGGCGGCGCGCGGCACGAGCTGGGCGGCCGCTTCTTCCAGCCCACCGTGCTGGCCGGCGGCGACGACCGGCTGTTCGCCGCTGAGGAGACCTTCGGCCCCGTGGCGCCGGTCTTCAGCTTCCTTTCGGAGGAGGAGGCCCTGACGCGGGCCAACGCCTCGGAGTTCGGCCTCGCCGCCTTCCTCTTCACCCGCGATCTCGACCGCGCCATGCGCGCCGGCCGGGCGCTGGAGGCCGGCATCATCGGGGTGAACAGCGGCCTCGTCTCCAACGCCGCCAATCCCTTCGGCGGCGTCAAGCAGTCGGGCTATGGCCGCGAGGGCTCGGTCTACGGCCTCGACGACTATCTGCAGGTGAAGTCGCTCACCCTCGCCCTCGGCTAGCCGCCGCCGGCGCCGGGCTGCCCGACGCGCGTGCAAGATTGACGCAGGGCCGCCCGATAGGCTCCCTTCGCGGGCAAAGACGCGCCTGCGCGGGGGGACAGAGCCATGACGCCGAGCGACGAGACGCCGACCGAGGGCCAGCCGGCGACGCCGGAGGCGACTGGCCCGGCCGACATCGCGCCCCCGCGCCCGCCCTGGTGGCGGCGGCTGGGCGAGCGGGTCACCCATGGCAAGACCCCGGCCATCCTGGCCGCCGTGCTGGTGGTCGCCGCCTTCGGGGGCGGCTTCCTGACCGCCAAGGGGGTCGACGGAATCCGGCTGCTGCCGCCCAACGTGGCCGGCGTCGACGGCGCCGGCGACGGCTGGTCGCTGTTCGGCAAGCCGAGGTCGGCCTACGCTCCGCGGCGGGGCGCCCCCAAGCCGGAGGGCTTCGCCGTCTGGCGGACGCGGGTCGACGCCAGCGGCGTCCAGCCGCGGGCCTGCGTGGAGATGACCCGGCCGCTGGACCCGTCCACGTCCTATGCCGACTTCGTCCTCGTCTCGCCGGAGACGGAGTCGACGCCGGCGATCACCGTCGAGGGCTCAGAGCTGTGCGTCGCCGGAACCGGCTTCGCCGAACGGCGGGTCACCCTGCTGAAGGGCCTGCCCGCCCGCGGCGGCGAGACCCTGGCCAGCAATGCGGACGTCGACTTCACCTTCGGCGAGAAGCCGCCCTTCGTCGGCTTCGTCGGCGAGGGCGTGGTCCTGCCGCGCGAGGACTCCGACGGGGTCGGCATCGAGACCATCAATGTCGCGCGCCTGGAGGTCGAGGTCTGGCGGGTCGTCGACCGCAACCTGGTCCGCACCCAGGTCAGCGCGCCCGGCCCGACGGGCGAGGGCGAATGGCCCGGCGACTACGGCGCCGACTCCCCCAACGACGAAGGCCAGAAGATCTGGTCCGGCGCCATTCCGGTCCGGGGCGAGGCCGGTCAGCGGACCGTGACCGTCTTCCCCCTCGGGGCGGTGCTGCGCGAGATGAAGCCGGGGGGCTATGTGATCAAGGCCCGCGACGCCTCCGGCGGCCGCGGCCTCGCGGCCGGCGAGGACGAGTACGACCCCAATCCGCCGGCCCAGGCGCGGCGCTGGATCATCTTCACCGACATGGCGCTCAGCGCCTATGACGGCGAGGACGGCGCCGACGTGGTGGTCCGCTCCCTGAAGAGCGCCCGCACCCTCTCCGGCGTGCGTGTCGCCCTCGTGGCCGCCAATGGCGAGGACCTGGGCGAGGTCCGCACTGACGGCCAGGGCCGCGCCCGCTTCGCCGCGCCGCTCTTCGAGGGCGAGGGCGCCCTGCGGCCGAAGATGATCATGGCCTACGGGCCCCAGGGCGACTTGGCGCTGCTCGATCTCGACCGGCCGCCGGTGGACCTGTCGCGTCTGGGCGTCGGCGGTCGCACGCCCGCCACTTCGGGCCGGGCCGCGGCCGGTCTGGTGGACGCCTATCTCTACACCGACCGCGGCGTCTATCGCCCGGGCGAGACGGTGCATCTGAACGCCCTGCTGCGCGCCCGCGAGGCCCGGGCGGTCAAGGACCGCAAGGGCGCCATCGTCGTCCGGCGGCCCTCGGGCGTGGAGTTTCGCCGGTTCAGCTTCGACGGGACGCCCCTGGGCCACGCGGCGGCCGACATCGCCCTGCCGAAAAGCGCGCCGCGGGGCCGCTGGCGCGCCACCCTGGAGATCGAGGGGGTCGAGGCGCCGGCCGGCGAGGTCGCTTTCGCCGTCGAGGACTTCGCGCCCCAGCGCCTGGCGGTCACGCTCACCGGCCAGGAGTCCGCCCCGGTCCGGGCGGGCGAAACGCGCAGTCTCGACGTCGCCGCCCGCTTCCTCTACGGCGCGCCGGGCTCCGGCCTCGAGCTGAACTAGGTGCTCAACCCGCAAGGGCCGGCTTTGCCCCCACCCCAAGACGTACTCGAGGCCGATTACAAGCGCGAGCTCGGCGCCCGCTACGGCATTCGGTTTAATCGTCTCCTGACGCTCGCAATCCTTCCGGTAGGGCGGTTCGGGAGCACGTTGCAATCGAAATGCGAGTTCGATGGCTATATGGCGCTGCTGCGAGACGCCTACCGGCCGGCAAATCTCAACGCGGTGATGTGCCGCAGTTTGGTGAGCGTCGACTGGCAAGGGTACGTCTACGACTGCGATTTTAACCAGATGATGGGCTTGTCGATGCGCGTGGAAAACCGGGGCGATCGCGTTGGCCGCCCGCATTTGCAAGAGCTCTTGGGCCGCGATCTCGAAGGGCAACCGATTGCCGTGCGCAACCAC
>CAYQPL010000158.1:4116-7811 GCA_964419395.1 uncultured Phenylobacterium sp. | reverse complement strand
GTAGTCCACCAACGGAATGATGCGGGCGTAGTTCAGGCGGGTCGGGCCGATCACGCCGATCGCGCCCAGAACCTTCTGTCGCCCCGTCATATAGGGCGCCGCGATCACGGAGGAACCCGAAAGCGAAAAGAGTCGCGTCTCGGCGCCGATGAAGATGCGCACACCGTCGGCCACGCGCACCCCGTCCAGCAGGCCGATCAGCTGGCCCTTCTGCTCCAGGTCGTCGAACAGCATGCGGACCCGCTCCAGGTCCTCCAGGGCCTCGCGGTCGCCGAGCAGGTTGGCGCGGCCACGGACGATCAGGGCGCGCTCGGGGCCGTCGCCGCCGCTCCAGGCCGCCAGGCCGTCCTCCACGAGGCGGGCGGCCTTCTCGTCCAGCTCACGGCGGGCGTGGTCCAGCTCCTGGCTGACCTCCTTGCGCGCCTCGTCCAGCGACTTGCCGCGCAGGCGGGCGTTGAGGAAGTTGGACGCCTCCTGCAGGGCCGAGGGGGTGACCCCCGCGCCGAGCATCATCAGGCGGTTCTCGACCACCCCGTCCTCGAAGACCATGATCGCCAGGGCCTGCTCCCCGCCCAGGGCGACGAACTCCACGTGCTTGACGCCGGCGTCGCGCACCGGCGTGACGACGACGCCGGCGCCGCCCGCCAGGCCCGACAGGAGGGCGCTGGCCTCGTTGAGCGCCTCCTCGAAGCTGCGTCCCTGGACCTTCAGCCGGCTCTCGATCAGCCGGCGCTCGTCCTCGCCCACATCGCCCACCTCCAGCAGGCCGTCGACGAACAGGCGCAGGCCGGCGTGGGTCGGCATGCGTCCCGCGCTGCTGTGCGGCGCCCCGAGCAGGCCGAGCTGGGTCAGGTCCTGCATGGTGTTGCGGATGGAGGCCGGCGACAGCGACACGCCGCCGCGCGAGATGGTGCGCGAGCCGACCGGGTCGCCCGTCTCCAGATAGGTCTCCACGACGCGGCGGAATATGTCGCGCGCCCGCTCGTCCAGTTCGGCGAGCGAAGGCCCGCGGGAGAGCAGAGGTGTCGTCACGGTGGTGGCGTCGGCCAGCTCGTTTCAGGGGGCGGCCCATGGACGGGCCCGTCGTATTTTAGGATAAGCGCCCGCCGCGCCCGTGCAAGAGAGCCGGGCGCCCCATGCAACGAGCCGGCCGTCGCCGGCCCGGAGAGGTCCACCCCATGCGCTCATCGCAACGCGCGGCCGCCAGGCTGCGCCCCGTCACCCTGGAAACCGGCGTCAACCGCTATGCCGAGGGCTCGTGCCTGGTCAGCTTCGGCCACACCAAGGTGCTGGTCACCGCCAGCCTGGAGGAGAGCGTGCCGCCCTTCCTGCGCGGCCGGGGTCAGGGCTGGGTGACGGCCGAGTACGGCATGCTGCCGAGGTCCACCCACACCCGCGGCCGGCGCGAGGCCGCGCAGGGCAAGCAGTCGGGCCGCACCCAGGAGATCCAGCGCCTGATCGGCCGCTCCCTGCGGGCCGTCACCGACATGAAGGCTCTGGGCGAGCGGCAGATCTCGCTGGACTGCGACGTCATCCAGGCCGACGGCGGCACGCGGACGGCCTCGATCACCGGAGCCTGGGTCGCCCTGCGCCTGGCCACGCGCTACCTGATGGACGAGGGGGTGATCACCGCCGATCCCATCCTGGACCAGGTGGCGGCGGTGAGCTGCGGCGTCTTCCAGGACGTGCCGGTCCTCGATCTCGACTATGACGAGGATTCCAGCGCCGAGGCCGACGCCAACTTCGTGCTGACCGGGAATGGCGACATCGTCGAGATCCAGGCCACCGGCGAGAAACGCGGCTTCACCCGCGCGGAGTTCGAGACCCTCTTCGACCTGGCGCGCAAGGGCATGGACGAGCTCTTCGCCCTGCAGCGCGCCGCCGTGGGCGGCTGACGGGCGGAAACGAAAAACGGCCGGACGCAGGGGGTGCGTCCGGCCGTCTCTTCAAGGCCTGGTCGACGGCGCGGCGGAGCGCCGTCGGCGGGTCTTAGAAACCGATCAGGATGTTGCGTTGGGCCGTGGCCGGCATGCGCGCCAGCTCGTGGGCCAGGGGCGCCATCCAGCGGGTGATGAAGCGTTCGATCGCGGCGAACATGATCTGCCTCTCTGTGTGCAGTGCAACAATGTTGCAGTGCATATAGGTCGGCGCCGCAGGGGGTTCAACGGCCAGGGGCAATTTTCTGACGGAGGCGCCGCGATATCACGCGCCGGTGTTGTTGCGGCGCAACAAGCCTAGCCGTCGTCGTCGTCGAAGCTGTCGTCGCCGGGGCCGGGCTCGTAGTGCAGGATGTCCCCGGGCTGGCAGTCCAGTTCGCGGCACAGCGCCGCCAGTGTGGAGAAGCGGACGGCCCGGGCCTTGCCGGTCTTCAGGATCGACAGGTTGGCGATGGTGACGCCGACGCGGTCGGCCAGTTCGGTCAGCGACATGCGCCGTTCGAGCAGCACGCGGTCGAGTTGCACGCGGATGGGCACGGGCGCGGTCCCCTAGATGGTCAGTTCGGCTTCGCGGCGAAGGCGGGCGCCTTCCCGGAACACCTCGGCCAGGACGAAGACCACCAGCACCGAGAACCAGGCGGTCAGCGACAGGCTTGGCTCCACGGCGCTGGAATCCGGCAGAATCCAGCTCGACAGGCCCCAGAAGGCGTAGCGGCCGAGCTCGAGCCCCGCCAGGATCAGGCCGATCATACGCAGCCGGGCGACATTGTCCGGATGGAACGGATCGCCGGCCGTCAACGTGCCGAAGATCCGGCGCAGCTGGGCGACGATGACGAGCACCCCGCCCATGTAGATGGCCGCGGCCATCAGGCCGACGGCGATCACCGGGCCGCGGTTGGTGACCTCCTCGCCGCCGGCGGTCACCGACAGGTCGGCGAGCCACTCCGGGTTGAAGGAGAAGAGGAGGGCCGCCAGCATCAGGAGGCCGACGACGCTCACCCCGATCCACAGGGCGACGAAGACCACGTCGAGGATGATCTTCAGAAAGCTCGACACCGAGCCTGGTCCCAGCGCCCTCATGGCCGCCCCTCCCCTTGGCGATGATCCCTGGCCGGAGACTAGAGGATCGAGGCGCCGGCCACCACGGTCAGCACCGGCAGGGCGGCGAGGCAGATGGCGCAGGCCAGGGCGGCGCGGTCGAAGGCGGTGGAAAAGCTGAAGCGGGTCATGGGTTTGTATCCTTTCGAAACGGGCCGGCCCGGGGACCGGGAAGGGCTGCGGAGCGCGTCGCTCCATGTCGATAGTCGATACGGGCTTGCCGTTTCTCGATCAAGGAAATTATCGAAAAACGATATTAAATCGGCGTAACAAAGTGACGGATCGTTCATCCGGCCGACCGCGCCGGCGTGGGTTTGCCCGGCGCCGGACGGGCCCCTATTCTCCGCCGCCCACATCCAAGGAGAGGTCATGACCCTCAGGCTCGAACCCGGCGCGCGGCTGGTGGTCGCCACGCACAATCCCGGCAAGGCCCGCGAACTGGCGGCCATCCTGGAGAACCGATTCGAGCTGGTCACCGCCGGCGAGCTGGGCCTGGCCGAACCGGAGGAGCCCGAGACCACCTTCGTCGGCAACGCCCTCCTGAAGGCCCGCGCCGCCGCCCGCGCCAGCGGCCTAGTCGCCATCGCCGACGATTCCGGCCTGAGCGTCGCGGCCCTGGACGGCGCGCCGGGCGTTTATTCCGCCCGCTGGGCCGGGCCG
>CAYQPL010000158.1:1979-4106 GCA_964419395.1 uncultured Phenylobacterium sp. | reverse complement strand
CAAGGATTTCGCCGTGGCCATGCAGAAGGTCGAGGCGCGGCTCGAGGCGACCGGCCAGGACGAGCGCGCGGCCTGGTTCACCTGCGCGCTCGCCGTGGCCTGGCCGGAGGAGGGCCCCATGCTGGTGGTCGAGGGGCGTGTGGACGGGAGCCTGGTCTTTCCGGGCCGCGGCTCTCGCGGCTTCGGCTACGATCCGATCTTCGTCCCCGACGGCCACGCGGAGACCTTCGGCGAGATGGACCCCGCCGCCAAGGACGCCATGAGCCACCGCGCCCGCGCCTTCGAAAAGCTCAAGGCCGCCCTCTTTTGACCGAGCCGCCGCCAAGCCTGGGCGTCTATGTCCACTGGCCCTATTGCGCGCGGATCTGCCCCTATTGCGACTTCAACGTCTATCGCGATCGGGGCCGGGCCGAGGAGCAGGCGGCCCTGGTCGCCGCCATCGGCCGCGACCTCGCCGCCCAGGCGCAGCTGACCGGCGAGCGCCGGCTGGTCTCGGTCTTCTTCGGCGGCGGCACGCCGTCCCTGATGCCGCCGGAGGCCGCCGCCGCGATCCTGGCCCTGGCCCGGTCCCTCTGGCCGGCGGCCGAAGATCTCGAGGTCACGCTGGAGGCTAATCCGACCGATGCGGAGGCGGCGCGCTTCGCCGCCTTCGCCGCCGCCGGCGTGAACCGCCTGTCCCTGGGCGTGCAGTCCCTGGACGACGGCGCCCTGGCCTTCCTCGGGCGCGACCATGACGCCGCCGCGGCGCGGCGCGCGCTGGACATCGCCGCCGCTGTCTTTCCGCGCCTGTCGCTGGACCTGATCTACGCCCGGCCGGGGCAGACGGTGGCGGCGTGGCGGGCGGAGCTCGCCGAGGCCCTGGCCTACGGGCCCGAGCACGTCTCGCCCTACCAGCTGACCATCGAGCCCGGAACCGCCTTCGACCGGGCCGTGCGGCGCGGGCGGTTCGCGCCCCCGCGCGACGATCTGGCGGCCGCCCTCTTCGAAACCACCCAGGCGGTGCTCGCAGAGGCGGGTTTCGAGGCCTACGAGGTCTCCAACCACGCCCGCGGCGCGGCCGCGCGGTCGCGCCACAACCTCGTCTACTGGCGGGGCGAGGACTATGTGGGCGCGGGCCCGGGCGCGCATGGCCGCATCACGCGGCCGGAGGGACGGCTGGCCACGGTCGCCGCCGCCCGGCCGGCGGACTATCTGGCCGAGGTCGCCCGGAGCGGCGTCGGCTTCGCCAGCCCGGAGGTGCTGACGGCGGCGGAGGCGGCCGAGGAGCGGGTGCTGACCGGCCTGCGGATCGAAGCTGGCGTGGGGTTCGACGAGGTGGCCGTCCTTGGCCTCTCACCCCGCCACCCCCGCGTGGCGGGGCTTCGCGAGGCGGGACTGATCGCCCCGGACGACCTGAGGTTGCGGGCCACCGCGGCGGGGCGGCTCCTTCTTGACCACGTGACCCGGCGCCTGCTGGTCTGACGGCGACGCTTGCCTTGCCCGCCGCAACCGGCGATCCCTTGACCATGGCCCGACCGATCGAACCGCCCCCGCTGTCGACCGCGCCCCTGGCGCCGGGGCTCTATGTCGTGGCCACGCCCATCGGCAACCTGCGCGACATCACCCTGCGCGCCCTCGATGTCCTGGCCGGCGCCGACCTCGTCCTGGCCGAGGACACCCGCGTGACGGGCAAGCTTCTGTCGGCCTACGGACTCTCCGCGCGCATGGAACGGCACGACGAGCACGCCGCCGAGCGCGCGCGGCCGAAGGCGCTCGCCGTGCTCGCCGAGGGCGGCCGCGTGGCGCTCGTGTCGGACGCCGGCACGCCGCTCATCTCCGATCCCGGCTACAGGCTGGTGCGCGAGGCCGCCGCGGCGGGCCACCCGGTGCATCCCATCCCCGGCGCTTCGGCCCTTCTGGCCGGGCTCTCCGTGGCCGGCCTGCCCAGCGACCGGATCCTCTTCGCCGGGTTTCCGCCGCCGAAGAGCGCCGCGCGCCGCACCTTCTTCGAGGAGGTCGCCGGCGTCCGCGCCACCCTGGTCTTCTTCGAAGGCGCCTCGCGGCTGGGGGAAAGTCTGGCGGACATGGCCGCCGTCTTCGGGCCGCGGGAGGCGGTGGTCTGCCGCGAGCTGCCCAAGCTCTACGCGC
>CAYQPL010000158.1:0-1969 GCA_964419395.1 uncultured Phenylobacterium sp. | reverse complement strand
GTTGCACGAGCGTTGCGTTTTTTGGTCGCCGGTGCTGTTCCGTCCCCAGGAGGGACGCGAGCTGACCAAGCTCTACGAGACGGTCGTCCGCGCGCCCCTGGACCAGCTGGCCGCCGATCCGAGCCTCGCCGCGCCCAAGGGCGAGATCGTCGTGCTCGTCGGGGCGGGCCGGGAGGTCGAGGCCACCGCCGCCGACGCCGACCGCGCCCTGGCCGAGGCCCTTTCGCGGCTCAAGCCGGCCGAGGCCGCCGGCGAGGTCGCCAAGGCGCTGGGCCTGTCCCGCCGCGATCTCTACCGGCGGGCGCTGGAACTGAAGTCGGAGCCGGCCCGTGACGAGGCCTGACGCCGCCCGCCCCGCCGCCGCGCGGCCGCCCCTCGTCCGCATCCGGCGCGGCGCCGCCGCCCGCCGGTCGGGACGTCGGGCCGAGGCCTGGGCCGCGCTCTGGCTGATGCTCAAGGGCTATCGGATTCTCGGCTTCCGCCTGCGGACGCGCCTGGGGGAGATCGACCTTCTGGCGGTGAAGGGCCGGGTCCTGGCGGTGATCGAGGTCAAGAGCCGCACGAGCCTCGCAGCCGCCCTCGACGCCGTCGGGCCCGAGCAGCGCGACCGCCTGCGCCGGGCAGGCGAGTCCGTGCTGCGCTCGCGCCCGGGCCTGAGGGGGGCGGCGGTGCGGCTGGATCTCGTGGCCGTGGCGCCCGGTCGCCTGCCGCGGCACCGGGCGGACGCCTGGAACGGGGCCTGAAGGGGGGAGGCGCGCCGTGACCCGCGAAGAAGCCGAAGCCGCCATCCGGATCGCCGGCGCCGTCGAGGACGACGAGGCCTTTCCCCTGCTCGACGCCGCGGTGGCCTGCGCGCTGCACGACGATCCGAGCCGCGAGGGCCAGCCGGTCCTCGACCTGGCCGCGGCGGGCGTAGAGCGGCTGGCCCAGCGCCTGAAGCGGGAATCGCCCGAAGAGGCCCTGGCCGAAACCCTGTCGGGCGACCTGCGCCTGACCGGCGACCTCCTGACCTACGAGCATCCCGACAACGCCGACGTCATCGCCGTGGCCCAGCGGCGCAAGGGTCTGCCCGTGGCGCTCGGCGTCTTCTACCTGCACATCGCCAAGGCCGGCGGGCTGAACCTCAAGGGCGTCGACTTCCCCGGCCACTTCCTGCTGCGCATCGAGACCCGCGAAGGCCCCCTGGCCCTCGACCCGTTCAGCGAGGGGCGGGTCGTGCTGCCCTCGGAACTCACCCGGCGGGCCCTGCACGCGGGGCTGACGCCCAACGTCGCCGACCGGCTCGACGTCCTGATGACGCCGGCGCCCGACCGCGCCGTGCTGATCCGCCTGCAGAACAACATCTTCGCCCGCGCGGCGGCGGTGAAGGACTTCGCCCGGGCCGCGCGGGCGGCCCTGCGCCGCGCCCTGCTCGATCCCAAGGACCACCGGCCCTGGCTCGACGTCGCCGCGGCGCGCGAGGGACAGGGCGCTCTGGCCGGCGCGCTGGAGGCCCTGGCCCGGGCCAGCGAGCTCGACCAGGGGGCGGCGCTCGCCGCCCGCGCCCAGCGCGAGCGGGTCCGCCTGCGCCTCAACTGAGCCGGCCTTCGGCATTCCTTCGCTGGCGCTTGCGCCGGCGCCCGCCTATGTCGGGACCTCGGACAGAACGGGAGCACGCGCCATGGGCCTGAAGGTCGCCGTCCAGATGGACCCCCTCGAACGGATCAACATCGATGGGGACACGACCTTCCTCATGATGCTGAGCGCCCAGGCCCGGGGACACGAGCTGTGGGTCTACACCCCCGACCGGCTGGCCCTGGAGAACGGCCGCGCCATGGCCCGCGGGCGGCCGGTGCGGGCCCGGCACGGGGGCGGAGTACGCCGAGGTCTACGCCACGACGCGCAGCGCGATCGGGGCCGTGTTCGGGGCCGGCGGGGTCGGCGCGGCCGTCAACAGCGCCCTCGTACGCAGCTGCGCCCCCGCCCACGG
>CAYQPL010000157.1:0-7817 GCA_964419395.1 uncultured Phenylobacterium sp. | reverse complement strand
AAAACCTGTCAGCCATGTCTCCGAACAGGTGTCTGCTATCTCCCCGGGCTGAACACTTGTCCCGAGCATGACGCTGCAGGCGAGACGGGAACCCCCCTCAGGCCAGGTGGGTCTGTTCCAGCACCTCGGCCATGATCTCGGCCAGCAGGCGGCCTTCCGGGGCGCGGCTGGAGCCGGCGCGCCAGGCGACGACGATTTCGCGGCTGGGGTGCTCGGCGGCCAGCGGGCGGATGGTGACGGCGGCCTGGTCGGTCAGGCCCGCCTCCACCGCCATGGCCGGCAGGAAGGAGACGCCCAGCCCCGAGCCGACCATCTGCACCAGGGTCGGCAGGGAGGTGGCGGCGAAGGGCCCGTCCTCGCCGCCGGTGCGCGGCGGCTTCAGCCCGCAGGCGGCCAGCGCGTGTTCGCGCAGGCAGTGCCCGTCCTCCAGCAGGATCATCTCCTCGCCCTCCAGCGCCTCGGGCCGCGTGGCCGCCTCCCGCGTGAGCGGGTGGTTGGCCGGCAGGGCGGCGACCAGTTCGTCCTCGGCCACGTGGGCCGTCTCCAGGCCGGCGGTGTCGTAGGGCAGGGCGATCAGGGCGGCGTCGAGCTGCCCGGCCTTGAGCGCGGTGATCAGGCGCGAGGTCAGGTCTTCGCGCAGGAACAGGCGCAGGTCGGGATAGCGCAGGCGCAGCAGCGGCAGGACGCGGGGCAGCAGGAAGGGCGCGACCGTCGGGATGACGCCCAGGCGGAACCGGCCGGTCAGCGGCTGGCCGGCGCGCTTGGCCTCCTGCACCATCTCGTCGGCCTCGTTGAGGATGGTCTCGGCCCGCCGCAGGGCCGCCTCGCCGACGCCGGTCAGGATGACGCCCGTGCGGGCGCGATCGACCACCGGCGCGCCCAGGGTGCGCTCCAGCTCCTGGATGCCGGCCGAAAGCGTCGGCTGGGTGACGTGGGCGGCTTCGGCCGCACGGCCGAAGGCGCCGTGCTCGGCGAGAAGCTTCAGATACTGGAGTTGTCGGATGGTCGGCAGCATGGGCCCATGATAGGGCGTATCTATCCAAAATCCAGGAACAATCGATTGGACCAACGGCGCGGCCGCCGCCATGTTGCGCCCATGGCCGCCCCCGCGGCGGCCTGGAGACCGCGCGGGGCCTTCGCGCCCTGCGGCTCGGGACGGCGCTCTCTCCCCAAGCGCTGCGCCGTCCCCGGTGTCCCTGCCCCAAGCGACGCCGCCTCCTCCCGCCGGGGGCGGCGTCTGCCCGTCAGGGCCTCAGGCGGCGCGCCGGCCGAGGGCCCGGGCGGCCGGCAGGGGCCGTTCGGCCTCGAAATAGTCCGCCCAGGCCTTGGTCTTCGCCAGCAGGGCCGGCGTGGTGCGCAGGGTGAAGCGCAGAGGATCGAGCCCGGCCTTCACCTGACCCCAGGTCAGCGGCATGGAGACCCCGGCCCCCTCGCGCGCCCGGGGCGACAGGGGCGCCACCGCCGTCGCCAGGCGGGAATTCCGCAGATAGTCGACGAAGATCCGACCCTCGCGCTTGGCCTTGGACATGACCGCCACATAGCGGTCCGGGCTGTCGGCGGCCATCTGCAGCGCCACCTCGTGGGCGAAGGCCTTGGCCTTGTCCCAGTCGAGCCCCTTCGTCCGGGCCAGCGGCGTGACCACATGCAGCCCCTTGCCGCCGGTGGTCTTGCAGAAGGTCTCCAGCCCGACGGCCTCCAGCCTTTCCTTCACCTCCTTGGCCGCGGCGATGACGTCGTCGAAGGCGAGGCCGGGGCCGGGATCGAGGTCGAAGACCAGCCGGCCGGGCATGTCGGGCTCGCCCTCGCGGCAGTTCCAGGGGTGCAGCTCGATGGCGCCCATCTGGGCGAGCGCGGCCAGGGCCTCGCTCCGGTCGACCTGCAGATAGGCCTGCTTGTCGCCCCGCACCTGCACCTGTTCGATCAGGTTCGAGGCGCCCTTGCCGGCATGGCGCTGGAAGAAGGTCTGGCCGCCAATGCCGTCCGGCGCGCGGATGACGGAGCAGGGCCGGCCGCGGATGTGGTCGATCATCCAGTCGCCGACCTTTTCGAAGTACTGGGCCAGGTCCAACTTGGTGAGCGGTTCGTCCTTGTCGGCCGAGCGCGGCCAGAGCGCCTTGTCCGGGCTGGAGATGACCACCCCCATGACGGTGGCGGACTGCGAGGCCGTCGCGCCCCTGGCCTTCGGCTTCGCCCGGCCGGGCTTCGGCTCGGCCAGCTCCACCTCGTCAGCCGGCGCGGGCGCCTCGGCCACCACCTCCTGTGCGGGCTTGTCGGCCCGCAGGCCCTTGAAGGCGGCCTGGCGGACATTGCCGGCGCCGGTCCAGCCGGCGAACTCGATCTCGGCAACCAGTTCCGGCTCGGCCCAGTTGATGTCGCCGCTCTTCTTCGGGGCGCCCGGCCCGGAGAAGGGGCTCTTGTCGGCGGCATGCGCCTCGAGTTCGGGCAGCACCTTGTCCACGGTGGCGCGGCCGAAGCCCGTGCCCACGCGGCCCACATAGACCAGGTGGTCGCCGCGGTGGACGCCGACCAGCAGGGAACGCAGCTGGCCCCGGGCCCCGGTCCAGCCGCCGATCACCACCTCGTGCCCCGCCCGGCACTTGGACTTCACCCAGTCCTGGCCACGGCCCGAGCGGTAGGGGGCGTCCAGCCGCTTGGAGATCACGCCCTCCAGCGACAGGCGGCAGGCCGACTGCAGGACGGCGTCGCCGGCGGTTTCGAAATGCTCGACATAGCGGATCTGGCCCCCGAGCTTGTCGCTCGCATCCTCCACCGCCCGGGCGAGCCGCGCCTTGCGATTGCGCAAGGACAGGGTCCGCAGGTCCTCGCCCGCCAGGAAGAGGGCGTCGAAGACGAAGAAGATCAGGTTCTCGCTCTTCCCCTCCGACAGGGCCGCCTGCAGGGCGGGGAAATCCGGGGCGCCGTTGTCGTCCAGGGCCACGGCCTCGCCGTCATAGAGGCCGTCGGGCAGGGCTGCGGCGCGATCGGCGATGGCCTGGAACTTCGTCGTCCAGTCGAGCCCCTTGCGCGTCTTCAGCGTCGCGGCGCCGTCCTTGACCCGAAGCTGCAGGCGGTAGCCGTCGAACTTGATCTCGTGCGCCCAGCCCTTGCCCTTGGGCGGCGCCTCGCCGCTCTTGCAGAGCTGCGGCTCCACAAAGCCGGGAATTCCGGAGGCCTTCGCCGGCGCCTTGCTTTTCGCAGTCTTCGGACCCGCCTTCGACGCCGCCGACTTGGCGGCGGCGGCCTTCGGCTTGGAGTTCCAGACGTCGTCGGCCGGCGCCGCCTTGGCCTTGCCGCGCATGAAGGGCTTGGGGCGCCGGCCCTCGCCGGCGGCGATCTCGTCCATCTCGCGGCCGGAGGCGACGGAGGTGTCCGCCTCCTCCAGCAGGGTGTCGCCGTCCTCCACCGCGCCGTCGTCGCGGTGCTTGATCAGCAGCCAGTTCTCGCGCTTGCCGCCGGTGCGGTCCTTCTTCATCCGCACCAGCACCCAGCCGCCGTGCAGGCGTTCGCCTTCCAGGACGAATTTCAGCTCGCCCTTCTTCAGGGCCTTTTCCGCGTCGACCCCAGGCTCGGGCGCCCAGTAGCCGCGGTCCCACAGCATGACGGAGCCGCCGCCGTACTCGCCCTTGGGGATGGTGCCTTCGAAATCGCCATAGTCGAGGGGGTGGTCTTCCGTCGCCACCGCCAGCCGCTTGTCGGCCGGATCGCGCGAGGGCCCCTTGGTCACCGCCCAGGACTTGAAGACGCCATCCAGCTCCAGGCGGAAATCGTAGTGCAGCCGGGTGGCCGCATGCTTCTGGATGACGAAGCGCAGACGCTCCGACGGGGCCACAGGCTCACGGCCCGAGGGCTCGCTCGTCTTGGCGAAGTCCCGCATCTCCTGATAGCGCGCGAGCTTCTCCGCCATGGGGGACCCTCCTCCTGCCTAGCTCGCCAGGGCGGCCGCCTTCTGCGCGGGAACATCGTCGGCCAGGGTGCGCACGAAGGCGTCGCGCCAGGCTCCGACGTCCTCGCCCTGGACGTTCGCGAACAAAGCGCGCCAACGCTCGATTCGCTCCTTGAGCGGCATGGTCAGGGCCCGTTTCAGCGCCTCGGAAATCTCCTCGGGGCTGTTGGGATTGACGATCAGGGCGTCCTTCAGCTGGTTCGCCGCGCCGGCGAAGCGCGACAGGATCAGAACGCCCGGATCCTCGGGGTTCTGGGCGGCGACATATTCCTTGGCCACCAGGTTCATGCCGTCGCGCAAGGGGGTGACCAGCGCCACCTTGGCCGCCCGGTAGAGGCCGGCCAGTTCGTCGCGGCGATAGTTGCGGTTCACGCAGCGCAGGGGATTCCAGTCGAGATCGGCGTGCTGGCCGTTGATCCGCCCCGACAGGGCGTCGAGCCGGGAGCGGATCTCCTGATAGGTCTCCACCGACTCCCGGCTGACCGGCGCCACCTGCACCATCAGCACCTCGCGGCGCAGGTCGGGATTGTCGGCCAGGAAGCGCTCGAAGCCGGCGAAGCGCTCCTCCAGCCCCTTGGAATAGTCGAGCCGGTCAACGCCGACGATCAGCTTGCGGAACACGCTGTGGGCGGCCATGCGGTCATAGGTCCGCTGGGCCCGTTCGGACTCCACCATCTCGGCGAAGTCGGTCGCATCGACGCCGATGGGGAAGGCGCCGGTCTGCACCACCCGCCCGAAGGCCTTCAGGCAGTCGGCGCTCAGCTTCTCGCCGCCGGCCTCGGCGATCACGTACTCCTCGAAGGCGGTGACGTATTCGGGCGTCTGGAAGCCGACCAGATCGTAGTCGAACAGGGCCTGCACCAGGGCCTTGTGGGTCGGCAGGGTGACCATCAGCTGGTGGGCCGGCCAGGGGATGTGGAGGAAGAAGCCCATGCGGTTCTTCAGGCCCAGCCGGCGCAGCTCACGGGCCATGGGGATCAGGTGGTAGTCGTGGACCCAGATCAGGTCGTCGGGCTCGATCAGGGGGCGCAGGGTCTCGGCGAAGCGCCTGTTGACCCGCTGATAGCCCTCGTCGAAGGAGCGGTCATAGGCCGTCAGGTCGACGCGGTAGTGGAAGAGCGGCCACAGCGTCTTGTTGGCGTAGCCGTTGTAATATTCCTCGAAGTCGGCCTCCTCGAGATCGACGGTGGCGACCGTCACGCCCTCGATGCGCCGCATCGCCAGCTGGCCGGTGAACAGGGGCGTGGTCCGCCCGCTCCACCCGAACCAGACGCCGGAATATTCCCGCAGCGCCGCGGCCAGGGCCATGGCCAGGCCGCCGACGCTCTCCTCGCCCTTGCCGGCCGGCGGGTTGACCCGGTTGGAGACGACGATCAGGCGACTCATAGGGCGGCCTCCAGCCAATCGAGCACGGCGTTCACATCCTCCAACCGGTGCGTCGCGGCGCTGTTCCGCGGCGGGCCCACCAGAACGCCGTATCCGCCGCTGTCGCGGGCCGCGCGGAAGGCCGGCTCGTCGGTCAGGTCGTCGCCCACGAAGATCGGCGTGGCGCCGGCGAAGGGCGCCGCCGTCATGAAGTCGCGCAGGGAATCGCCCTTGTCCGGGCCGGGCGTGCGCAGCTCCACCACCATGTGGCCGGGCTGCAGCTTCAGGCCCGTACGCGCGGCCAGGTCCTCGGCCAGGGCCTGGACCGCCTCGGCCTCGCCCGGCGCCTGCCGGTAGTGGAGGGCGGCGCTCAGCCCCTTCTCCTCGACGATCAAGCCGGGGTCGCGGCCGGCGAGATCGCGGAAGGCGGCCAGCGCCTCCGGCAAGGCGGGATGCGGGGTCTGGGGGTCGAGTTCGCCGTCGGGCCGGCGGCGCGACAGGCCGTGGACGGCGGCCACCGGGCGCACCGCGGCGCCGGCGATGTGGTCCACCTCGGCCAGGGTGCGGCCGGACAGGATGGCCACCCGCCCGTCCATGCGGCGCACCAGGGCCTGCAGGATGGCGGTGCGGCGCGGATCGGGCCCGACGTCGGAGGGCCGCGCGACGATGGGCGCCAGCGTGCCGTCGAGATCGAGGAACAGGGCGTGGCGCGAGAGGTCCAGCGCCGGGGGCGTGCGTTCTTGGGTCTCTGCGATGGTCATGATCTGGGCCGCCCTCCCGGCGCCTAACGCCGGAGCGCGGTTTCGGCTCCCTCCTGGCTGCGGACGCGCGGGAAACCGCCCCGCGCCCTTGACGTTGCCCCCACTGAGGTAAGGGTATCGCCGCACGATCTCCACTCCTCTGTTCCCGCACGACCCCAGGAAGGTGAAGCCATGGCCAAGGCGCCCGAAGCCGATGCGATCATCCTGTTCGGAGGCGCCGGCGACCTCGCCCTGCGGATGCTCTTCCCGTCCCTCTACTTCCTCGACGCGGACGGCTTCCTGCCCGAGGGATTCCGCATCATCGCCGTGGCCCGCAGCGAGCTGGCGGCCGACGACTTCCGCGCCCAGGTGCGCGAGGCGGTGGAGACGCGGGCGCGGCCGGTCGCCGTGGACGAGGCGGTCTGGACGCGGTTCGCCGCGCGCCTCGACTACCGGGCGGCCGACGCCACCCAGGCCTCGGGGCTGAAGGCGGTGGCCGCGGCGCTGGAGGGCGCGGCGGCGCCGATCTTTTACCTGGCGCTCTCGCCCAGCCTCTATATCGGCGTCTGCCAGGCCCTGTGGGCCGCGGGCCTGGCCACGCCGCAGAGCCGCATCGTGCTGGAAAAGCCCATCGGCCGCGACCGCGAGAGCTCGCGCGAGATCAACGCCGCCCTGGCCGAGGTGTTCGAGGAGGACCAGGTCTTCCGCATCGACCACTACCTGGGCAAGGAGACGGTGCAGAACCTGATCGCCCTGCGGTTCGCCAACACCCTCTTCGAGCCCCTGTGGAACAACCTGACCATCGACCACGTGCAGATCACCGTGGCCGAGACCGAGGGGGTGGGCGACCGCTGGCCCTATTACGACGAGTACGGGGCGCTTCGGGACATGGTGCAGAACCACGTCCTGCAGCTCCTCTGCCTGGTGGCCATGGAGCCGCCCTCGGACATGGACGCCGACTCCCTTCGCAACGAGAAGGTCAAGGTGCTGCGCTCCCTGCGCCCCTTCACCCGGCACGAGGCCGGTCAGTCGAGCGTGCGCGGCCAGTACGTGGCGGGCGTGGCCGGCGGCGAGGCGGTGGCCGCCTACGAGGCCGAGCGGGGCCAGCCGAGCGCGACGGAGACCTTCGTCGCCCTGCGGGTGGACATCGACAACTGGCGCTGGGCCGGAGTGCCCTTCTTCCTGCGCACCGGCAAGCGCCTGCCCGAGCGGCGGACCCAGATCGCCATCCAGTTCAAGGGCGTGCCGCACTCCATCTTCGGCGGCCAGGCCGACACCGACCTGACGGCCAACCGCCTGGTCATCGACCTGCAGCCGGACGAGGACATCGAACTGCTCCTGATGAACAAGGCGCCGGGCCTGTCCCAGGGCGGCATGCGCCTGCAGTCCCTGCCCCTGTCGCTGTCGCTGCTGAAGGCCTATTCGGGGCCGAATTCGCGGCGGCGCATCGCCTATGAGCGGCTGATCCTCGACGTCATCCACGGCGACAACGCCCTCTTCGTCCGCCGCGACGAGGTGGAGCAGGCCTGGCGCTGGGTGGACGGCGTCGCCGACGCCTGGGCCGAGGCCGCCATGGCCCCGCGCCCCTATCCCGCCGGCAGCTGGGGCCCGGCGGGCGCCTTCGCCCTCATCGAACGCGCGGGCCGCGCCTGGTACGACTGAGGCGGGGCCGCGGGCCCCTCACTCGCTCCGCGATAGCGCCCCGTGGAAGGGGGAGCATCATCGCACCGGGCGCTTCAATGCTGCTGAGCAGATCCTCCCCCTCAGCG
>CAYQPL010000156.1:7520-7824 GCA_964419395.1 uncultured Phenylobacterium sp. | reverse complement strand
GACGGCGCCGGCGGCCCGCGCGCAGGCGCCGGTGGTGCGCATCGTCCAGGCCGACATCGACCAGAAGGACAAGTGGCGGCCCGAGAACCTCGACCTGATCTTCGGCGAGTATCTGGCGCTCAGCGCGCAGCCGCCGGCGGAAGGGGGGCGCCGGCCGGATCTGGTCATCTGGCCCGAGGGCGCCCTGCCCGCCGTGATCGACGACCTGCTGGCCCCCGGCCAGCCCAATCCCGAGGCGCTGAACGACGCCTATTCGGCGGGCCAGGTGCTCATGCTGGGCGCCAACCGCGAGGACGCGCGCCCG
>CAYQPL010000156.1:420-7510 GCA_964419395.1 uncultured Phenylobacterium sp. | reverse complement strand
CGCCTTCCAGCGCCAGGAGGCCGGCGGGCTGAGGGTTCTGGGCGTCTACGACAAGCACCGTCTGGTGCCGTTCGGCGAATACCTGCCGCTGGGCGATCTGATGACCAGGCTCGGCCTGCGCAGCCTCGTCCACATGCCGGAAGACTTCACCGCCGGGCCGCCGCCCGCCCCGCTCACCCTTTCGAACCTGCCCGCCGTGCAACCGCTGATCTGCTACGAAGCCCTGTTTCCGCGCTTCGCCTCCGGCGCCGGCTCGCGCGCGGGGGTGCGGCCGGAGTGGATCCTGAACGTCTCCAACGACGCCTGGTTCGGGGCCACTAGCGGCCCGCTGCAGCACCTCAACCTGGCCAGCTACCGCGCCATCGAGGAAGGCCTGCCGCTGGTGCGCTCGACTCCGACCGGCGTCTCGGGGATCATCGATTCCCGCGGCCGGATCCTGGATCGTGCGCGCCTCGGCCTGGGAGCCCGCGGCGTCATCGATGCGCCACTTCCGCCGCCTGCGGCGCCCACTCTTTTTGCGCGCTTCGGAAATTGGGGCTTCGCCATCATGTTGCTCGTATCGACGGGCATGGCGGTGGCGCCATTCATCCGCCGCCGCTAAAGCGCGGCCGTTGGCCGCATGGCGCTTTTGCGGTCTGCGTTCCGTTCGGGTAAGGGGTCAAGCATGACCAAGGAAGTCGATCTCGACCGATCCCCCAATCCGGTCGACCGTCACGTGGGCCTGCGCATAAGGCTGCGCCGGAAGGAGCTCGGCGTCAGCCAGGAGAAGCTGGCGGAGTCGATCGGGCTCACCTTCCAGCAGGTCCAGAAGTACGAGCGCGCCGCCAACCGGGTCAGCGCCTCCAAGCTGTGGGAGATGGCGCGGGCGCTGAAGACCTCGGTCTCCTACTTCTACGAAGGCCTGGGCGACCCGGCGGCCGGCCGCGCGGGCCACAACAGCGAGGCCGGCGACGGCGTCCACGACTTCCTGCTGACCGCCGAGGGCATGGAGCTCGCCACCCTGTTCCCGCGCATCCGGCGGACCAAGGTGCGGCGACGTCTGCTCGACCTGGTGCGGACCATGGCCGAGGAGGCCGAGGCCGAGGCCCTGCTCGAAGAGGAAGAGGCCTGACGCCGGGTTGCGGGACATAAAGATTTCTTTATAGGGTGCTCGGCAAGTTCCAGGGCCGCCCGGTGCGGCCCATTCGTCCGATCGGAGCCCCGACTTGAGCCGTTCCTCCTACATCTTCACCAGCGAAAGCGTCTCCGAGGGCCACCCCGACAAGGTGGCCGACCGCATCTCCGACACGGTGGTGGACGCCTTCCTCGCGGCCGAGCCCGAGGCTCGCGTCGCCTGCGAGACCCTGGTGACGACCAACCGCATCGTGCTGGCGGGCGAGGTCCGCGCCGGCCGTCCGGGCGCCTCCAACGCCGACAACAAGGCCATGACCAAGGAGATCGTCCGCAGCCTGGAGCCCAAGGTGCGCCAGGCCGTGCGCGACATCGGCTACGAGCAGAAGGGCTTCCACTGGGAGAAGGCGAAGTTCGCCTGCTATCTGCACGAACAGTCGGCCCACATCGCCCAGGGGGTCGACGCCAGCGACAAGAAGGACGAGGGCGCCGGCGACCAGGGCATCATGTTCGGCTACGCCTGCGACGAGACGCCGGAGCTGATGCCGGCGACCCTGCAGTACTCGCACAACATCCTGAAGCGGCTGGCCGAGGTCCGCCACTCGGGCGAGTGCGCGGCGCTGGAGCCCGACGCCAAGAGCCAGGTCACCCTGCGCTATGAGGACGGCCGGCCGGTCGAGGTGCTGAAGATCGTCGTCTCCACCCAGCACAAGAAGCGCATCGGCCTGCAGCTGGCCACGCCCAAGCGCGTGCAGGAGCTGATCAAGCCCTATGTCGAGGAGATCTTCCCCGAGGGCCTGATCACCCGGAAGACCAAGTGGCTGGTCAATCCCACCGGCAAGTTCGAGATCGGCGGCCCCGACGGCGACGCCGGCCTGACCGGCCGCAAGATCATCGTCGACACCTATGGCGGCGCCGCGCCCCACGGCGGCGGGGCCTTCTCGGGCAAGGACCCGACCAAGGTTGACCGATCGGCCGCCTATGCCTGCCGCTACCTGGCCAAGAACGTCGTCGCCGCCGGCCTGGCGCGCAAGTGCACCATCCAGATCAGCTACGCCATCGGCGTGGCCGAGCCGCTCAGCTTCTACGTCAACCTGCACGAGACCGGCGAGGTCGACCCGGCCAAGCTGGAGCTGATCCTGCCCGAGCTGATCGGCGGCGCCACGCCGCGGGCCATCCGCGAGCATCTGGGCCTGAACCGGCCGATCTACGCCCGCACCGCGGCCTATGGCCACTTCGGCCGCGACCCGGACAACGAGGGCGGCTTCTCCTGGGAGAGGACCGACCTGGTCGACAAGCTGAAGAGCCTGGTCTGAGCCGCCATGCCCGGCGGCCCGCGACAGCGTCCGCCGCCGGGTCTCAGGTCTTGCCCATGACGTCAGATCCCCATCCCCCGATGCGCTCCTTCGGGCGCATCAAGTCGCGCCCCATCAAGCCCCGGCAGGCGGCCTTGATGGACACCCTGCTGCCGCAGATCCGCTGTCCGGCCCGGCCCTTCGACCCGCGCGAGCTGAAGCCCGATGCGGCCGAGGTCTGGCTGGAGATCGGCTTCGGCGGCGGCGAGCACATGGCCGCCCAGGCCGCCCGCCGCCCCGACGCCCTTATCATCGGCGCCGAACCCTTCCTGAACGGCGTGGCCAGCGCCCTGCGGCACGTCGACGAACAGGGCCTCTCCAATGTCCGCCTGCACGACGGCGACGTGCGCGAGCTGCTGGCCCGCCTGCCGGACGCCTGCCTCGACCGGGTCTTCATCCTGTTCCCGGACCCCTGGCCCAAGGCCCGCCACCACAAGCGCCGGCTGGTCCAGACCGAGCTGATCGCCGACCTCGCCCGCCTGCTGAAGCCGGGGGGCGCCTTACGCTTCGCCACCGACTGGGCCGACTATGCCGACTGGACGCTGGAGCGCTTCCTGGCCAGCCCCGACTTCGGCTGGGCGGCCGCCCGGGCCGACGACTGGCGGGTCGCGCCGGCCGACCACGTGACGACGCGCTACGAGGAGAAGCGCCTGGGCGACTGCGCGCCGGTCTTCCTCGATCTCGTCCGCGCCTGAGCCGTCACGGAACGAGGCCCAGAACAAGGGCGGCCCAGAATAGGGGCGGGCACGAAAAGGGGCGGCCGATCGCCCGGCCGCCCCCTCGTCTCGCCAAATTCCGCGAAAGCCTATTTCGCCTGCTGGGCCCGCTCGATGCCGGCCCGGATCAGGGCGGCGGTCTCGTCGGGATCGGCCCAGCGGACGATGTCGACGCTCTTGCCCTTCTCCAGGTCCTTGTAGTGCTTGAAGAAGTGGGCGATCTGCTCGGTCAGGATGGCCGGCAGGCCGCGCCAGGATTCGACCCCGGCATAGAAGGGGTGCAGCTTGTCCACCGGCACGGCCAGCACCTTCTCGTCGGCGCCGGCCTCGTCGACCATCATCAGGGTGCCGATCGGACGGCAGCGGATGATCGCGCCGGGCACGACCGGGGTCGGTCCCACCACCATCACGTCCATCGGGTCGCCATCCTCCGACAGGGTATGGGGGATGAAGCCGTAATTGCCCGGATAGAACATGGCCGTGTGCAGGAAGCGGTCGACCAGGATCGCGCCGGATTCCTTGTCGAGCTCGTACTTCACCGGCTCGCCGCCCTGCGGAATCTCGATGACGGCGTTCACGTCGTAGGGCGGATTGACGCCAATGGCGATCTTGGAAAGGTCCATGTGGGAAATGACTCGCGTGATCTGGTCTCGGGGAGGAGATGCGCCTCCATAGGGCCAAAACCCCTTTGGGGAAACGGGAATTGGCCAAACCGCCGCCCCAGGCTGGGCCGCGGCGGCGAAGGCGCCGTGCGGCGGGCGCCGGCCCCGTCCTTCGCCGCGCCGGCGCTGGGGTGATGACAAGCCGGCCGGGCGCGCCTATATTCGGCCTCAACATCGTCCGTTAGCGCTGGATGGCGCTTACGAGCGGCGGGCCCCGGCCCGGCCGCTTTTTTGTTTGCCGAAGGACCGCCTGGAGCATGCGCGGGAAGACCGCCGAGGACATTCGACTGCTGGACCTGCTCGACCCCGTGGCCGAGGCCGCGGGCTATGAGATCGTCCGCCTGCGCCTGATGGGCGGGGACAAGCAGCGGCGCCTGCAGATCATGGCCGAGACGCCGGACGGCGAGATGAACGTCGACGACTGCGCGGCCCTGTCGCGCACCGTCTCCGAGGTCATGGACGCCGCCGACCCGATCACCGGCGAATATGTGCTGGAGGTCTCCTCCCCCGGCGTCGACCGGCCGCTGACGCGGCTGAAGGACTTCGAGACCTATGAGGGCCTGGAGGCCAAGCTCGAGCTCGACCGCATGGCCGAGGGGCGCAAGCGCTTCCGCGGCGTGCTGGCCGGCATCGAGGACGGCCAGGTCGGCCTGGACCTGGAGGGCGAGGAGGAGACCATCCTCATCCCCTTCGACTGGATCGTCGAGGCCAAGCTCGTCCTGACCGACGACCTGATGAAACGTGGAGCCGAGCAGCGCGCCGAGCGCATCGCCTCCGACCCCGCTTCCCACCAAGAGGACTAGACCGATGAGCCTGACCGGCATTTCCGCCAACCGGCTTGAACTTCTGCAGATCGCCGAGGCGGTCGCCCGCGAGAAGTCGATCGACAAGGAAGTCGTCATCGAGGCCATCGAAGAGGCGATCCAGAAGGGCGCCCGCGCCCGCTACGGCGCCGAGCACGACATCCGCGTGCGCATCGATCCCAAGACCGGCGAGACGACGGTCAAGCGCGTGGTCACCGTGGTGGCCGACGACGCCGCCTGGGACGAGGAAGCCGGCGAGGAAGAGCCCGTCGGCATCGTTCGCCTGGCCGAGGCCAAGCGGAACGACCCCGAGGCCCATGTCGGCAAGGTCTACGAAGAGATCCTGCCGCCCTTCGAGTTCGGCCGGGTGCAGACCCAGATGGCCCGCCAGGTGGTGACCGGCAAGGTCCGCGAGGCCGCGCGCGAGCGCCAGTACGAGGAGTTCAAGGACCGGGTCGGCGAGATCGTCAACGGCACGGGCAAGCGCGTCGAATACGGCAATGTCGTCGTCGACCTGGGCCGCGGCGAAGGCATCATGCGGCGCGACCAGTCGATCCCGCGCGAGAACTTCAACATCGGCGACCGCATCCGCTGCTACATCTACGACGTCCGGCGCGAGACCAAGGGCCCGCAGATCCTGCTGTCGCGCGCCCATGGCGGCTTCATGGCCAAGCTGTTCGCCCAGGAAGTGCCCGAGGTCTATGACGGCGTGATCGAGATCCGCGCCGTGGCCCGCGACCCCGGCAGCCGCGCCAAGATGGCCGTGGTCTCCAACGACTCCTCCATCGATCCCGTCGGCGCCTGCGTCGGCATGCGCGGCAGCCGCGTCCAGGCCGTGGTCGCCGAGCTGCAGGGCGAGAAGATCGACATCATCCAGTGGAGCCCGGACGAACCCACCTTCATCGTCAATGCGCTGGCCCCGGCCGAGGTCTCCAAGGTGGTGCTGGACGAGGAGGACGAGCGCGTCGAGGTGGTGGTGCCCGACGAGCAGCTCAGCCTGGCCATCGGCCGCCGCGGCCAGAACGTCCGCCTGGCCAGCCAGCTGACCGGCTGGCAGATCGACATCATGACCGAGAGCCAGGAGAGCGAGCGCCGCCAGCGCGAGTTCGCCGAACGCACCGCCCTGTTCCAGGAAGCCCTGGACGTCGACGAGGTCATCGCCCAGCTGCTGGTCACCGAGGGCTTCGCCACCGTCGAGGACGTGGCCTATGTGGACAACGCCGAGGTCGCCTCCATCGAGGGCTTCGACGAGGAGACCGCCGAGGAGATCCAGGCCCGGGCCCGCGACTACCTGGAAAAGGAAGCCGCCGAGCTGGACGCCAAGCGGCGCGAGCTGGGGGGCGAGGACGGCGTGCTGGACGTGCCGGGCATGACCCTGCCCATGGCCGTGGCCCTGGGCGAGGCGGAGGTGAAGACCGTCGAGGATCTCGCCGGCCTGACGCCCGACGACCTGCGCGGCTGGTACGAGAGCAGGAACGGCGAGCGCGTGCGCGAGCCGGGCGCCCTGGAGGCCTTCGGCCTCGATCCCGCCGAGGCCGAGGCGCTGATCATGCGCGCCCGCGTCGCCATGGGCTGGATCGAGCCGGAGCCCGAGCCGGAGCCGGAGCTCGAGGAAGAGGTCGAGCTTTCGGAGGAGGAGCTGGTCTTCGGCCAGTCCGCCGCGCCGGCCGCCGAGGCCGCCGAGGACCCGGAGGCGCAATAGGGGCTCGTGACCGCCGCGCCGAAGGAGAGCCCCGAGCTTCCGGCCCGTCCCGCGCCGGCCACCCTCGCCCAGGCGGCGAGGGAACGGCGCGACGTGGTCTCCGGCGAGGTGCGCGACGAGGCCGAGCTGATCCGCTTCGTCCTCGCCCCCGACGGCCGCGTGGTTCCCGACCTGTCGCGCAAGCTGCCGGGCCGGGGCGTCTGGGTGGCCGCCGACCGGGCCTCGGTCGAGCCGGCGGCGCGCAAGGGCGCCTTCGCCCGCTCGGCGAAGACCAAGGCGCAGCCGCCGCCGGACCTCGCCGACCAGGTCGAGGACCTGCTCAAGAAGCGCGTGATCGACGGCCTGGGCCTTGCGCGGCGGGCCGGAACGCTTATCTCGGGGTTCGAGAAGGTGGCCGCCAGCCTGGGTTCGGGCGGGGCGGCCTGGCTGATCGAGGCGTCCGACGGCGCCGCGGACGGCCGGCGCAAGATGCTGGCGGCCCTTCGACGTTCTCCGAGACCGGTCGGCGTGGTCGGGGTTTTCACCTCGGCCGAATTGAGTTTGGCCTTGGGCCTGGAGAATGTGATACACACCGCCTTCCTTGCGGGGCGAGCGGCTGATCGCTGGGCCATGGATGTCCGGCGGCTGGCCGGCTTCCGCCCGCTCCTTCCCGAGAGTTGGCGCGAGGAGCCCTGATGGCGGGCGGAACCGAACGGATCCGCGCGCCGCACGTATTTTGAGACGAGATGGATACGGCCGGACC
>CAYQPL010000156.1:0-410 GCA_964419395.1 uncultured Phenylobacterium sp. | reverse complement strand
AGACAACGGCCGGAACCCTGGCGGACGCCCGCCCCTGACCCTCAAGCCCCGCGGTGCGGGCGCGGTCAGCGCAGGGACGGTGAAGCAGAGCTTCAGCCACGGCCGCTCCAAGACGGTGGTCGTGGAGACCAAGCGTCCGCGCACCCATGCGCCGGCCGCCGGCAACCTGGCCGGCCTGTCTCCGGCCGAACGCCGCGGATCCGATCCCCGTCCGGCCGCGCGCGGCGGCGACCCTTCCGGCCTGTCGGCCGAGGAGCTGCGCGCACGCCAGAACGCCATCGAGCGCGCCCGCGAACAGGCGCGCCAGGCCGCCGAGGCCAAGGCCCGCGAAGAATCCGCGCGCGTCGAGCGCGAAGCCGCGGCCGCCAAGGCGGCCGAGGCCCAGGCTGCGGAAGCCAAGGCCGCCGAGG
>CAYQPL010000155.1:2892-7896 GCA_964419395.1 uncultured Phenylobacterium sp. | reverse complement strand
TCAATGACAGCATGTTCTTTATCCCCTTGTCCCGTTCAGTTGCTTAGAGGGCCGCCGATCCGGTCTCGCCGGTGCGGATGCGCACCGCCTCCTCGACATTGACGACGAAGATCTTGCCGTCGCCGATCTTGCCGGTGGCCGCGGCGGCCTTGATCGCCTCCACGGCCTTGGCGGCCGCGGCGTCGTCGACCACCGCCTCGAGTTTCACCTTGGGCACGAAGTTCACCTGGTACTCCGCGCCGCGATAGATCTCGGTCTGGCCCTTCTGGCGGCCGTAACCCTTCACTTCCGAGACCGTCAGCCCTTCAACACCGGCGGCGACGAGCGCTTCGCGCACGTCGTCCAGCTTGAAGGGTTTGACGATCGCCATGATCAGTTTCATCCGCTCGCTACCGCACTGGCGTTTGGCGCCGCGCGTCCCCTTGTATTGGCTCGAGCCGTCAGCAAGCCCCCATGGCCTCGAACCGATAGTGTCGGCTGACGGCAAGGCGACGCTATCGGCGGCGGGCGGACGGGGGGGAGGCGGGGCCGCCTCCGATTAAGGAAAGCCGAACGGTGTTCGAAAAACGGGCGCTCCGGCGAGCAAGGCGCCCAACAAATAGGCGACAGAGGCCGCCGGGCGGCGCGATTGTGGCCGTCGCGTGGCCGCAAGCGGCGCTGAGTTCACGAGCCCGTGAACACAGCAACTCGACCGCCACAGTTCGCGTAGAGGTGCGGACTGTCATCGGTCGCCAGGGCGCGGCGCGCCCGGCCCGGCCGATGGCGACGGAAACGGAATACAAGAGGAAGATCGATGCATCTGACCCGCCTTATGACCGCCACGGCCGCCGCCGCCCTGATGGCCGCCTCGGCCCACGCCCAGGTCGCGACGGCCGATCCCACGGCCTCGACGCCGTCGGAAGGCATCCCCGCGGCCCAGGCCGGCGCCGCCGAGCGGGCCGGGGTGGCCGGCTCGGCCGGAGGCGAGGTGAAGCCGAACGGCGACATGGTCGAGACCCTGAAGGCGTCGGGCCAGTTCAACACCCTGGTGAAGGCGCTCGACGCCACCAACCTCACCGGCGTGCTGAAGAACAACAGCAATCTCACCGTCTTCGCCCCGACGGATCAGGCCTTTGCGGCCCTGCCGGCGGGCGAGCTCGACCGTCTGATGAAGCCGGAGAACCGCGCCGACCTGCAGAAGCTTCTGACCTATCACCTGGTCAACGCCCGCCTCGACTCCACGCGGATCGACGGCGCCAAGGGCCCGGTGCCCACGGTGGCCGGCGAAAACATCCAGCTCGACGGCAGCGGCGAGGCGCTGATGGTCGGCCAGGCGCAGATCGTCCAGCCCGACGTCATGGCCTCCAACGGCGTCATCCACGTGGTCGACAAGGTGCTGTCGCCCGGCGCCATGCCCGAGGCTTCGGCGTCGGCGGACGCTCAGGGCGCGGTGGCCGCCGACGGCGCGACCGAAATGGAGGCCGATGCGGCCGCCTCGGCCGAGACCAGCGGCGCGGACACCTCGGCCGCCGCCGGCATGACGTCCGACGCCATGGCGGCCACGGGGACGGCGAGCGACGCCGCCGCCGTGACCCAGGCGAGCGTCACGACCATGCAACCCATTCCGGACACCCCGGAAAACCGCGCCGAATTCGGCGCTCCGCTCTCGAGCGCCGGTAAGCGCACCGCGCCCCAGGGCAACTAAGCCGAAGGCCCGCCAGGCCGGCGGGGGGGAACCTGCGGGCTTCATTCAAACGCCAAGGAGAGTGCAGGAATGAAACTCAAGCTTATCCTCCCCGCCGCGTCCGCCGTGGCGCTCGCCGCCGCCGCCATGCCGGCCGCCGCCCAGATGGGCCACCCGGACCAGCAGGGCGAAATGCGGAACATGGCCAGCCCCGCGTCGGGCAAGGATTCCAAGACGGGATTGCCGTCGGTGGACTCCACCCGGCCGACGGGCGGTCGTCAGGGCTACACGACCATGCCCGACGGCAAGATCACCGGCGACACGCAGGATGCGGTCAACGCGCCGAACATGTCGGCCCGCACCGGCATGTCGTCGAACACCGCCATGTCCGGCCAGACCATGTCCTCCGACGCCCGGATGAAGGGCGACACGGGGGGCTATGAAGCCCGGTCGGCCACGCAGGCCGGATCGATGGCCTCCAACACCGGCGCCGTGGTCAACTACGAGCTGGTGACCAACGGGCCCGTTCCGGACACTCCGGAAAACCGGGACAAGTTCGGCGGCCCGCACTCGCGCGCCGGCAAGGCCACGGCGCCGAGCGGCAACTGATTTCGCGCCATCCGCGCGCTTGATGCACAGGTCGGCGGGCCCTATGGTCCGCCGACTTTTTTTGCGCCTGCAAAATCGCCGTCGGATGTCCTCAGAAAAGCCTCTCTCGTTTCAGGGCCTGATCCTGAAACTCCACGACTATTGGAGCCGCCAAGGCTGCGTGATCCTGCAGCCGCACGACGTGGAGGTGGGGGCGGGGACCTTGCATCCGGCCACCGTGCTGCGGGCCCTGGGGCCCAAGCCCTGGCGCGCCGCCTATGTGCAGCCCTCGCGCCGGCCGGCCGACGGCCGCTATGGCGAGAACCCGAACCGCCTTCAGCACTATTACCAGTACCAGGTGATCCTGAAGCCGAACCCGGACGACCTGCAGGACCTCTATCTGGGCAGTCTGGAGGCCATCGGCCTCGACACCCGCCTGCACGACATCCGCTTCGTCGAGGACGACTGGGAGAACCCCACTGTGGGCGCCTGGGGCCTGGGCTGGGAGGTGTGGTGCGACGGCATGGAGGTGACGCAGTACACCTACTTCCAGCAGGTCGGCGGTCTCGATGTCTGGCCCGTGGCCGGTGAGCTGACCTATGGCCTGGAGCGCCTGGCCATGTACCTGCAGGGCGTCGACCATTTCACCGATCTCGCCTTCAACGATCCCGACGGACCCGAGCCCAGGACCTATGGCGAGGTGTTCCTGGAGAACGAGCGCCAGCAGTCGACCGCCAACTTCGAGGGCTATGACGTGGCCCGTCTGAAGCGCCACTTCGAGGACATGGAGACCGAGGTGCCGCGCCTGCTCGCCCTGAAGGGCCCGCAAGGCCAGGCCAGCGTGCTGCCGGCCTATGACCACGTGCTGAAGGCCAGCCACCTCTTCAACCTGATGGACGCCCGCGGCGCCATCGCCGTGGCCGAGCGCCAGAGCTATATCGGCCGCATCCGCGACCTGACCAAGATGTGCGCCGAGGCCTGGGTGGCCAACGAAGGGGGCAACGCGTAACTCATGCCCCAGCTTCTTCTCGAGCTCTTCTCCGAAGAGATTCCCGCGCGCATGCAGGTTCAAGCCGCCCGGGACCTGGAGCGGATGGCGCGTGAGCGCCTGGCCGATCAGGGCTTCCTGCCCGAGGCCATGACCGCCTTCGCCGGTCCGCGCCGCCTGACCCTCGTGGTCGAGGGCCTGCCCGAGGCCCAGGCCGACCGCGTCGAGGAACGCAAAGGCCCCCGCGTCGGCGCGCCGGACAAGGCCATGGAGGGCTTCCTGCGCTCCACCGGCCTGACGCAGGACCAGCTCGTCGAACAGGACGGCGTGTGGTTCGCGAAGATCGAGCGCAAGGGCCGGCCGACTCCGGAGATCGTCGCCGAGATGGTCGAGGCCATCGTCCGTGGCTTCCCGTGGCCGAAGTCCATGACCTGGGGCCGGGGGACGCTGCGCTGGGTCCGGCCGCTGAAGCGGATCGTCTGCCTGTTCGACGGCGCCGTCGTGCCGTTCAGCATCGACGGGATCGAAAGCGGCGACGTCACCGAAGGCCACCGCTTCATGGGCGAGGCCAAGCCCTTCCGCGTGAAGGACTTCGACACCTACCAGGCGGGGCTCGCCGCCCACTTCGTCGTGCTCGACGTCGAGGAGCGCAAGGCGCGCATCATGGAAGGCGCGCGCACCCTCTGCTTCGCGCGCAATCTGGAGCTGGTCGAGGACGAGGGCCTGCTGGCCGAGGGCGCGGGTCTCGCCGAATGGCCGACGCCGGTGCTGGGGGACATGGACCCGGCCTTCCTCGACCTGCCGCCGGAGGTGATCCGCACCTCCATGCGCACGCACCAGAAGTATTTCGCCGTCCGCGACCCCGCGCGCGAGGGGCTGGCGCCGCACTTCGTGACGGTGGCCAATGTCGATGCGCCCGACGGCGGCAAGGTGATCGCCGCGGGCAACGCCAAGGTGCTGTCGGCGCGCCTGTCCGATGCGCGCTTCTTCTGGGACGAGGACCGCAAGGTCCGCCTGGAGGACCGCCTGGACAAGCTGAAGGGCGTCACCTTCCCCGCCAGGCTCGGCACCATGTTCGAGCGGGTGGAGCGCATCACGACCCTGGCCCAGCGTCTGGCGCCGCTGGTCGGCGCCGACGCCCAGGTCGCGGCCCAGGCGGCGCGCCTGGCCAAGGCCGACCTCGTCACCGGCATGGTGGGCGAGTTCCCGGAACTGCAGGGCCTGATGGGCGGCTATTACGCCCGCGCCGAGGGTCTGGACGGCGCCGTCGCCGACGCCGTCCGCGATCACTACAGGCCCCAGGGTCCGGCCGATGCGGTTCCCGCGACGCCGGCCGGCAGGGCCGTGGCGCTGGCCGACAAGCTCGACACCCTGATCGGCTTCTTCGGCATCGACGAGAAGCCGACCGGCTCGAAGGACCCCTACGCCCTGCGCCGCGCGGCCCTCGGCGTCATCCGCATCGTGCTTGAAGGCGGCGTGCGCCTGCCGCTGCGCGAAATCGCCGGCGACGAGCTGGTCGCCTTCTTCGCAGATCGCCTGAAGGTGCTGCTGAGAGAGCAGGGCAAGCGCCACGACCTGGTGGACGCGGTTTTCGCCTTGGGCGACGACGACCTCGTCCGTATCGTGGCGCGGGTGGAAGCGCTCGACGGGTTCCTGACCACGGACGACGGCGCCAATCTGCTGGCGGGCTACAAGCGCGCGACCAACATCCTCAAGGCCGAGGAGAAGAAGGGCGTTCTGCCGACCGGCGCGGCCGCGGCCATGG
>CAYQPL010000155.1:0-2882 GCA_964419395.1 uncultured Phenylobacterium sp. | reverse complement strand
GCGTTTTCGTTGAGCCAATGAAAGGTGGCTGTTCCGATCGCGATACCCAGTACGGCGGAGGCGATGATCAGGCGACCTTCGCGCCAGTCCCATCGTCCGCGATAGATCCAGAGATTAAATAGATCCATGGCGCATAGCATCGGCAGCATGCTCGCAGCCGCCTGGACCGGGCTGATGACGATAGCCATGCGCGGAACTGCCACAACCCCGCGCCCGCCGCCGAAACCGCTCTGGTCGAGGCCCTGGGGGCGGTCGAGCCCAAGGTCGCCGACTCGCTGGCCGGCGAGGACTTCGTCGCCGCGATGCAGGCGCTGGCCGACCTGCGCGGCCCGGTGGATGCGTTTTTCGAAGAAGTGCTGGTGAACTCCGAGGTGGCCGCGGAACGGGACAACCGCCTGCGGCTTCTGAGCCAGGTCCGCGACGCCATGGGGCGCGTGGCGGACTTCAGCCAAGTGACGGGATGAGTGGGACGATGACGAGCCTGACCAAGACGCGTTGGGTCTACGCCTTCGGCGGCGGGTCCGCCGACGGCGACGCCTCCATGCGGAACCTGCTGGGCGGCAAGGGCGCCAACCTGGCCGAGATGTCCGCCCTGGGCCTGCCGGTGCCGCCGGGCTTCACCATCACCACCGAGTGCTGCGTGCACTATAACGCCAACGCCCGGAAGTACCCGACCGACCTGACCGACCAGGTCGAGGCGGGGCTCGCCCGCGTCGAGGAACTGACCGGCAAGACCTTCGGCGACGCGGCCAATCCGCTGCTCGTCTCCGTCCGCTCCGGCGCGCGCGCCTCCATGCCGGGCATGATGGACACCGTCCTCAATCTCGGCCTGAACGACGAAACGGTGGAGGGGCTGGCCAAGCTGTCGGGCGACCGCCGCTTCGCCTTCGATTCCTATCGCCGTTTCATCCAGATGTATTCGAACGTGGTGCTCGACCTCGACCACCACATGTTCGAGGAGATCCTCGACGAGCATAAGGAGCGCCTGGACGTCACCGTCGACACCGCGCTCTCGGCCGAGGACTGGGAGAAGGTCGTCGCCGACTACAAGAAGGCCGTGGCCGGCGAACTCGGCTCGGACTTCCCGCAGGACCCCAAGGCGCAGCTGTGGGGCGCCATCGGCGCGGTGTTCGCCAGCTGGATGAACGACCGGGCCAAGTTCTATCGCCGCATGCACGACATCCCCGAGAGCTGGGGCACGGCGGTGAACGTCCAGTCCATGGTCTTCGGCAACATGGGCGAGACCTCGGCCACCGGCGTGGCCTTCACCCGCAATCCTTCGACGGGCGAGGCGCGCCTCTATGGCGAGTTCCTGATCAACGCCCAGGGCGAGGACGTGGTGGCCGGCATCCGCACGCCCCAGGCCCTGACCAGGATCGCCCGCGAGGAAATGGGCGACAAGCAGCCCTCCATGGAAGAGGCGCTGCCGGAGGTGTTCCAGCAGTTCAAGGACGTGGTGGAGCGGCTGGAGAGCCACTACCGCGACATGCAGGACATCGAGTTCACGGTCGAGCAGGGCCGTCTGTACATGCTGCAGACGCGCAACGGGAAGCGCACGGCCAAGGCGGCGCTGAAGATCGCCGTCGATCTCGCCGAACAGGGCGTGATCACCAAGGAAGAGGCGGTGATGCGGGTGGAACCCGCCTCCCTCGACCAGCTTCTGCACCCGACCATCGATCCGGCCAGCGAGCGCGACGTGGTGGCCGTCGGCCTGCCGGCCTCGCCCGGCGCGGCGACGGGCAAGGTGGTGTTCGACGCCGACGAGGCCGAGCGGCTGGCCGCGATCCACGAGGCTGTCATCCTGGTCCGCGACGAGACGAGTCCGGAAGACATTCACGGCATGCATGCGGCCAAGGCGATCCTGACCGCCCGCGGCGGCATGACCAGCCACGCCGCCGTGGTGGCCCGCGGCATGGGGCGGCCTTGCGTCTCCGGCGCCGGCGAGATCCAGATCCACGCCAAGGTGGGCGAGTTCCGCGCCCGCGGCCGCACCTTCAAGGCCGGCGACGTGATCACCGTCGACGGCTCGACCGGCGAGGTTTTGGCTGGCGCGGTCAAGATGATCGAGCCGGAGCTGACGGGCGACTTCGCGACGCTCATGACGTGGGCCGACGTCACGCGGCGCCTGAAGGTCCGCGCCAACGCCGAGACGCCGCTGGACGCCCGCACCGCCCGGCAGTTCGGCGCCGAGGGCATCGGCCTTTGCCGCACCGAGCACATGTTCTTCGAAGAGGACCGCATCTCCGCCGTGCGCGAGATGATCCTGGCGGATGACGAGAAGGGCCGCCGCACGGCGCTGGCCAAGATCCTGCCCATGCAGCGGGCCGACTTCGTCGAGCTCTTCACCATCATGGAGGGCCTGCCGGTCACCATCCGGCTGCTCGACCCGCCGCTGCACGAATTCCTGCCGCACACCGAGGAGGACCTGAAGGCCCTGGCTGAGGCGTCCGGCATCGAGATCGGCAAGCTGGAACGCCGGGTGAAGGAGCTGCACGAGACCAACCCCATGCTCGGCCACCGCGGCTGCCGCCTGGGCGTCTCCTACCCCGAGATCTACGAGATGCAGGTCCGCGCGATCTTCGAGGCCGCCTGCGAGATCGCCGAGGGCGGCAAGACCCCGCCGTGCCCGGAAATCATGCATCCCCTGGTGGCCAAGGGTGAGGAGATGAAGTTCCTGCGCCAGCTGACCGACCGGGTGGCCAAGGAGGTTCTGGCCGAGCGCAAGCAGGACTTCCCCTATCTCGTCGGCACCATGGTCGAGCTGCCGCGCGCCGCCATCCGCGCCGGCGACCTGGCGGAGAACGCCGAGTTCTTCTCCTTCGGCACCAACGACCTGCCCCAGCCCACCTTCGGCATCAGCCGCGACGACTCCGGCCGCTTCC
>CAYQPL010000154.1:5620-7954 GCA_964419395.1 uncultured Phenylobacterium sp. | reverse complement strand
GGGCGCCTCGGCCTCGGGCGCCTCCGCGGGCTGGCTGCAGGCCGCAAGCGCGGCGGCTGCGGCGACGGCGAGAATCCTGAGCGTCATCGAAGGCTCCCCCTTGGCCGGTGTGCGGCGAGATCATCACAGCCACGCGCCCGGGTCCAGGGCGCGCCCGACGGCCGGCCACGCTATGCTCGCCGCCATGCGCCCGGAGATTCTGTACCCCCTCTTCGCCGAGATCGGCGCCCTGAAGGGCGTGGGGCCGCGCGTTGCGCCGCTGCTGGCCAAGCTGGCCGGCCCCCACGTGCGCGATGTCGCCTTCCTGGCGCCCCACAGCGTCATCCACCGCACGCCGGCGACCGTCGCAGCAGCGCTGGAAGGCGCGGTCCAGACCTTCGCCGTCACCATCGACGCCTATCAGGCGCCGCGGAACCCGTCGCAGCCGTGGCGGGTGCGCACCTTCGACGGGACGGGCTTCCTGACCCTGGTCTATTTCGGCGGCATGGGCGGGCGGCTGGAGGCGCAGCACCCGGTCGGCGCGCGACGCCGGGTCAGCGGCAAGGTCGAGCGGTTCGGGTCGGAGATCCAGGTCGCCCATCCCGACTACCTGCTGCCGGTGGAGAAGGCCGACCAGATCCCCGAGATCGAGCCAGTCTATCCGGCGACCGCCGGCCTGCCGGCCCGCACCGTGCGCAAGATCGTGCTCGACGCGCTCTCGCGCGCGGCCGACCTGCCGGAGTGGCAGGACCCGGCATGGCTCGCCCGAGAGCGGTGGCCAAGCTGGCTCGACGCCCTGCGGCGGCTGCACGCCCCGGCGACGGTGGCGGACTTCTCCCTGCTGTCGCCCCATCGGCGACGCCTGGCCTTTGACGAGTTGCTGGCCCATCAGCTGGCCATGGGCCAGCGCCGCGCCGTCCGCCGCGCCGAACCCGCGCGCCCGATCGCGTCGGGGCGGCGGGCCGAGGCGCTGGAGGCCGCCCTCCCCTTCGCCCTCACCGGCGCCCAGCGGCGGGCGCTGGCCGACCTGCGCCGCGATTTCACCAGCGGCCAGCGGATGTCGCGCCTGATCCAGGGGGATGTGGGCTCCGGAAAGACCGTCGTGGCCATGCTGGCCATGGCCGATGTCGCCGAGGCCGGCGGGCAGAGCGCGCTGATGGCGCCGACGGAGATCCTCGCCCGCCAGCACTACGAGACCCTCGCCGCGCCGCTGGAGGCGCAGGGAATCGCCGCGGTCCTGCTGACCGGCCGGGACAAGGGCGCGGCGCGGGCCGAAAAGCTGCGGGCCCTGGCCAGCGGCGCGGTGCAGGTGGCCGTGGGCACCCACGCGCTCTTCCAGAACGACGTGGTCTTCCATGATCTGCGCCTGACGGTCATCGACGAGCAGCACCGCTTCGGCGTCGCCGAACGCCAGCGGTTGCAGGCCAAGGGCGAGGCCACGCACCTGCTGGCCATGTCGGCCACACCCATTCCCCGCACACTGGAACTGACCGTCTTCGGCGACCTCGACGTCTCGCGCATCGACGAGAAGCCGCCGGGGCGAACCCCCGTGGCGACGCGGGCCGTGCCCATGGCGCGGATCTTCGAGGTCGAGGCGCGGCTGAAGGCGGCCGCGCAGGCCGGCGCCCAGGCCTTCTGGATCTGCCCGCTGGTCTCGGAGTCGGAAAAGACAGACCTCGCCGCCGCCGAGCGCCGCGCCGCCGAGCTGCGGGCCCGCGTGGGGCCGGGCGTCGGCCTCGTCCACGGCAAGATGCCGCCGGCCGAGAAGGACGCCGTCATGGCCGACTTCGCCGAGGGACGGCTGTCGGTGCTGGTGGCCACGACCGTCGTCGAGGTCGGGGTGAACGTGCCCAACGCCACCATCATGGTCATCGAGCAGGCCGAGCGCTTCGGCCTCGCCCAGCTTCACCAGCTGAGGGGGCGCGTCGGCCGCGGGCGGGCAGAGAGCGCCTGCGTCCTGCTCTACGATCCGCCGCTTTCGGAGACCGGCCAGAAGCGGCTCGACGTCCTCCGTCGCACCGACGACGGCTTCCAGATCGCCGAGACAGACCTGGAGCTGCGCGGCGGCGGCGACCCGCTCGGCCTGCGCCAGAGCGGCTTTCCGGACTATGTCTTCGCCGACCCCATCGCCCATCGCGACCTGATCGCCGCGGCCGGCGACGATGCGCGCCTGATCCTGGCCCGCGACCCGCAACTCGTCTCCGAGCGCGGGCAGGCCCTGCGCGTGCTCCAGGCGCTCTTCGCTCTGCCACCAGCCTTGGGGTGCTGCGCGCTCCTGGCGCGCTTCCCTCGGCCACCACCTTAGGGGTGCAGCGTGCTCCAGGCGCTCTTCCCTCGGCCACCACCGTAGGGGTG
>CAYQPL010000154.1:4598-5610 GCA_964419395.1 uncultured Phenylobacterium sp. | reverse complement strand
CTCCAGGAGGCCCAGAAGCCCCAGGAGGCCCAGCAAAATGAGCCCCACGCCCCAGGAGGCCCAAAATGAGCCCCAGCCCGAGGCCCAGGAGGCCCGCAGTGAGCCCCAGGCGGCCCAGGAGGCGGGCTAGTCGATCCTGTGCACCGGCGCGCGGGGCACCTCGGCGCTCTGCAGGATGGGCGTCGCCGCACGCGGGAAGTTGGGGTCGGCCAGCAGGGTGGCGAGACGGGCCTCGGCGTCGGCTTCGAGATCGCCATAGAAGAGGTTGTAGCCCGGAACCTTGCGCCGCTCGGCCCAGGCGCCGGCCCGCTTGTAGGCCGCCGATCTGGGGCGCGAGACCATCAGCACGCCGCGCTCGCAAACGGCCGAGACCTGACGCGTCTGCAGCGCCGGCCGCGCCCCCCATTCCAGCCCCGTGGCGTTGGTGGCGCCCTTGGCGAGCCGCGCCGGGGCGGCCTCTTCGCCCACGCGCCCGAGCAGCGGATTGAAGCAGAGCGGCGGGCTGGCGAGGTTCACCAGGTCGCCCTGGGCGTTCCACACCAGCGACCGGTCCCGCAGGTTCTGGGCGCGCTCGCGCTCGCCTTCATAGGCCGAGACCCAGGCCGCCACGCAGCCCGGTTCGGCCGGGGAGACGCAAGGGGCGAACGGAGGCCGCGCCGCCTCCACCGCCGTCTCGACGAGATAGGCCGCCACCAGCCGCCGGGCCAGCTCCGGATGGGGCGCGACCTCCTCGGCCAGCAGCCGCGCCGCCAGGGTGCCGCCCTGTTCGACCCCGACCAGGATCAGCGGCCGGCCCGCATTGTAGCTGGCCAGATAGTGCCGGAAGGCGCGCCGGACATCCTCATAGGCGAACCGCCGGGCTTCGCGCGCGTCGTCGCGCAGGGTGAGCATGGTGTAGAGGCTCGCCTGCCGGTACCGGGGCGCGAAGACCCGGACGGACTGGACGAAGGGCCCGGCAGAGATCGGCCCCACGGTGAGGCGGAAGAAGCAGTCGGCGCGAGCATCGTCCACT
>CAYQPL010000154.1:0-4588 GCA_964419395.1 uncultured Phenylobacterium sp. | reverse complement strand
ATCGTCGACTGGCGCGGTCCAGTGACGCCCGCCGTCATAGAGGGGCGGCGCCACGAAGAAGACATCGGCCGGCGGCGTCTCCTCGCCCCAGGTCCGGGGCTCGGTGGGCAGCAGCCGCCAGGCCGCGCGCTCGGAATAGTCCGGCGCCGGCGGCGGGTCATAGGTCTGGAAGGGCACCTTGGGATCGAGCCCGGTGCGCAGGATGTCGTCGCGCCAGACCAGGCCGCCGGCGGCCAGGATCGCCAGGACGGCGGCGCCGGCGGCGGCCAGCCAGATCTTCGTGCGTCGGGAGGGGTCGGCCATGCGAACCCGACTATTCCACAGCGGCGGGCGCCTGCGAAAGCCGTTCAGCGATAGGGATCGTCGGTGGCCAGATAGCGCGTGACATAGTCCCTCACCCCGTCTTCGAGCGAGGTGAACGGCGCGTCATAGCCGGCCTGCCGCAGGCGGGCCATCTCGGCCTGGGTGAAGTACTGGTACTTGTTGCGAATGGCCGGCGGGGTCGGCACATAGTCGATGCGGGGCTCGCGCCCGGCCGCGGCGAAGGTCGCCTTGGCGAGGTCGGCGAAGCTGCGCGCCTCGCCCGATCCCAGGTTGTAGATCCCGTTCACCTGCGGATGGGCGGCGAGCCAGGCGACCACCTCGGCCACGTCGCGGACATAGACGAAGTCGCGCATCTGGCCGCCGTCCGGCACGCCCTCGCGATGCGACTTGAAGAGCTGCACGTCCTGGCCGGCGGCCACCTTGGGCCAGATCTGGGCCACGACAGACTTCATCGCGCCCTTGTGGTGTTCGTTGGGCCCGTAGACGTTGAAGAACTTCAGCCCGGCCCACTGCGGCGGCGCGTACTCGCGGGCCGCCTGGCGGACGGCGAAGAGGTCGAACTGGGCCTTGGACCAGCCATAGGCGTTCAGCGGCCGCAGGGCCGCCAGGGCCTCGAAGCTGTTGTCGTCGCCGAAACCGAGATGTCCGTCGCCATAGGTCGCCGCCGAAGAGGCGTAGATCAGCCGCCGCTGCCGGTCGGCGCACCAGCGAAAGAGATCGCGCGACAGGCAGAAGTTCGACTGCACGATCTTGTCGGCGTCCGGCTCCGTCGTGGACGACACAGCCCCCATGTGGACGACCAGTTCGACGTCGCGCCAGCGCTTCTCCAGCCAGTCGAACATGTCCTCCGGCGCCACGAAGTCGCCGATGGGATGCTTGGCGATGTTGCGCCACTTGCCGAGATCGGCCTCGCGCAGGCGATCGCAGACCACCACGTCCAGGGCGCGGTCCTGCGCCAGGCGGGCGACGATGTTGGAGCCGATGAAGCCGGCCCCGCCGGTGACGAAGACGATACGGCGGCTCATGCCTTCTCCTGCATGCGGGCGATGGCGGCGGTTGTGGAGAAGCCCTGGACGATCTCGGCCAGCCGCACCTCTCCGCCCCAGCCCTTGACCAGGTCCCCGCCGACCACCTCGGATTCGGCGTAGTCGGCGCCCTTGATCAGCACGTCGGGCCGCGCGGCCTCGATCAGCTTCAGCGGCGTGTCCTCCTCGAACGGCACGACCAGATCGACGCAGCCGAGCCCGGCCAGAACCACGGCGCGGCTTTCCAGGTCGTTGACCGGCCGGCCTTCGCCCTTCAGCCGCTTGACCGACGCGTCGGCGTTGACGCCCACGATGAGCCGGTCGCACCAGGCCCGCGCCTGGTTCAGATAGGCCACGTGACCCTTGTGGAGAATGTCGAAGCAGCCGTTGGTGAAGCCGACCCTCAGGCCCTGGGCGCGCCAGCGGGCGACCTCGTCGGCCATCCGCTGGGCGGTGGCGACCTTGGCCTCCGCCGGCGCCAGGTGGGCCGAGAGCGAGGCCTCCACCAGTTCGGCAGGCGTGACCACGGCCGTTCCCGCCTTCCCCACCGCGACGCCGGAGGCCAGCATGGCGAAGGCGATGGCGTCCTCCACCGCAGCCTTCGCCGCCAGGGCGAGGCCGAGCGCGGCCAGCGTCGTGTCCCCCGCGCCGGAAGCGTCGAAGACCTCCTTGGGCACGCCGGGGAAGTGGCGGACGGCCGCTCCGCGAACCGCCAGGGAGATTCCCTTGGCCGAGCGGGTCACCAGGATGGCGCGCGCCTCGCACAGGGTCAGGGCGTGCTCCAGCGCCGCGGCCACCTCCTCGTCCGTCGAGGTCGGCATGTCCGTCGCATGCGCCAGTTCGGCGGCGTTCGGCTTGACGATGTCCACCTCGCCGTAGCGGGCGAAGCTGCGGGCCTTGGAATCGACGATGATCCGCGCGCCGGTCTCGCGGCAGGCGGCGATGACGGCCGGCGTCACCACGCCCTTGCCGTAGTCCGACAGGAGGATCAGGCCCACGTCGCTGGCCACGTCGCGGATCGTCCGCACCAGCCGCTCCTCGGCCTCGCCGGAGGCCGCCGCGCTGACTTCGTTGTCGACCCGCAGGAGCTGCTGGCCGCCGGAGACGAAGCGGGTCTTCAGCGTCGTCGGCCGGGTCGCGTCGGTGACGATGAAGCCCTCGACCCCCGGCTCGGCCGAGACCAGCCGCAGGGCCTCGTGCCCCTCGGCGTCGCCGCCGAGAAGGCCGACCAGGCAGACGTGCCCGCCGAGCGCGGCCACGTTGCGCGCCACATTGCCGGCCGCGCCCAGCATGACCAGCTCCCGCCGCCGCGCCAGCACCGGGATCGGCGCCTCGGGCGAGACGCGGCTCACCTCGCCATAGACGAACCGGTCGAGCATCAGGTCGCCGACGCAGGCCACCCGTACGCCCGGAACGGTGGAGAGCAGGCCTTGCAGGGCGGAGAGATCCATGGCTCAGGCCCGGACGGCTTCGTGGACCGCCTTGAGCGTGCGCAGCAGCCCCTCGGCCGAGTTCAGCGGCAGGCAGCTCGGCCCGTCGCACAGGGCCCCGTCCGGATCGTGGTGGAATTCCAGGAAGACGCCGTCCGCGCCGGCGGCCACGGCGGCCTTGGCGATCACCGGCACGCCCTCGCGCCGGCCGCCGGTGGACGCGCCGTTCGACTTCGGATTTGCGCCGGGGAGCTGGACGGCGTGGGTCGCATCGATGGTCACCGGGACGCCGAGGTTCTGCATCTCGCCGATGCCCAGCATGTCGACCACCAGATTGTTATAGCCGAAGCTGACGCCGCGCTCGCACATGATGGTCATGTCGACGCCGACGGCTTCCTTGATCTTGTCGAGAATGTTGCGGCTGTCCCAGGGGGCCAGGAACTGGCCCTTCTTGACGTGCAGCAGGCCGCCGGCGGCCTTGGTCGCCTCGGCGGTGGCGACCACGAGATCGGTCTGGCGGCAGAGGAAGGCCGGAATCTGGACGAGATCGGCGACGGCGGCGACCGGCTCGGCCTGGGCGACCTCGTGCAGGTCGGTGCAGATCGGAACGTCGAACTCGTCCTTGATCTGGCGGAGGATCTTCAGCCCCTCCTCCAGGCCCGGGCCGCGATAGCTGCGGATCGAGGACCGGTTGGCCTTGTCGAAGCTCGCCTTGAAGACATAGGGCAGGCCCAGATCGGCCGTGACCGCCTTCAGATGGCGGGCGGCGTCGCGGGCGAGTTCCAGGTCTTCCAGCACGTTCAGGCCGGCGATGACCACCAGGGGCGCGTCGCCGCCGAAGGTGATGTTCCACTTCTGGAGTGTGAGCGCGGCCATGAAAAACGGTCCTTCGGAGTCGCGGATCGGGCCTAAGTGGCGCCCGCCTGCGGGCTAAACAAGCCTGAAATCCCCCGCCCGGGGATGCGTCCGCTTGGGGGGCCGAGCCGTACCCCTGGCCTGGGTCGCGGGTCACCTCCTCGCCGATCCGTGCTAGTGTCCTTACCAAACGAGGGGGAAGCGACCATGACCATCGCCCACGACTCGTCATCGCTGGCGGAACTGGCGGCGTCTCGACGCGCCTTCCACCAGGCGCCGGAACTGCTCGGCGCGCCCGCCGCCTTCCGCAGCGCCCTGCGTATCCTGGCCCGCAACTGGGGCGTCGGAACCGTCACCTTCGTCCTGCCGTCAGGTCGTGAACTGCGGCTCGACGGCGCCGAGGCCGGCCCTGAGGCCCGCCTGATCGTCCGGGACTTCCGGTTCATGAACCGCGTGCTGGCGGCCGGCGACATCGTTGACCGCGTGATGATCAGCACCAGCCGCCTCGATCCCGTGCGCATCAGCCTGGCAGCTGACATGCGCTCTGAGGGCTTCATTAACCGCGATGATGACACCCACTCGTTCCTGCTGAGCGGCGGTTACATGGGCGAGGTCCACAAGATTGGCGGCTACATCCGCTGGACTCGGCAGCCCAGCAACAAGTTCAATGTCCTCCACGGAGACATCTGGTGCGCGACCCGACTGGGACCACTGTCCCTAGAGCTCGAAGCGCTCATTCTCTGGGGTCAGGCCGAAGACACCGAGTTGGGGGTAGAGAACCTGGAGATTCTCGCAGGCGGCGGTGCCTTTGACGCCAAGCTATCCATCAATCCCTGGGAGGTCGGCATTCAAATCGGCATCGCCAGTGGTGACGGCAATGGCCAGGACAACAAGTGGCACACCCTCACCATGGACCGCGATCATGATGTCGGCCTGCTGCTGTTCGAGCAGCCC
>CAYQPL010000153.1:353-8001 GCA_964419395.1 uncultured Phenylobacterium sp. | reverse complement strand
CGACGGCTGCCCGGTGGCGGCCTCCGCCCCCCAGGCGGTGGGCGCCGCCATCGCCGCGGCCGACCAGGCGGCTGCCGAGCGCCTGGGCGACTTCACCGTCGCCGACCTGCTGCCGGCCGAGGAGGCGTAGGGGCCGGCCATGGATCGCCGCCTCGCCCTGGTGACCGGCGCCTCGGCCGGAATCGGCGAGGCCTTCGCCCGGCTCCTGGCGGCGAAGGGCTATGACCTGGCCCTCACCGCCCGGCGCGGCGACCGGCTGGAGGCCCTGGCCGCCGAACTGGGCGCCCGCCACGGCGTGCGGGCCCTTACCCTGGCCGCCGACATGGCCGAGGCGGCGACGCCCGGCGCCCTGGTCGACAGGCTGGCGGGCGAGGGGCGCGCCGCGGACGTGCTGGTCAACAACGCCGGCTACGGCCTTCCGGGCGTCTTCGCCGAGACCGCCTGGAGCGATCAGGCCGCCCTTCTCCAGGTGATGCTCAACGGCCCCTGCGAACTGGCCCATCGCGTGGCGCCCGGCATGATCGCCCGCGGCTTCGGGCGCATCGTCAACGTCGCCTCCGTGGCCGGCCTGACGCCCGGCGGCGCCGGACACACCCTCTACGGGCCGGTGAAGAGCTTCATGATCCGCTTCTCCCAGAGCCTGCGCCAGGAGACGCGCGGGACCGGCGTGCATGTCAGCGCGCTTTGCCCCGGCCTGACCTGGTCGGAGTTCCACGACGTGAACGGCACGCGGGCGAAGCTTTCGGCCGGTACGCCCCGCTGGCTGTGGATGGAGGCCGAGGCCGTGGCGGCGGCCGGATGGAAGGCGGTGGAGACCAACCGCCCCATGGCCGTGCCGGGCGCGCCCAACAAGATCGCCGCCGTGCTCGCCAAGCTCCTTCCCGACGAAGCGATCATGGCGCTGATGGCGTCGCAAGGCTGGCGGGCGCGCAGCCGCTAGCCTGCGCGCCGACAAGCGGGAGCCGGTTATCGGGCGAAACGCGCGCCGGTAAGGAATCCGGAGCGGCGATCCGCTTCCATGAGATCTCCGCTCTGGACCTATTCCGAGACGTAGGGGTTGGCCGCCTCGTTGAGGATGACGCCGCTGGTGGCGTCGGCGATCCCCACCAGCACGAATTGCACCGCCATCGCGCAGAGGATCAGGCCCAGCACGCGCACGACGATGGTCATGCCGATGCGGCCGAGGATCTTGGTGATCACCGGCGCGGCCCAGAAGCACAGCATGACGACCAGGGATATGGCGCCGATCACGCCCACGCCGATGGCCGCCCCGGCGAGACCGAAGGCCTTGGCCTCGCTGGCGTAGATCACCACCGAGGAGATGGCGCCCGGCCCGATCAGCAGGGGCATGGCGAAGGGCACGATCAGCCGCTCGAACTTCCGCCCCGCCCGGCCGCGGGGATTGTCGTCCCCCTCGGCCATGTCGGCGAAGGTGGCGGTGAAGTCGTCGCGGGCCATTTCCAGGCCGAGCAGGAAGAGGATCACCCCGCCGGCGATGCGGAAGGCCGGCAGGGAGATGCCGAAGAAGGCCAGCAGCGACAGGCCGGAGAAATAGAAGAAGGTGAGGAAGCCCAGGATGAAGAGGGCGATGTAGAGGGCGACCAGGCGCGCGTCGCGGCCCTTGGACCCCTGGGTGGCGGCGCCGAACAGGGGTACATTGCCGATCGGATCGATCAGGGCGAACAGGGCGACGAAGAAGTTGACCGCGAAGTCGGCTTGGCTCATGCAACGCTCCTAGCCCAAATTCGAACCGGCGGCGATCTCCCGCATGCGGAGAGGCGCGCGCCCCTGCCCGGAGCCTGCGCCATGCCCGCCGCCGCCGCCCATTCGCCTGAGCCGATCGCCGCCGATCCCCGCTTGATCGTCCCCCTCGACCTGCCGACGGCCGACGAGGCCCGGCGGATGGCCGACGCGATCGGCGACGCCGTCAGCTTCTACAAGGTGGGGCTGGAGCTGTTCGCGACCGACGGCATGGGGCTGGCGCGGGAGCTGAAGGATCAGGGCAAGCAGGTCTTCCTGGACTGGAAGCTGCACGACATCGGCACGACGGTTCAGCGGGCGGCCGCGGCCCTCGCCGACTCCGGCGGCGACTTCCTGACCGTGCACGGCGAGCCCCAGGTGATGGCCTCGGCGGTGCGCGGCCGCGGGCGTTCGGACCTGAAGATCCTGGCGGTCACCGTGTTGACCAGCCTGTCGGAGGCCGACCTGCGCGAGATCGGTTATGTCGACGGTCCCCGCGCCCTGGTCGAACGTCGCATCCATCAGGCGATCCATGCCGGCTGCGACGGCGTGGTGGCCAGTCCGCACGAGGCGGAACTGGCCCGCAGCCTGGGCGGAAAGGACTTCTTGGTGGTGACGCCCGGCGTCCGGCCCGACTGGTCGGCGAAGAACGATCAGGCCCGCGTGGCGACCCCGCGCGAGGCGCTGGCCGCCGGCGCCTCGCACATCGTCTGCGGCCGGCCGGTGACCGCGGCCAACGACCCGCGCTCGGCCGCCCAGCGCATCGCGGCGGAGATGGCGGGCGCGTAAGGTCCTAGTGGCCCTTGCCGCCGTGGCCGCCCTTGCCCCAGCCGCCCTTGCCGCCACCGCCGTGGCCGCCCTTGTAGCCCCCGCGGTAGGTGATCGAGGCGGCGACCTGGGCTGAGGCATGGGCGCTGGCCGAAGCGCTCGCCGAGGCGCCGGCTCCGCCGCCGACGAAGACGGCCCCGCCTCCGCCATAGCCGCCCATGGGGATCGGCCCCACGCCGCCCGCATCGGCGAAGAAGCTCATCGGCAGCACCTCGCCGCCATAGCCGCAGGGGTCGTAGCAGGGCGCGCAGCAGCCGCCGGCCTGCGGCGGCGGGTGGTAGGACGGCGGCGGGCCATAGGACGGCGGCGGATAGGGATCGCCGTAGCCGGGCGGCGGATAGGCCGGATAGCCCGGCTGCGGCGCCCCGCCGGGCGGATAGCCATAGCTGTAGCCATAGGGGCCGTAATCCTGGCGATAGCCGTAGGATCCCCGGCCGTCGCTCACATAGGCCTGCTCGTAGCCGTAGCTGTAGCCATAGCCGCGCTTGTAGGCCTGATAGCTCGCATCGGCGCCGTAGGCGTCGTAATAGCCGCCGCCGACGCTGGCGCAGGGATTGGCCGAGGGGCAGGCCGAGGCCGCGCCGCAAAGAAGCAGGGCCAGGGCGATGCCGGCCGGAAGGCGAAGACGCCAGGACATGGAACGCTCCGTACAGATCTTAACGGAACGCTAACGCGCCGGACCCGGCCGCGGCCAGCGGTTGCAAGCCCTGGGCGAGCTTGGCCGCAGGCTCAGAAGTCGACGGCGATGCCCTTGCGCTCCCAGTCGCCGAACCGCGTCGGCTCGGGCCCCTTGGGGCCGCCGAGCTCGGCGGCCCGGGCCTGTTCGGCGGCCTCGGCGACGCGGCGGGCTTCGGCCTCTTCCAGAGCGCGGCGGGCGGCGGGACTCAGCGCCTTGTCGGGCGCGGCGTTGGGCGGAATCTGGCTCATGAAGAAGATTTAAGGCGCCCGGACGCACGGCGCCACTTGCCCTGTTCGGTGAACCGGGTTCTATCGCGCGCAGACACGCGGAAGGCGAGCGCCTGGGGAGGCTCTCGTCGCGTGCATCGAGACCTGGGGTTACTCACATGAACAGACTTTCCACCGCCTTCTTCGGCGCCGCGGTGCTCTATGCGCTCGTCGGCATGTGCCTGGGCATCTGGATGGGGGCGTCGGGCGACCATACGCTCTCGCCGGTCCACGCCCACATCAACCTGCTCGGCTGGGCCAGTCTCGCCCTCATGGGCGCCTTCTACGGCCTCGCCGGCGATCGCGCGCCCAAGCGTCTGGGCTGGGTGAACTTCGCCGTGTCCAACATCGGCAACATCCTCTCGCTGCCGCTGCTCGCCATGCTGCTCCTGGGCAATACCCAGGTGCTGCCGGCCATGGCGGTCGGCGAGCTGCTGATGGTGGGCGGCATGGCGCTGTTCGCCGTCTCCATCCTGATGGTCGCCCTGAAGCGGCCGGCGATGGGCGCGGCCTGACCCGCGTCCCGCATCGATAGCGCTTGCCTGAGGGCGGCGGAGCGGGCACCTGCGGGCCCGTGAACGACCGTACCGACATCGGCCTGCCCGCCCGGGCCGCCGCCCTCGACATCCTTTCCGCCGCCCTGGCCCGCCGTTTGGGTCTGGACGAGGCGACCGCCGCCCCGGCCTTCGGCGCGCTGGAGACCCGCGACCGCGCCTTCGCCCGCGCCCTGGTCATGGCGACCCTTCGCCGCCTCGGCCCGATCGACCAGGCCCTGGAGGCCCGCCTCGCCAAGCCGCCGCCGGACCTGGTCCGCAACATCCTCCGCCTGGGCGTCGCACAGGCCTTCCTGATGGACGTGCCGGCCTTCGCCGCCGTGGCCACCAGCGTCGACCTCGCCGGCGCCCGCAAGGAGGCGCGGCCGTTCAAGGGCCTGGTCAACGCCGTGCTGCGCGGCCTGCTGCGCGAGCCGCCGAAGCTCGACGATCCGCAGGCTCTGGCCCCGCCCTGGCTGCTGGCCCGCTGGCGGGCGGCCTATGGCGAAGACGCGGCCCTGCGCATCGCCGCCGCCATCGCCGACGAACCGGCCACCGACCTGACGCCCAAGGATCCCGCCCGCGCCGCCGCCCTCGCCGAGGCGCTGGAGGCGACCCTCCTTCCCGGCGGGACCCTGCGCACAGCGCGGCGCGGCGATCTGGCCGCCTGGCCCGGCTTCGAGGCCGGCGAGTGGTGGGTGCAGGACGCCTCGGCGGCCACGCCGGCCCGCCTGCTGGAGCCGGCGCCGGACCAGCGGATCGCCGACCTCTGCGCCGCGCCGGGCGGCAAGAGCCTGCAGCTGGCCGCCGCCGGCGCGGCGGTCACGGCGGTCGACCGCTCGGCCGCCCGGCTCAAGCGGCTGGAGGCCAACTTCGCGCGCATGGGGCTGCCGGTCGTCGCCACGGCGGCCGACGCCGGCGCGTGGAAGGGCGAAGGCGCCTATGACGCCGTCCTGCTGGACGCGCCCTGCTCGGCCACCGGCACCTTCCGCCGCCATCCCGACGTGCTGTGGGCCGCCCGCCCCGGCGACATCGCCAGCCTGGCCGGCGTGCAGGCCCGGCTGCTGGACGCCGCCGCCGATCTGGTCGCGGCGCATGGCCGGCTGGTCTACTGCGTCTGCAGCCTGGAGCCCGAGGAGGGCGAGGCCCAGACGGCGGCCTTCCTGGCGCGACGGCCCGACTTCGTGCTGGAGCCGATGACGCCCGGCGAGGGCGGCGCGCCGGCGGCGAGCCTGCGGCCCGACGGAACCTTGCGCATCCTGCCCTTCCACCTGGCGGGGGGAACCGACGGCTTCTACATCGCCCGATTCCTGCGCCAGGGTTGAGCCCGATCGTCGCGGCTCGGCCGCCTGCGGGCGCCGGTCCTTGTGGTCTTCGCGCGGCTTGCGCTAAGTCCAGGCGATGACCGCGCGCACCCTCATCGCCCCCTCCATCCTGGCCTCCGACTTCGCCCGCCTGGGCGAGGAATGCCGCGCCATCGAGGCGGCGGGCGCCGACTGGGTGCATATCGACGTGATGGACGGCCACTTCGTGCCCAACATCACCATCGGCCCGGACGTGGTGAAGGCGCTGAAGCCCCACGTCGCCATTCCGTTCGACGTCCACCTGATGATCGCACCGGCCGATCCGTACATCGAGGCCTTCGCCAAGGCCGGCGCGGACCTGATCAGCGTCCATCCCGAGGCCGGCCCGCATCTGAGCCGCACCCTGCAGCTGATCCGCAGCCTGGGTTGCAAGGCCGGGGTGGTGTTCAACCCCTCGACCTCGCCGGCGGCGATCGAGGCGATCATGGATCAGGTGGATCTGATCCTGGTCATGTCCGTCAATCCGGGCTTCGGCGGCCAGAAGTTCATGTCCTCCCAGCTCGCCAAGGTGCGCCGGCTGCGCGAGATGATCGACGCCACCGGCCGCGACATCCATCTGGAGGTGGACGGCGGGGTGACACCGGAAACCGCGCCTCTGTGCATCGAGGCCGGGGCCACGGCCCTGGTGGCCGGCACGGCGGTCTTCAAGGGCGGGCCCAGCGCCTACGCCGCCAACATCGCCGCCCTCCGGGGCCAGTAGGCGGGGCGGCGTGGCCGGACAACCCACGCCGCCGCCGAGCCCGGCCCGCATACCGGGCCAGGTGGCGGCGCTCGCCCTGGCGGTCGGGGTCCGCCGTCAGCTGCGCCGCGAGTGGGCGGGCTCGCCCCTGCACCGCTGGATGCTGGCCAGGCCGCGGCCGGAAGGCTTCCTTCCCGCACCGCCCGACCTGCGGCCCGGCCGGGCTGAGAACGGCCGGCGCGTGCTGCTGGGCGACTTCACCTTCGCCGGCGCCACCCTCCACGCCGGGCCGCGCGGCGATCCGTGGGACCGGCCCAATCCCAGCCGCCGGTTCGCCATCGCCCTGCACCGCTTCGGCTGGATGCGCGACCTGCTGGCGCTGGGCGAGGACGGCGCGGCCGAGGGCCTGCGGCTGACGCTCGAATGGCGGCGGGTCTTCGGGCGCTGGAACGGCTTCTCCTGGGACCCGGAGTGTCTCGAGCGGCGGGTCTTCAACCTGGCCTGCGCGGCGCCGGCGCTCTGCGTCCGCGCCTCGGACGCCGAAGCCGCTCAACTGGCTGTCGATCTCGCGCGTCAGGCCCGTCACCTGCTGTCGACCATCGACGGCCCCGTCCACGCCGCCGAGCGCGCCTGCGCCACCGCCCTGGCCGGCGCGGTGCTGTCGGGCGAGGCCGGCGAGCAGTTGACGACCCGCGCCCTCGATCGGCTCGCCAAGGCCCTGCCGCACACCGTCTCGCCCGACGGCGGCCACGCTTCGCGGAGCCCCGAGGCGGCGCTGGAACTGTTGCTCGACCTGCAGACCCTGGACGGGGCGCTGGTGCAGCGGGGGCTGGCTCCGCCGGACGAGATGATGCGGGCCATAGATCGTCTCACCGGCGCGGTTCGTTTCTTCACCCTGGGCGACGGCGCCCTGCCCGTGTTCCAGGGGGGCGAGGCCCGCCGCCCGGCCTATGTGGCCGCCGCCCGCGCGACGGAGACCGACGGCGCGCGCACCCTGCCGGCGGCGCGCAACGGCTATCACCGGCTGGAGAGCCGCAGCCTGCAGGTCGTGGCCGACGCCGCCGCGCCCGCGCCGGGGCCGTGGAGCGTCACCGCCTGCGCCCAGCCGCTGGCTTTGGAGATCCTGATCTCCGGCCGCCGGGCCATCACCAATTGCGGCTGGTCGCCGGACGCCGTCGGGCCGGAGGCCCTGCGCCTGGTGGACGTCGCCTCGACCGCCTCCCTCGGCGACCTGCCCTGCGGCGAGCCGGTGCGGGGCCTCAAGGCCGCGGCGCTGGGGCCGCGCCTGGTCGACGCCTATGGCCGGGTCGAGGCCAAGCGACATCAGGCCGACGGCGCGCTGTGGCTGGAGATGGCGCATGACGGCTGGGCCCGCCGTTTCGGTCTCCGCCACGAGCGGCGCATCTATCTCGACCTCGCCGCCGACGAACTGCGCGGCGAGGACCGCTTCACCCCGATCGAGGGCCTGGCCAAGGGCGAGGCCGGGCGGCAGTTCATCCCGTTCGTGGCGCGCTTTCACGTCCACCCCGGCGCCAAGGCCTCGCTGGCCCGCGACGGCA
>CAYQPL010000153.1:0-343 GCA_964419395.1 uncultured Phenylobacterium sp. | reverse complement strand
GCTCCTGAAGACCGACGGCGACGAGACCGGCTGGTGGCTGCGCAACGACGCGCTGGAGGTCTCGATCGAGTCGTCCGTCTTCTTCCAGGACGGCCAGCCCCGGCGCACCAGCCAGATCGTGCTGCGCGGCCAGGTGCGGCAGGAAACCGGCGCGCGCCTGCGCTGGAAACTGGCCGCCGCCGAGCCCTGGCCCCCGCCGCGGCTGAACGCCGAGGCGCCGCATTGACTCACCGCTCCGGCGGGGGCTAGAGCGCGCCTGTTCCGTGTGACTGGCGAAATCGAAGGTGGGCGACCACCGGGGAGCGCGGATCCATAAACGCCGCTCGCCTGGGCACGCCCTCTC
>CAYQPL010000152.1:2314-8009 GCA_964419395.1 uncultured Phenylobacterium sp. | reverse complement strand
CGCCTTGGCCGACGCCGAGGCTGACCAGCTGGTCGGCCACGGCCTTGGCGCGGCGTTCCGACAGGCGGACGTTGTAGGCCACCGAACCCGAGGAGTCGGTGTGGCCGACGACCACCACCTGCGTGGCGTTGCCGCCCTTGGCGTAGTTGGCGGCTTCCTGCACCACGGCCTGGGCTTCCGGCGTCAGGATGTACTGATCGAACGGGAAGTAGACCACGAACTGACGCGCTTCATACGCCGGCGGAGGCGGCGGGGGAGGCGGCGGCGGGGGCGGAGGCGGCGGGGGCGGCGGGGGCGGCGGCGGGGGCGGCGGCGGGGACGCGAAGGAGTAACGCAGGCCCACGGTCACCGACTGGTCGCGGTAGTCGCCCGAGAACACGCCCGGCTGCAGCGAGGCGCTGCCGGTCGAGGCGAAGTCCAGATCCGAACCGCCGAGATAGCGGTAGGTCAGGTCGACGTCGAGACGGTCGGTCGCCTGCCAGGCGAGACCGGCCAGCACCTGGTAGGCCAGGGCGGTGTCTTCGTCGTCGATCGTCAGGTTCTGGATGGCGGGGTTGGCGGCCGTGAACGGCCCGCCGACGGTGGCGAACTGGCCGACCACGTCCATCTTCACGTGGTTGACGCCGACGCCGACGCCGATGAACGGATTGATCGCCGCACCCGGAGCGATGTCGTAGATGACATTGCCCATGAGGGTCCAGGCTTCGATGTCACCGCTCGGCGAGCCGCAGTCCGGAGCCGCGGCCGTACGAACCACGCCGGGCGTGCAGAGACCCGGGTGCGAACCCGGAGCGCCACGGACCGAGCTGATGTCGCCGGGGCGATAGCCGCCCTCGAGTTCGACGCGCCAGTTCGGGTTCAGCTGATAGCCGAGACGGGCGAAGCCCGCCCAGTCGTCGTCTTGGCTGAAGTCCCAATTGTAGGGGACGCCGCCAGGACCGTTGTTGGAGGAACCGGTCTCGATACCTTCCGGCCAGTGATAGCCGAGGTCCAGAGCGCCGTACCAGCCGGCCTCTTGCGCGGAGGCGCCGGACGCGGCGACCACCGCCGCAAGGGCGGCGCCCGCCAGGAGTTTAAACTTCATAATTGAGCCCTCTCATGCCCTCTGCTGCGGCCATTTGACCCAGCAGCGTTTATAGCAAGGCCGACCGACTGCGAAAGTGTCGCCGACGCAACACCCCGGCGCAAACGCCCGGCCAAATCATGGAACTTGGCGAGAAATCCTAAGGCCGCTCCCCTCCCTTGCACTCCGGAATGGGGGCCTCGGCCCCCGCCGACCTCCGCGCTCTCGCCGCGCGGCCGGCCGTTCCGGCTGACGTTCTCGAACAACGCGACTTAGACGAGGACTCACCCCCCCGACCAGAAGCCGGACGCTCCAGGACACCAGGATGTCCGGTGAGACGGAATGGAGGCGGATGCTTCGGCGCGGGATGGCGGACCGCCCTCCCCTCCGTCGCTGCGCCGCCTCTCCCTCGGCCCAGACAGTTCCTTCGCCCTGAGGCGCCGCGGCCTTCAACGCCGACGTCGTTCGTGAGTTCCCACGGCGGATCATCCGTCGCAGGAATTTTTCTCCCTCTGCTCAACGCAGATTGCCCGGAATGGTGCAGCTATGCGGCGAGGAAGGCAATCGCGATCTCGCGACAGTGGAAAGTCGTCGTCAGGTGGTGGTCACGCCGCATCACCGGCCCGCGCCCGTCTGGTCCTGCCGCCCAGGGCGTCGGGACGGTTGAGCTCCTGCCGATACTCGTCGCGCCGCTCGTGAATCGAGGCGATGACGAGACCCATGGGCACGCCGATCTCCACCAGCACGGTCTCGGAGAGCTGCAGGCTGGCCTCGACCGTCTCCGGCACCGCGTCCGTGGCGCCGAGGTCGTAGAGCCGCTTGGCGTGGCGGGAGTCGCGGGCCCGCGCCACGATCGCGATGTCCGGGCGCAGCTGGCGGGCCACGGCCACCACCGTCTCCACCGCCTCGGGACTGTCCATGGTGACCACCAGGGCCCGGGCCTCGGCGAGGCCGCAGCGGCGGAGCACCTCGGCCCGGGTCGCGTCGCCGAAATAGCACAGCTGGCCGCCGCGGCGGGCCTGCTCGACCAGCTTGGGGTCGAGTTCGGCCGCCACCCAGGCCGCGCCGTGACGGCTCATCATGTCGCCGACCAGCTGGCCCACCCGGCCGTAGCCGACCACCAGGACGCGGGGCTCCTCGAGCAGGTCCAAAGGCGGCGCCTCGTCCAGCGGCGGCGGCGGCTCGCGGCGGGCCAGGCGCTCGCTGAGCCAGCCCAGGGCGGGAATGGTCGCCATGGTCAGGGTGGCGGCGACCACCACCAGCTCGCCGGTCGCCCGCGGCACGACCCCCAGGCGCATCGCCTGATCGATAATGACGAAGGCGAACTCCCCGCCGGCCGCGAGGGGCAGGGCGATTTCCGCCGCCGCCAGGGCCGACAGCTTCAGGAGCCGCGAGATGATGAAGATCACCGCGCCCTTGGCGATCAGCAGGCCGGCCGCCAGGCCCAGCACCTCCAGCGGCCGCGCCGCCACCATGGACAGGTTCAGGCTGATGCCCACGGACAGGAAGAAGAGGCCGAGCAGCAGGCCCTTGAAGGGCTCGATCGTCACCTCGACCTCGTGGCGGAACTCGGTCTCGGCCAGGAGGAGGCCGGCGACGAAGGCGCCCAGGGCCATGGAGCGGCCGGTGACGGCGCTGATCAGGCCCGCGCCGATGACCACCAGCAGGCAGGCGGCCATGAACAGCTCCTCGCTCTTGGCCCGCGCCACCGAGCGCAGGAGCGGGCGCAGGAAGAGGCGTCCGAAGGCGACCAGGGCGACCATGCCCATGGCCGCCGGCGCGAAGGCCAGCAGCAGGCGGGGCGAGAACTCCTCGCCGCCGCGGCTGCCCAGCACGGCCAGGGTGATCAGGATCGGCGCCACCGCCAGGTCCTGGAAGAGCAGGATGGCGAAGGTCGCCCGCCCCGCCTGGGAGTGGTGGCGGCGCTGCTCGATCAGCACCGGCATGACGATGGCCGTGGAGGACAGGGCGAGCGCGGCGGCGACGGCGGCGGCCGGGGCGATCTCCAGGCCGAACAGCACGCCCAGCCCGGCCAGGGCCAGGGTGCTGACGCCCACCTGCGCCGCCCCGAGGCCGAAGACCAGCCGCCGCATGAGCCGCAGGCGCTCCCACGACAGCTCCAGACCGATCATGAACAGCAGGAAGACGACGCCCAGCTCGGCGAGCTGGGCGATCTCGCGGGGATTGTCGACCGTGAAGGAGGCCACCCAGGGGGCGATCTCGCCCAGCCGCGCCAGGCCATAGGGCCCCAGGGCCACGCCGGCGCCCAGGAAGCCGAGGATGGGGCTGATCCGCCAGCGGCGGAAGAGCGGCACCACCACGCCGGCCGTGGCCAGGAAGAGGACGATGTCCTTGTAGTCGGCGGCCGATACGTGACTGTCCATGCCTGCTCCCTGCCCGTGCGCCGCAAGTATGGCAGGCGCGGCCGCATGTGCGAAAGCGTCTGGCGCGCCGGCGGACCGGACTCGCCGGGGGGCGGCGCGCCGCAGCGCGTCCCTTGCGCAGCCAGGGGTTCGCCGCCGCGCCGGCGTTGACTCGCCTTTGCCCGGCGCCCCTTATGCGCCCCATATTTTGAACATGGAGGACGTCTTATGGAGGTTTGGAATTACGCCAACCTGTGGGAAGCGGGCGCGGGCGCCACGCCGGACCGGCCGGCCCTGATCCACGGCGAGCGCGTGGTGGCCTGGGCGGACTTCGACGCCCGCGCCAACGCCCTGGCGCGCCATCTGGTCGAGGCCGGGCTGTCGCACCAGTCGAAGGTGGCGGCCTACCTCTATAATGCGCCGGAATACCTCGAGACCTACTACGCCGCCTTCAAGGCCGGCCTCGTCCCCTTCAACACCAACTATCGCTACAGCGGCGACGAGCTGGTCTATCTGTTCGACAACGCCGACGCCGAGGCGGTGGTCTTCCACGCCTCCTTCGCCGAGACCGCCGCCTCCGTGCGCGAGCGCCTGCCCAAGGTGAAGACCTGGATCGCCGTCGCCGAGGAGGGCCACCCGGCGCCCGACTGGGCCGTCGACTACGACACCGTGGTGGCCAAGGGCGGCGACCGCTTCGAGGCCCCCTGGGGCCGCTCGGCCGACGACCTGCTCTTTATGTATACCGGCGGCACCACCGGCATGCCCAAGGGCGTGATGTGGCGTCAGGAGGACCTGTTCAAGGGCCTGGGCGGCGGCGCCAACCTGCTGCTGGGCCTGCCGCCGCTGGAGACCTGCGCCGAGGCGGGCGCGCGCGCCAAGGCCAATGTCGAGGCGGGCGCCGAGCAGGCGATCACCATCCCGGTCGCGCCGCTGATGCACGCCACCGGCCAGTTCATCTCCTTCGGCCAGCTGGTCGCCGGCGGCGCCATCGCCACCCTGCCCCAGCGCAAGTTCGACCCGGCCCTGCTGTTCGACGAGGTCGAACGCCTGGGCGTCAGCGGTCTGATCATCGTCGGCCTGGCCTTCGCCGCGCCGATGCTGGAGTGCCTGGAGGCCCATCCGGGGCGCTGGACCCTGCCCAGCCTGAAGCGGATCATCTCCTCGGGCACCATGTGGTCGGCGGAGAACAAGCAGGGCCTGCTCAAGCACCTGCCCAACGTCATGCTGATGGACAGCCTGGGGTCCTCCGAGGCGCTCGGCCTCGCCTCGTCGGCCTCGGGCGGCGGCGCGGCGGCGGCGACCGCCAAGTTCACCGCCGGCCCGAATGCCGCGGTCTTCACCGAGGACGGCCGCCGCGTGGCTCCGGGCTCGGGCGAGCGCGGCTTGGTGGCGGTCGGCGGCCACGTGCCGCTCGGCTACTACAAGGACGAGGAGAAGTCGGCCAAGACGTTCCGCGTGTTCGAAGGCAAGCGCTGGTCGGTGCCCGGCGACTGGGCCACCGTCGAGGCCGACGGCAACATCACCCTGCTCGGCCGCGGCAGCCAGGTGATCAACACCGGCGGCGAAAAGGTCTTCCCCGAAGAGGTCGAGGAGGCGCTGAAGCGCTTCCCCGGCGTCCGTGACGCCGCCGTGGTCGGCCTACCCGATCCCCGCTTCGGCGAGCGCATCTGCGCGGTGGTGGACTTCGCCGGCGCCACGCCGCCGAGCCTGGCCGACCTGCAGGGGCACGTGAAGCAGCACCTGGCCGACTACAAGGTCCCCCGCGACCTCGTTCTGGCCGCCGTCGTCCGCGCGCCCAACGGCAAGCTCGACTACAAGGGCGTCCGCGCCCAGGCGCTGGAGGCCCTCGGCGCCAAGGCCTGAGGCCGGCGTCTAACAAAATTGTAATGAGCCATCGACGGTCTGGGCGGGGCATGGTCTCGCCCATCCCAGACCGTTTGAAGGCTGATCTTGCTAATGAAGACCCTCTGGTTCGGCGCAGTCGCCGCCGCAGCCCTGGTCGCCGCCGCCGCTCCGGCCGCGGCCTCCGACTTCCGTCCCCTGCACATGCTGAGCGCCGCGCCCGCCGCCGAGGCCGGCGGCGTCGACGTCTCCCAGGCCCAGCGCATGGGCGAATGGGGCTTCGACCGCTCGGGCATGAAGACCAGCGTCCGCCCGGGCGCCGACTTCTTCGACTACGCCAACGGGACCTATGTCGATGCGCTGGTCATCCCCTCGGACCGCTCGCGCTACGGCACCTTCGATGCGCTGAACGAGCTGTCGGTCAACC
>CAYQPL010000152.1:0-2304 GCA_964419395.1 uncultured Phenylobacterium sp. | reverse complement strand
GCGTCCACCCCCTTCCGCGCGGTGCGGGTGTCGCCCGCCGCCGAGGCGGCGGCCGCCGGCGACGAGGCCCTGATCGGGACCTTCTACAAGAGCTTCATGGACAAGGCCGCCGTCGACGCCAAGGGCGCGGCCCCGCTGTCGGCCGACCTCGCCCAGATCCGCGCGGCGCAGACGAAGGAAGACCTGGCGCGCCTGATGGGCGACACCATGAAGGGCTTCGGCGGCTCGATCTTCAGCGCCTATGTCTATGACGACGCCAAGAACCCCGAGCGCTACGCCGTCTATCTCGGCCAGGCCGGCCTCGGCATGCCCGACCGGGACTATTATCTGAAGGAGAACTTCGCCGAGCAGAAGGCGAAGTACGAGGCCTATGTGGCCCAGCTCCTGACGCTGGCCGGCTGGCCCCAGCCGCAGGCCAACGCCAAGGCCATCGTCGAGATGGAGACGAAGATCGCCGAGGTCTCCTGGACGCGGGCCGAACGCCGTGACGACGACAAGACCTACAACCCCTACACCATCGCCGAACTGAAGGCCTATGCGCCCGGCTTCCCGTGGGAAGCCTTCATCGAGGGTGCGGATCTCACCGCCGCCGAGCGGGTGATCGCCTCGGAAAACACCGCCTTCCCGAAGATCGCGCAGGTGTTCGCCGAGACGCCGATCGAGGCGCAGAAGGCCTGGGCCGCCTACACCCTGACCGACCAGGCCGCCCCCTACCTGTCCGAGCCCTTTGTCCAGGCGCATTACGAGTTCCGCGAGAAGACCCTGTCGGGCCAGCCCGAGCAGAAGCCGCGCTGGAAGCGCGGCGTGGCGCTGGTGGACAATTCCGCGGGCGAGGCGCTCGGCCAGCTCTATGTCGCCAAGTACTTCCCGCCCGAGAGCAAGGCGAAGATGGAAGCCCTGGTGGGCGACATCAAGACGGCCATGAAGGGCCGCATCGAGCGCCTGACCTGGATGGGCGACGACACCAAGGCCAAGGCCCTGGAGAAGCTCTCCAAGTTCACGGTCAAGATCGGCTATCCGGAGGAGTGGCGCGACTATTCCGGCCTGACCGTCTCGGCCGACGATCTCTACGGCAATGTGGAGCGCGCCGCGGCCTTCGAATGGGCCTATCGCGTCGGCCGCCTGGACGAGCCGGTGGACGACAAGGAGTGGGGCATGACCCCGCCGACGGTGAACGCCTATTACAGCCCGACCAAGAACCAGATCGTCTTCCCGGCCGCCATCCTGCAGCCGCCCTTCTTCGACCCCGACGCCGATCCGGCGATCAACTACGGCGGCATCGGCGGCGTGATCGGCCACGAGATCACCCACGGTTTCGACGACCAGGGGCGCAAGTCCGACGGCGACGGACGCCTGACCGACTGGTGGACGGCGGAAGACGCCGAGAAGTTCATGGCCCAGGCGGCGAAGCTGGGCGCCCAGTACGCCGCCATCGAGCCCCTGCCCGGCCACAACATCAACGGCGAGCTGACCATGGGCGAGAACATCGCCGACCTGGGCGGCCTGCTGCTGGGCCTCGACGCCTACCATCTGTCGCTGGAGGGCAAGCCCGCGCCGGTGATCGACGGCTTCAGCGGCGACCAGCGGGTCTTCCTGGGCTGGGCCCAGGTCTGGCGCGGCAAGTACCGGGAGGACGCCCTGCGCCGGCAGCTGGTCACCGATCCGCACTCGCCGCCGCACTACCGGGTGAACGTGCCGATCACCAACATCGACGCCTGGTACGACGCCTTCGAGGTGACGCCGCAGGACCAGATGTTCGTCGCCCCGGAGGATCGCGTCCGCATCTGGTGACGCGGGGCGCCAGCATCCGATGAGAACGCCGCCGGATCGTCCCGGTGGCGTTCTTTTTAACGCCTGAGTCATTTTTTGCCGGGCGGGCGGGCCAAGAAAAAGCCCGCTGCGGGGGATAATCGCAGCGGGCTGGTTCTTTTCGAGCTAACGCTCTTGTTAGACGGGCGTTTCCTCCCCGAAACGCCGGAGACTTCTGGACTTTGTGTCGCCGTCTTGTCTCTCGCCCCCTGACAAAACGGCAATTCCAGGTCCGAGTCAATCGTGCAAACCGACGGAAAAGCGCAATTTTCCAGCACTTTCCCGAATCCGCGCCGAAACCAGGGTCACGAAACCGCTATTATTGACATCACCGTCAATTATTGGCCGTCGCAGCCCTCAGGCGCTCGAATCCCGGCGACGCTGTTTCGAAGACGAAATCCGGCTGCAGGGCTGTCACCGGCCCCAGTCCGGCCGCGGCCAGGGCCTGGCCGGCGCCCGGCGCCTCGGCCTGGGGAACGCGCAGGCCGTTCTGCC
>CAYQPL010000151.1:3058-8012 GCA_964419395.1 uncultured Phenylobacterium sp. | reverse complement strand
CCCCCCCCCCCCCCCCCCCCCCCCCCCCCCCCCCCCCCCCCCCCCCCCCGGCGCGGCAGCGCCCGCTTCAGCCCCAGGGGCCATCCTCCGATCGCCGCGTCACCGGCACCGCCGTGCCGACGGCGCGCGCCGCCCGGCGCACGGGCGCCGTGACCTTGCCGGCCATCTCCATCAGGGCCGCCACGCGGTTGTGGGTCGCCGGATGGGTGGAGAAGAGGTTGTCGGCGCCGCGGCCCGACAGCGGGTTGATGATGAACATCTGGCCCGTGGCCGGATTGCGCTCGGCCGGCAGGTTCACCGTGCCGCGGGCATAGTGCTCGATCTTCTGCAGGGCGTCGGCCAGGGCCTCGGGATCGCCGCAGATCTCGGCCCCGCCGCGGTCGGCCTCGTACTCGCGCGAGCGGCTGATGGCCATTTGCACCAGGCTGGCGGCCATGGGCGCCAGGATCATCAGGGCCAGGGTCCCGACGAGGCCGCCCGGGCGTTCCCGGTCGTTGCCGCCGAAGAAGAGGGCGAAGTTGGCCAGCGCCGAAATGGCGCCGGCGATGGTCGCCGTCACCGTCATGGTCAGGGTGTCGCGGTTCTTCACATGGGCCAGCTCGTGGGCCATCACGCCGCGGATCTCGCGCCGGTCAAGCATGCGCAGCAGGCCCACGGTGGCCGCCACGGCGGCATGTTCGGGATCGCGGCCGGTGGCGAAGGCGTTGGGCTGCTCCGTCGCCATGACATAGACCTTGGGCCGCGGCAGGCCGGCGCCGTCGGCCATGTCGTGGACATCGCGCACGAAGTTGCGGACGAGCGGATCGGCGTGGCGCTCGTCCACCTCCTGCGCGCCGTGCATGCGCAGGACGATCTTGTCGGCGTTCCAGTAGCTGAACAGGTTCATGCCGCCCGCCAGCAGGAGGGCGATCAGCATGCCGCCCGCCCCGCCGATCAGATAGCCCACGCCCATGAAGAGGGCGGTCAGGGCGGCCAGGAGCATGAAGGTGCGAAGGTGGTTTTGCATCTTGCGTCGGAGGTTGTCGTCGGACGCTGATATGGGGAGGGACGTGGCCCGCGCGCAAGCGAGCGCGGCCTTGCGGCGTCTCGAATTCGTCGCGCCGGGGCGCTAGGATCGACCATGACAGAAAGACGCGAACCGGCCGCCATCGTCGCGCGGCTCAACGACGAATACCAGGCCTCCGTCGACGCCCTGCGCGGGGCGCTCCAGCGCTTCCTGAACGAGGGAACCCCGCCCGACCCGAAGCTTCGGCAGGCCGGCGCCTTCGCCTATCCCGAACTGCGTCTCGTCTGGCCGCCCGGCCAGGACTTCCCCAGGCTCTCGCGCGCCTATGCTCGCCTCTCCGCGCCGGGCGCCTATGCGGTGACGGTGACGCGGCCGGACCTGTTCGGCCCCTATCTGGTCGAGCAGTTGACCCTGCTGATGCGCGATTTCGACGTGCGGCTGTCGGTGGGGCGCTCGGCCCAGGAGATTCCCTTCCCCTATGTGCTGGACGGCACGATCGACCTGGCCAAGGCCGATGTCGGGGCCCGCGAGATCGCCCGCCACTTCCCGACCACCGAACTCGCCCACATCGGCGACGAGATCGCAGACGGCTTCTGGACCCCGGCCCTGGAGGAGGATCGGCCGCTGGCCCTGTTCGACGGCCTGCGGACCGACTTCTCGCTGGCGCGCCTGGCCCACTACACCGGCACCCCGGCCGAGCACGTCCAGCCCTATGTTCTGTTCACGAACTATCATCGCTATGTGGACGAGTTCGTGGCCTGGGCCTGCGCCCAGCTGAAGGCCGGCGGGCCCTACAAGGCGCTGTCGGCGGCCGGCCGCGTGGTGGTCACCGCCGAGACGCCGAACCCGGAGATGGTGGTGGCCGAGGCCCCCTGGCGCCGGCACCAGATGCCCGCCTACCACCTGATGGCCGAGGGCGGGCGGGGCGTCACCCTCGTCAACATCGGCGTCGGCCCGTCCAACGCCAAGACCATCACCGACCACCTGGCCGTGCTGCGCCCCCAGGCCTGGCTGATGATCGGCCATTGCGGCGGCCTGCGCGGCAGCCAGACCATCGGCGACTATGTTCTGGCCCACGCCTATCTGCGCGACGACCACGTGCTGGACGACGTCCTGCCGCCGGAAATTCCCATCCCACCCATCGCCGAGGTGCAGGTGGCCATGAACCGCGCCGCCGAGCGCGTCACCGGCGAATCCGGCGAGGTGCTCAAGCGGCGCCTGCGCACCGGCACCGTGGTCACCACGGACGACCGGAACTGGGAGCTGCGCTACTCTCTCTCGGCCCTGCGCTTCAACCAGTCGCGGGCCGTGGCCATCGACATGGAGAGCGCCACCATCGCCGCCCAGGGCTATCGCTTCCGGGTGCCCTACGGGACGCTGCTGTGCGTGTCGGACAAGCCGCTGCACGGCGAGATCAAGCTGCCCGGCCAGGCGAACGCCTTCTACGAGCGCGCCATCGGCCAGCACCTGCAGATCGGCCTGGCGACCCTGGACCTGCTGCGGGAGGAGGGGCCGCGCCTCCACTCCCGCAAGCTGCGCAGCTTCGACGAGCCGCCGTTCCGCTAGACTGCGGACTCTGTGAGGAAGGCGACGATCGCCTCGCTCAGCTCGGCCGCGCCGGCGGCGCCGATGTGGTCGCCGGGGATCATCACCAGCTGGCTGTGGGGCAGGCGGGCGGCGAGATCGTCGGGCGAGCCGTTGTCGCGGTCGTCGGCCCCGCAGACCACCAGGGTCGGAACCTCGATGGCGGCGATCTGCTCGGCGCTCGTCTCCTGGAACGCCGCCAGCACGCCCAGCATGGCCTGCGGGTTCAGCCCCCCTTCGGCCATCATCCGGTGGATGCGGCGACCGGCGCGCGGGTCCTTCGCCTGTTCGCCGTGGCGGATGGAGTCCTCGAACATGGCCGCCCGGGCGCCGGCCTGCATCACGCCGCTCTCGCCCATGCCGCCCAGCGCCATGCGCCGGGGCCGAAGCCCGCCGACCACCGCCCGCACCGACGTCCTTGCGCCCAGGGAGTAGCCGACGAGATCGTAGTCCGAGAGGCCGAGATGGGCGATCAGGGCCTGCTGATCCCTGGCCAGCACATCCTGCGGCCAGGCCGCCGGATCGGTCGGGGCGGCCGAGTCGCCGTGGCCGCGCAGGTCGGGCGCGATCACCTCGAACCCGGCCCGCGCCAGGCGCTCCACATGCCCGGGCGCGAACCAGTTCTGGCGGGCGCTGGACAGAAAGCCGTGCAGCAGGACGACGGGGCGGCCCTGGCCGGCGCGATGGACGGCGAGCTCGACGCCGTCGAAACTCTGGAAGCGGTCGGTGCGATGTTCGGTCATGGCGGCAACCTCGCCCGCCGCGCCGGCCGCGTCCAGCCGCAAGACCGAGGCGGCGGGTGAGGCGGCGCCGCCACAGGTCAGGCGACTTCGCGGGCCGCCGCCGTGAAGGCCGGAAAGAACAGCCGCATCATGCGGCCGCTGTAGGCGACCAGGGCGTCGTAGCGCTCCGCCGCCTCGCGGACTGGCGAGTCGAAGTGCGGGCAGAGCGCGCCGGCGGTCATGGCGAAGACCACCGCATCGGCGCCGCAGGGCCGTTCGCCCATCAGGTAGGTCTTGTCGCCCAGCAGGGTCGAGAGACTGCAGAGCGACCGGTCCGCCAGGCGGGTGATCTCGGCCAGGCTGTGCCGGCCGAGGCCCTGGGCCACCATGGCGCCGCGCACCGCCGCCTGGGATTCCGCCCGCGCCTGGGCGCGCGCCGGCTCCGGCAGGTCGTCGAAGAAGTGCGCCGGCCCCTTGTCGAAGTTCTCCGGCATCAGCCAGCGGGCGTAGCCGAGCGCCCAGCCGAGATGGTCCTCGGCCATGCGCTCGGCGGCCCAGGCGAGCGCACGCTGCCGGAGGTCGAGGCCCTCGTCGAAGTCGAGGCCGTACTTCTGCTCGATGTGCCAGCGGATGAAGGCGGAATCGGCGACCACCTCGCCGTCGTCGTCGATGTAGGGCAGCTTGCGCTTGGGCGCGACGGCGAGGTCGCCGGGAACCTTCAGATAGCCGAGGCCGGCCATCTTCAGCTGAACCTCGGTCTTCATGACATAGGGACTGGGGTCGGGCAGGCCGAACATCGGGCCGAAACCATGGAGCGTGATCATGCTTGGGTCCTCCAGGGGGTGCGGGGACCGTGATAAGGAAGGGCTCCTGTCAGCATCCTGTCAGCAGAGGCGAGGTGTCGCATGCGCCGGGCCGACCGCCTGTTCCAGATCATCCAGATCCTGCGCCGCACGCGCCGGCCGGTGACGGCCGCCGCCCTCGCCGAGGAGCTGGAGACCTCGGTGCGCACCGTCTACCGCGACATCGCCGACCTGATGGGCCAGCGGGTGCCGATCCGCGGCGAGGCCGGCCTCGGCTACGTGCTCGACGAGGGCTTCGACATGCCGCCGCTGATGCTGACGGCCGAGGAGCTCGAGGCCGTCCTGCTGGGCGCCCAGTTCGTGAGCGGCCGCGCCGACGCCGAACTCGCCCGCGCGGCCAAGGACCTGGTGGCCAAGATCGCCCAGGTGATCCCGGAGAACCTGCGCCCCTTCGTCGCCTCCTCGCCGCTGACGGCCACGCCGCAGTGGCGTTCGGAGGCCGACGCCATCGACATGGCCCGCCTGCGCCTGGCCATCCGCGAGCAGGGAAAGGTGCGCCTGGCCTATCGCGACGAGGCCGGGGCGGTCACCGAGCGGGTCATCTGGCCGATCTCCGTCGGCTATTTCGACACCGTGCGGATCATCGCCGCCTGGTGCGAACTTCGCAGCGATTTCCGCCACTTCCGCACGGACCGCGTCGTGGGGGCGGCCTTTCTGGAGGCGCGCTACACGCGTCCGCGGCCGCAGCTCTGGGGTGAGTGGAAGAAGGCCTGGCTGGACCGGGGGGCGGGCCGCCCCCCAACGCCGGCGGGGGGGGCCGGGGGCGCGGGGGCCGCGCC
>CAYQPL010000151.1:0-3048 GCA_964419395.1 uncultured Phenylobacterium sp. | reverse complement strand
AACCTCCGACAAGGTTCGACGACAAGAATTGCGCTCGCGACCGCTTCCGGCCTAATCACCTCGCTGTGACAAGGGAGGGCGTATTGCACAGTTTTCAACCACCTCGGCGCATCCTCATGGGGCCCGGGCCCTCCGACGTCAGCCCGCGGGTGCTGTCGGCCCTGTCGCGGCCGACCATCGGCCACCTCGATCCGGCGTTCCAGGACCTGATGGAGGACATCAAGGCCGGCCTCGCCCGCCTCTTCCACGCGCCAGATCACGCCTGCGTCCCGCTGCCGGCCCCGGGCACGGCCGGCATGGAGGCGGCGATCATGAACCTGCTGGAGCCGGGCGACCTGGCGGTCATCTGCGTCAATGGCGTCTTCGGCACGCGCATGGTCGACATGGCCGGCCGCGCCGGAGCCGAGGTGATCGCTGTCGAGGACGCCTGGGGAACGCCGGTCAGCCTCGACAAGGTCGAGACGGCGCTGAGCGGCGGCCGCCAGGCCAAGGTCCTGGCCTTCGTCCATGCGGAGACCTCCACCGGCGTGCGCAGCGACGCGGCGGGGCTCTGCGCGCTGGCCCGCAGGCATGGCGCGCTCTCCATCGTCGACTGCGTCACCTCGCTGGGCGGCGTGCCGGTGGACGCCGCGGCCTGGGACGCCGACGTGGTCTATTCGGGAACCCAGAAGTGCCTGTCGGCGCCGCCCGGCCTGTCGCCGGTGGCCTTCTCGCGGCGCGCCCTGGCGACCATCGCCGCGCGTCAGGAGAAGCCGCGCAACTGGCTCTACGATATCGGCCTGCTGATGAGCTACTGGGGCGGGGAGGGCGGCCGCACCTATCACCACACCGCGCCGATCAACGCCCTCTATGGCCTGCACGAATCCCTGGTGGCCTTCTTCGAGGAGGGCGAGCAGGCGGTCTTCGTCCGCCACGCCCGAATGCACGAATCCCTGGTGGCCGGCCTCGAATCCCTCGGCCTGGAGATGCTGGCCGCGCCGGGGCACCGGCTGCCGCAGCTCAATACGGTGAAGGTCCCCGAAGGGATCGATGAGGCCAAGGTTCGCGCCCACCTGCTGGAGCGCTGGGACCTGGAGATCGGCGCCGGCCTCGGTCCGCTGAAGGGGCAGGTCTGGCGCATCGGCCTGATGGGCGCCTCGGCGACGCCCTGGCACGTGCGGCTCTGCCTGAGCGCCCTGGCCGAGGCCCTGGCCGCCCAGGGCTTCGCCGGCGCCCGCGACGCCGCGCTGGCCGCCGCCGACGCCCGCCTGGCGGCCTGATCGCCTCGGGAGGCGGCGTCGCGTGCGGCGGCCGCTTCCCTGCCGGCGACCGGCGGTCTATGGCGCAGGGATGCGCCGCGTCGTCGAGATCGCCGCGCCCTGGCGCGAGCCGCTGGAGGCGCTGTCCGCCCTGGCCGAGGCGCCATGGACGCTCGGCCTGCTGTCCGGCGGCGGAGGACCGCGGGGCCGTTGGTCCTATGTGGCGGCCCACCCCGTCCGGACGCTGGCCATCGACGGCGGGGCGGCCTGCGACCCCTTCGCTGAACTGGACGCCCTGCTCTGCGACGGCGAGATGCTGGCGCACGGGCCGCCGTTCCAGGGCGGCGTCGCGGGACTCGCCACCTATGAGCTGGGCGCCTGGGCGCAGGGCCTGCCCCTGGCGCCCCACCCGGATTGGCCGCCGCTGGCCTGCGCCGTTTATCCCGCTGTGCTGGCCTTCGACCATGAGCGCCGGCAGCTTCGCGCCATTGGCCGGGGCGAGACCGCCGCCGAGGCCGCCGCCCGCGCCGAGGCTCTGCTGCGTGAGGCCCACGACCCGACGTCGCCCTCCGCTCGGCGCGCCCTGATGTCCGGCCCGCTCGAGGCCTCCGATCCGCACGCCTACGAGGCCGCGGTGGCCGAGGTGATCGACCGCATCGCCGCCGGGGAGATCTTCCAGGCCAATATCGCCCGCGCCTGGCGCGGCCGCCTGGCGCCGGACGCGGCCCCGATCGACCTGATGCGCGCGCTGGCGGCCCGCAGCGCCGCCCCCTTCGCGGCCTATCTGCGCCTGCCCGGCGCCGCCCTGGTCTCCAACTCGCCCGAGCGCTTCATCGCCGTACGCCAGGCCGCCGGCGGCCTGGCGGTGGAGACGCGGCCGATCAAGGGCACCCGGCCCCGCGGGGCGGGCGCGACCGAGGATGCGCGCCTGGCGGCGGAACTGGCGGCCAGCGCCAAGGACCGGGCCGAAAACCTGATGATCGTCGACCTGATGCGCAACGACCTGGCGCGGGTGTGCGTCCCCGGCAGCGTCCGTGCGCCAGAGCTCTTCGCCGTCGAAAGCTTCGCCAATGTCCACCACCTCGTCTCGACGGTCACCGGCCGGCTGGCGGCGGGGCAGGGGGCCGCCGAGCTGCTGCGGGCGACCTTCCCGCCGGGCTCGATCACCGGCGCGCCGAAGATCCAGGCCATGAAGGTGATCGCCGGGCTCGAGCCGCCCCGCGGCCCCTATTGCGGCTCCATCTTCTGGGCCGGCGTGGACGGGGCCTTCGATTCCAGCGTGCTCATCCGCACCGCCGCCCTGACCGCCGAGGCCGGCGGGTGGCGGCTGGAGGCCCGCGCCGGGGCCGGCGTCGTCGCCGACAGCGAGCCCGCCGCCGAGCGGGCGGAGACCGAGGCCAAGATCGCCGCCTTGCGCCAGGCGCTGGAGGGCGCGACCCCGGCGGCCGTCCCATGACGCTTCCCGGCGTCCCGTTCGCCGCTCGCGGGCTTCTGCTCGGGGACGGCCTGTTCGAGACCGTGCTGGCGCGCGACGGCGCGCCGGTCTGGTGGGAGGGTCATCTCGCCCGGCTGGCGCGCGGCTGCGAGGTGCTGGGCCTCCCGGCCCCGGACCCCGCCGAGACCTTGCGGGCGTCGCGGGCGGCCCTCGCCGCGGCCGGCCTGGAGACGGGGCGGGCCGCCCTGCGCCTGACCTGGACGGCCGGTTCGGGCGGGCGGGGCCTGGAGCGGCCGCCGGTCCTGGCGCCGCGGGGGGGAGGGAGGAAGGGGGGGGGGCCGCCCGCCCCCCCGCCCCGCGCGGGCGGAAAGGGGG
>CAYQPL010000150.1:0-8043 GCA_964419395.1 uncultured Phenylobacterium sp. | reverse complement strand
CAACGACGGTTCGGTGACCTCGCGCCTGAAGACCCTCGCCTATCTGGACAACGTCCTGGCCCGCCGCGAGGCCGCCGCCGCCGGCGCCGACGAGGCGCTGATGCTCAACGGCCGCGGCGAGGTGGCCTCCGCCAGCGCCGCCAACCTCTTCTGGCTCAGCGGCGGGCGGATCTATACGCCGGCCCTGGAGTGCGGCGTGCTGGAGGGCCTGGCGCGCCAGGCGGTGATCGCCGCGGCCCAGCGCATGGGCGGCCCGGTGCGCGAGGTGCGCGCCCGACCGGAGGAGCTGAAGGCCGCCGACGCCATCTTCCTCACCAACAGCCTGATCGGCGTGCGCGCCGTCTCCGCCTTCGAGGGCGCGCCCTGCCGCACCGCCCCGCTGGTGGATGAACTGGCCGCGGCCCTGGGCGTCTAGCTAGCAGTCGGTGCAGTTGACCATCTCCAGCTTGCGCGGCCGGAGATAGTATTTTTCCTTGAAGGTCATGGCGTTGGGAATGACGTAGCGGACCGGCGAGGTGAAGGCGTACTCCATCTCGCTGAAGATCAGGGTCTCGTTGGCCGCGACGAGGTCCTTCGGAAGGCCGCTGACCGTGCCGCCCTTCGAATAGGCGGACATGGACTTGCCGCGGCTCCAGACGACCTTGGGCGTTCCCGAGCCGTCGGCCTTGATGGCCGTGATGCGCATCTTCAGACCGGCGCCGGCGAAGGGCGAGACGATCTCCTCGGCGATGGCGAAGACGTCGTCGATCTCGCTCCTGGTGGTCAGGGTGTCCTGGGCGATCAGATCGGCCACCGCGGCGGCGGCGTGGCCGGCCCGGCGTTCGGCCATCAGAGCCATGGTGACTTCGGCCAGGCCCATATAGGTCAGGATCAGGACGGGGGCGATGAAGGCGAACTCCACGGCGGCCACGCCGCGGCGGTCGCGCAGGAAGCGGAGAAGCTTCAGCATGAGGCCCCCTTGGCCGGGGCGTCGCTGTAGGGCTCGTTGCGGAAGGCCTCCACCGCGGTGACCAGCCGGCGGTCGCCGCCGGCGTTAACCAGGGCCCTGCTGATCAGCGGCGTGAAGATCCGCCAGACATAGTAGGTGCGCACGAGCACGATGTCGGTGGGCCCGCCCGGGGACCAGCAGGTACTGTCCGGGTCCATGCTTTTCGCGCCGAGGGACGGATCGTCGCGCAGGCTGGTGAAGTCGCTGTAGGTGCGGACGTCGACATAGAGGTTGGCCAGGCAGGTGGAGCCCAGCCAGCTCATCCGGTCGCAGACGGCCTTTTTGAACTGGTCGGCGCTCGAGGCGCCGCTGGCCTGGAGCTCGCCGGTGCGGATGGGGCGGGCGGCCTGGGCCGTGGCGGTCTCCAGGGTCGTCGAGACCATGAAGACGAGGGCCAGTTCCAATATGCCGAAGATCAGCATCAGCAGCGGCCCGGCGATCATCGCGAACTCGACGGCGGTCGCGCCGCGGCGGGCGCGGAGGAAGCGCTTGGCGAGGTCCGGCACTGACGGCGCTGCGGGCATTCTGCGGTCCAACCCTTCGGTTGGACGCAGCCTAGAACGGGACGGCTAAGCGATGCTTAAGCCGGCTCAGGGTTGCGGCTCGGCGGCCTCGGTCCGGGCCCGGCAGACCGGCGCGCAATCGTAGGCGCGCGTCTCGCCGCCGCGGACATAGGCCATTTCCCCCTGGCCCTGCCCGCCGACCAGGATGTCCCGGTTGAACAGCAGGCGGCCCTGCGGATCGGTGACCACGATGCTGGTCATGCCGTAGCCGCGGCCGACCACCACCAGGTCCCGGGGGCCGGTCATGCTGACATCGGCGATCTCGGGGTCGCCGACCACGACGCTGCGGGCCGGCCCGGACAGGCGCACCGGCTCGCCCTGGCCCAGGCCCAGCGTCAGGGGCGCGGCGGCGGCCACGGCGGGCGCGCTGACGAGGAGGGCGGCGAGGGCGCTGGCGATGCGGCGGCGCATGGCGGTGTCCGATGAGGGGTGGCATCCGAAGGCCAAGCGTCGGCGGGAATGGTCAAGAAAGGCTGAATCCGGGAGACTCGCGCGCCTGCGTGAATCATAAAGAAATTTCGCGAACTTCGCGGGATTCTGGCGGCGTGGTTAATGAAAGCTAATAGTAAACACAAGTAAACCAAAAGAAAATTCAGACGAATACTCGTAGATTTACTCGGCATTAAGCGCGGTCGGCGAAAGTGACCCTGCATTTCGGGGCGAGCAGACCGACGCGGCCTGATCCCCGACCAATCTGCTCGCTGCATAAGGAGATCGAGCAATGTCGAAGTTTGTGACCCGCTTCCTGAACGACGAGTCCGGCGCCACCGCCATCGAATATGGCCTGATCGCCGCCCTGATCGCGGTGGTCCTGATCACCGCCATGAACACGCTGTCCGGCAAGATCTCCGGCCCCTTCGCCAAGATCGGCAACGCCATGCCGCAGTAATCCGCCCCCGCCGCCCAGCGGCGAGGACCGGAAAACGATGGGCCGCGACGGCGACGTCGCGGCCCTTCTTCATTTTCAGCCGCCGCGGCGCCGGGAAACCAAGCGTTCACCGGCGACATGCATGCTGGGGGCCGAACGTCCCTCGTCACCGGATCCGCCTCATCATGCTCCAGCTCCAGGCCGTGCTTCTCGCCGTCTGCCCGGCTCTGCTGATCGTGGCCGCCCTGAAGGATGCGACGAGCTACACCATTCCCAACTGGATCTCGCTGGCCCTGATCGCAGCCTTCTTCCCCGCGGCCCTGGCGCTCGGCCTGCCGCTCTCGGCGGTGGGGCTGCACCTGGCGGTGGGCCTCGTCGCCCTCGTCGCCGGCCTCACCAAGTTAGCCCTCGGGTGGATCGGCGGCGGCGACGCCAAGGTTTTCGCCGCCGCGGGCCTCTGGCTCGGCTGGCCCGCCGTCGCCTCCTTCGTCCTGGTCACCGCCGTCGCCGGCGGCGCGCTCGCCCTGATCCTGCTGGCCATGCGCTCCATCCTCCTGCGCCGCTATGTGGCCTCGGGCCCGGCCTGGCTGTCGCGCCTGGCCGAGCCGGGGGAGAACGTGCCCTACGGGGTGGCGATCTGCATCGGCGGCCTCGTCGCCCTGCCCTCCGGCGACCTCGTGCGGGCCCTGGCCGCCGGGGCCCCCCTTTAGCGGCTGTTAACCATGGCCGCGCCACAAGGAAGGCGCCGCCAGAAGGCCGCATTTCGATTTCGCGGCAGCCGCCGAACGGGCGCGCCGCCTCCTTCCCCGTAGCGGGAGCGTGTTGGAAGTTTCATGGGCGCCGTCCGCATCGCGATCCTGGCCGCCGCCGCCGTGGCCGCCATCCTGCTGGCCTTCATCGTGCGCGGCATGATGACGGCCGAGCCGGCGCCCGAGGCCGCCGCGCCCATCGCCGAGGCCCGGCCCATGGCCCAGGTCCTGGTGGCGCGGGAAGACCTGCCGATCGGCCGTCGCCTCGACGCCGGCCTGGTGGCCTGGCAGGCCTGGCCGGTCGAAGCCCTCAACCCGACCTTCATCACCGACGGCCAGGCCCCGGCCGCGCCGGCGGAGGGCGCCGACAAGGTCGCCGACACAGCCTCGAAGGTGGCCGCCTCCGCCCTCGGCTCGGGGCCGATGCAGGCCATCGACGGGGCCATCGTCCGCGAGGCCATCGCCAAGGGGGAGCCGATCTCCACCGGCAAGATCGTGCGCGGCGGGGAGGGCGGCTACATGTCGGTCGTCCTGGAGCCCGGCATGCGGGCCGTGGCCGTGCCGGTGACGCAGGAAACCGCCGCCGGCGGCTTCATCCTGCCCGGCGACCGGGTCGACGTCCTGCAGAGCTACCGTCCCGACGGCGGGCAGCATGAGGTCACCGAGACGCTGCTGCGCAATGTGCGCGTCCTGGCGATCGACCAGACCACGACCCCCGACAAGGACGCCAACAGCATCGCCGGCTCGGTGGCGACCCTGGAGGCGCCGGCCGGCGACGCCGAGCTGCTGGCGCTCGGCAAGGCGCGGGGCGAGATGATCCTGGCCCTGCGCTCCTACGCCGATCTCGGCGGCCCGGTGGGCCGCGGCGGCGTCAGCGCGCCCCAGAGCGTCCGCATCTATCGCAATGGCGAAGTGACCGAGGAGACGGTGCGATGAAGGTCCTCCTGTCCGTCGCCGCCGCCTGCCTGGCGCTGCTCGCCGCGCCGGCCCTGGCCCGCGCCGAGGTGCTCTCCGGCGGGATTCCGCAGGCCTCCACCATCCGCGTCGACGTCTCCGGCGGCGGCGCCACCCAGTCCCTCGTCCTGCCCCGGGGCAAGTCGGCGATCGTCGAGCTGCCGGTGGACGCCCGCGACGTGCTGGTGACCAATCCCGAGGTGGCCGACGCCGTGCTCCGCTCGCCGCGCCGCATCTACGTCCTGGGCGTCGGCTCGGGCCAGACCGACGCGGTCTTCTTCGATGCGAGCGGCCGGCGGATCCTGTCGCTGGACATCCGGGTCGATCAGGACACCGGGGCCGTGGCCCAGACCATCAACCGCCTGCTGCCCGGGGCGCGGGTGCGCGTCGATGCGATGAACGACAGCCTCATCCTCTCGGGCGAGGTCCAGAGCCTGGCCGACGCCTCCAAGGCGGTGCAGATCGCCCGCGCCGCGGTCGCCGAGCCCGACGATCAGGTCCTCAACATGCTGACCATCGCCGGCAAGGACCAGGTGATGCTGAAGGTGCGCATCGTCGAGGTGCAGCGCTCGGTCATCAAGCAGCTCGGCTTCAACTCCAGCGCCGTGCTCAACCAGCTGGGCGAGCCGCAGTACATGTTCAACAACGCCGCCAGCTTCGCCGTGAACGGCGGCCTGCTGGGCGGGCTGACCGGGGGCTACAAGCTCGACACGACGCAGCAGCCGGTCATGGAGGCGCCTTGCGGCTGGGCGGTGAATCCCTCGGCCCTGTGCAAATACGTGGTGCGCAGCGGCGGAAACTCCGACACCGCCACCATCTCCGAGACGGCGGGCGATCCCGGTCTGAACCAGGCCGAGAGCATGCTGCAGGCTTTCGAGCGCGTGGGCCTCGTGCGCACCCTCGCCGAGCCGAACCTGACGGCCGTCTCCGGCGAGGCGGCCAAGTTCCTGGCGGGCGGGGAGTTCCCCGTGCCGGTGGGGCAGGACGACACCGGCCGCGTCACCATCGAGTTCAAGCCCTTCGGCGTCGGCCTCGGCTTCACCCCGGTGGTGCTGTCCGGCGGCCTGATCTCCCTGAAGATCTCCACCGAGGTCTCCGAACTGACCAACGACGGCGCCTTCTCGGTCGGCAACGGGGAGAACGCGCCGACCCTGGTCATTCCCGGCCTCAACGTGCGTCGCGCCGAGACCATGGTCGAGCTCCCCTCGGGCGGGGCGATGATGATCGCCGGCCTGCTGCGCGAACAGACCAAGCAGGCGATCGACTCCCTGCCGGGCATGACCAACCTGCCGGTGCTGGGCACGCTCTTCCGCTCGCGCGACTTCCTCAAGGGCGAGACCGAGCTGGTGGTCATCGTCACCCCCTATCTCGTCAAGCCGACCTCGCCGGACAGGCTGCAGACGCCGGCCGACGGCCTGCGCCTGGCCTCCGATCCGGAGACCATCCTGCTCGGCCGCCTCAACCGCGCCTACAAGGCCCGGCCCCAGCCGCCCGGAGCGCCAGCCTATCAGGGCCCCTACGGCTATGTGATCGAGTGAGCGACATGACGAAGACCCTGCGCCGCCTGACGCCCCTCGCCCTGATCCTTGGCCTGTCCGCCTGCGCCAGCGCGCCGCCGCGCGACGGCGCGGTCGCCGATGCGCCCACCGCCCTCGACCAGTTCCGGGCGCCGGTCCGCGCCCTGCCCCAGGAGGTGCGCCTGGCCGTCCACGCCCAGGGGGTCTCCCAGGGCCAGGCCCGCGCCCTGACCGACCTCGTCGCCGGCTGGCGCGCGGCCGAGGGCGGCGAGGTGGTCATCCAGGCGCCGTCCGGCGGTCCCGACAGCGGGGCCGTCTACCGCATGGGCGAGAGCGTCCGCGCCTTCCTGATCGGCCAGGGCGTGCCCGTCCCGGCGGTGAAGGTGGTCGGCTATGACGGCGGCGGGACGCCCGCCGCGCCGCTGGTGGTCGGCTATCTCCGCTACGAGGTCGACGTCCCGCGCTGCGGCCAGCAGTGGGAGAACCTCAGCAGCACCTGGAACAACCGCGTGTCGGAAAACTTCGGCTGCGCCACCACGGCCAATCTGGCGGCGCAGATCGCCAACCCCGCCGACCTCGCCGGACCGCGCGCCGCCGAGGCGCCGGACGCCCAGCGCCGTCTGGAGGTGCTCGGCCGCTACCGGGCGGGCGACGTCACCTCGAGCGCCCGCGACGACCAGGCCGCCGGCGCCATCTCGACGGCGGTCCAGTAACGATCATGCGCCCGCAGACCGGACACGACCCCTTCGACCTGGCCTTCGACGCCGACGACGACTTCGCCTCGCCGCGCGAAGAGGGCTGGCGCGCCGCCCCGGCCGCAGGGTTGCCCGCCGATCCCTTCGACGACCTACCGCGCGCCGCGCCGCGGCCGCCGCGTCACGGCGAGGAGCCGCAGGCGGCGAGCGCGGACGATCCGCCTCCGGCCGCGCCCAATCCCGTCCACGAGATGATGGCCAGCGCCGAGACGGCGTTCGGCGACTCCGTCCTGCCGCGCATCACCGTCCACGCCTTCGTGGAGCGCGACAGCACCGGCGACCTGGTCGAGCACGCCGCCAAGGACCGGCGCATGGAGCGGGCGACCGTGACGGTGCGCGACGGCGGCCTGGCCGCCGCGGTGGCCGCCTTCCAGAACCAGCCGACGCCCCAGCTGCTGATCGTCGAATGCTGCGAGCCGGCGGCCCAGCTTCTCGCCCGCCTCGACCAGCTGGCCGAGGTCTGCGATCCCGGCTCCAAGGTCGTGGTCATCGGGGCGGCCAACGACATCGCCCTCTATCGCGAACTGATGCGGCGCGGGGTGAGCGAATATCTCGTGCCGCCGCTCAAGCCGCTGCAGTTCGTGCGCTCGATCTGCGGCCTCTACGCCGATCCCAGCGCCCCCTTTGTGGGCCGCCAGATCGCCTTCTGCGGCGCCAAGGGGGGGGTGGGCGTCTCGACCCTGGCCCACAACGTCGCCTTCGCCATCACCGAGCGCCTCGCGGCCAACGCCGTGCTGGTCGATCTCGACCTCGCCTTCGGCACCGCCGGTCTCGACTTCAATCAGGATCCGATCCAGGGCGTGGCCGACGCCCTCGCCGAGCCGGACCGGCTCGACCCCGTCCTGATGGACCGCATGATGGCCCGCTGCAGCGACCGGCTCAGCCTGTTCGCCGCTCCGGCGACGCTCGATCAGGACTATGACATCGGCGCCGAGGCCTATGAGGAGGTGACCCAGAAGGTGCGCGGCGCCGCCCCCTTCGTGGTGCTCGACCTGCCCCATGTGTGGAGCGCCTGGAAGCGGCGCATCCTGCTGTCCTCTGACGATCTCGTCGTGGTGGCGACGCCCGACCTCGCCTCGCTGCGCAACGTGAAGAACCTCGTCGATCTCGTCCGGCGCGCGCGGCCCAACGACGCGCCGCCCCGCCTCGTGCTGAACCAGGTCGGCGTGCCCGGCCGGCCGGAGATCCCGGTCTAGGACTTCGGCGAGGCCCTCGACCTGACGCCGTCCCTGGTCATTCCCTTCGAGCCGAAGCTGTTCGGCCAGGCGGCGAACAACGGCCAGATGATCGCCGAGGTCAGCCCGCGCGCGAAGATCGCCGAATGCCTGGGCGAACTGGCCCAGCAGATCAGCCGGCGCGACCCGCCCGCCGTCCAGAAGACCTCCCTCTTCGCCAGCCTGTTCAAGCGGAAGTAGATGTTCGGGAAACGCGCAGCCGAGGCCGAAGCCCCCGTCGCCCGCCTGGACCGCTTCCGCAACGCCTCGGGCTCGACCCCGACGGCCGAGCTGCGCCTCAGCATGCAAAAGGCCATGCAGTCCGACGCCGCCGTCTTCCGCACCGGCAAGACGCTGGACGAGGGCGTCGCCAAGCTGCGCGCCATCGACGCCGCCACCTCCGACATCCGCGTCATCGCCCGCGGCATGATCTGG
>CAYQPL010000149.1:6957-8183 GCA_964419395.1 uncultured Phenylobacterium sp. | reverse complement strand
GTCGACGTAGAGCAGGGTCGACTGGCCGGCCGAGCGGCGGGCGCGGGCCTGTTCGAAGGCCGTCTTCAGATCCGCCACGCCCGAAAAGACCGCCGAGAGCTGCTGGAACTCATAGCCCGCCGCCTAGGCCAGCAGGCGGGCGATGGTCGTCTTACCCGTGCCGGGCGGGCCCCAGAGGATCATGGACGCCAGCCGGTGCGCCTGGGCCATGCGGCCGATGGGCCCTTCGGGTCCGAGCAGGTGATCCTGCCCGACCACCTCGGACAGGCTCTGCGGCCGCAGCCGGTCGGCCAGGGGCGCTGGCGCGTGCGGGGTCAGCCCGGCGGCTTCGAAGAGATCGGCCATGGCCGACTCATAGCAAATCCGGCCGCCCGCCGCGCGCTCAAGCGCGTGCCGACAAGTGGGAACCGGTTGTCGGCGAAAACGCCCGCAAACAAGGATCTAGAGCCGGAAGTTGGCGGTGACCTGCTGGCCGTTGCGCTGGATCGTCACCTGCCATGCGCCGCCACCGGCCTCCAGCACGGCGGCGAGGTCCCGGACGCTGTCGATCTGGCGGCCGTTGATCGAACGCACCATGTCGCCGGGCCGCAGGCCGGCGTTCATGGCGAAGCCGCGGCCGACGCGGACGACCATCACGCCCGGCCCCTGGAAGGGATCGACGCCCAGCTCGTCGGCCACGGCCGGCGACAGGTTGACCACGGTCGCGCCGTTGAACGGATTGCGGCCGGTGATGGTGCGCTCGTCCCGGGCCGGCGTGGCCGGCGGCGGTTCGGCGCGCAGGGTGACGGCGCTCTCCTGGCCATTCTCGCGACGCACGCCCAGGCGCAGGCTCTCGCCCGGCCGACGAGTCCCGACGGCGTAGTTCAGCCCGCCGACGTCGGTGATGGCCTGGCCATCGACGGTCAGGATCACGTCGCCCTGGCGCAGGCCCGCCCGCGCGGCCGGGCCGTTCGGCCAGACATCGGCCACCAGCACCCCGCGCGGAACGGCCATGCCGATGCTGCGGGCGATGTCGGCGGTGACCGCCTGGGTGCGGGCGCCCAGCCAGGGACGCACCACCCGCTGGCCCCCGCCGACGGCGGTCTCCACCACGCGGCGAACCATGGCCGCGGGCATGGCGAATCCGACGCCCGAGGACGTGCCCGAGCGCGAGACGATGAAGCTGTTGATGCCGATCAGGTCGCCGTCCATGTCGACCAGGGCGCCGCCGGAATTGCCCGGATTGA
>CAYQPL010000149.1:0-6947 GCA_964419395.1 uncultured Phenylobacterium sp. | reverse complement strand
GGTCTGGATGTAGCTGGAGGCCGCATCCCCGCTGGGATCGGCGGTTCGGTGCAGGGCCGAGATGATGCCGTTGGTCACCGTCTGGCCGACGCCGAAGGGGTTGCCGATAGCCAGGACCAGGTCGCCGACCTCGGCGTCGGAGGTGTCGTCGATGGCCAGGACCGGCAGGCGCTCATCGCCCGTATCGATCTTCAGCACCGCCAGGTCGGTCCGTTCGTCCGACAGCAGCAGCTTGGCCGGGAATTCCCGCCGGTCCGCCAGGGCGACGATGATCTCCTGGCCGCCGGCCACCACGTGGTTGTTGGTGACGATCACGCCGTCGGAACGGACGATGACGCCCGAACCCAGGGAGCCCTCCACCCGGTCGCGCGGGGCGCCCAGGCCGAACATCTCCCAGAAGGGGTCGGCCTGCTGGCGAACGACCCGGCGCGAGGAGATGTTGACGACGGCCGGCGCGGCCTTCTTCACCACGGGCGCGAAGGAGGTCTTCATGTCCGCCGCCGTCTCCGGCGGGGAGCGGGTCGGCTGGGCGAGCGCCGGCTGGGCCTCGCTGCGGCTGGCCGGGTCGGAACAGGCCGCCAGCAGGACGAGGGCCGGGATCAGCAGGCGAGCGGCGCGCATGAAGCCTCCATCAGATGGTTCAACGCCCGTTTGGCGAAGGTTTCGGGCGCAAAGATGACGGCGGCCTACAGCAGCCGGCGCAAGGGTCAAGCCTGGGCCGGCAGAGGCGCGCGCGCCACGCGGCCGCCCAGGGCGAAGGCCGCGACCAGCAGGGCCGCGGCGAGATAGATGGCCAGTCCCGGCGTCTGCAGGGTCGCCGCATGCCGGATCGACCAGGCGAAGGTCAGGCCGAACAGGGCGGGGCCGACCATGGAGGCGATGCCCTGCAGGCTCTGGTTGGCGCCCTGAAGTTGCCCCTGCTCGTGCGGGGCGACGCGCCGGGTCATCAGCCCCTGCAGGCCCGGCATCAGGAAGCCGACCAGAGCGAAGATGGGCACGCCGAGGAGATAGAGGCCCCCCGTCGGCGCGAAGCCGTACCAAGCGAAGCCCGCCGCCCCGCCGGCCGCGCCCAGCAGCAGGGCGCCGCGCTCCCCGATCCGCGCCACCACGGGGCCGACAAGGAACATCTGCACGATCACCCCGGCCACGCCGGTAGCCATCATGGTCAGGCCCATGGTCGAGGGGCTCCAGCCATAGCGGTAGCCGGTGTAGAGCACGAAGATGGCCGGCAGGACGGTGTGGGCGAGTTGGAACAGCAGGCCGATGGTCGCCAGGCCCAGCAGGTCCGGATGGGAGCGCAGCAGGCGCAGAGATCCAAGGGGGTTGGCCCGCGCCAGGTCAAAGCGCGAGGTGCGTTTCTCCGGCGGCAGGGACTCCGGCAGCACGAAGAGGCCGTAGAGGCCGTTCAGCAGCGAAAGGCCGGCCGCGACGTAGAAGGGCAGCCGCAGGTCGATGTCGCCGAGCGCGCCGCCGATGGCCGGCCCGACCATGAAGCCGAAGGAGACGGCCGAGCCCATCAGGCCGAAGGCCTTGGCGCGGCCCTCCGGGGCGGTGACGTCGGCCACATAGGCGTTGGCGGTGGAGAAGCTGGCCGCCGTCATGCCGTTGAGGATGCGGCCGACCAGCAGCCAGATCAGGTTCGGCGCCACGGCGATGATCAGGAAGTCCAGCGCCAGGCCGAAGACGCTGAGCAGGAGGACCGGGCGGCGGCCGACGCGGTCGGACAGCAGGCCCAGCAGCGGCCCGCAGACGAACTGCATGGCGCCCCAGGTGACCGCGAAGATCACGTTCCACTCGGCCGCCTGGGCGGTGTCGCCGCCGGTGAACTGCTTGATGAGGTTGGGCAGGACCGGGATGATCAGCCCGAAGGAGACGGCGTTCATCAGGGCGGTGGCGAAGATGAACCCGAAGGCCGCCCGGCGGCGGCCGCCCGGCGTTGTCCCAGCAGTCATGACGCACCTCCCCGGCCGCAGGCCCGTGCATGCGACCGACGCACGTCCGCGGCTCCCCTCGCCCGGCGGCGATCATCGCCCAGGCGATATCGCACGACAATCGGGCTCAAGCCCGACGCCCCATGGACCGCAGGTGCCCGCGCCACCAGTCGGCCAGACGCATGAGCAGAACCTGGTCGGGGAAGCCGTGCCGGGCCGCGCTTTCCGCCGGCACGCGGTCGAAGCCGCGGTGCTCGACGCTCACCCGCGTCTCCTCCCCCACATCCTCGAAGCGCACCTCGACCTCGGTCGACAGATCGGGTGGGAAGCTCGCCTGACGCCAGGAGAAGAGCAGCCGGCGGGGCGGTTCCCAGGCCAGGATGCGGCCGATTTCGAACACCTTTCCGTTCTCCAGGGTTTCGGTCAGCCGCCCGCCCTCGCCGCCTTCGAAGGCCAGTCGCCCCGGCGCCCGGGGCGTCGTCTGGAAGAGCCTGCTGGGCGTCCACCATCCGGCGATCTCTTCGGTGAAGACCTGGAAGGCGCGCTCCGGCGAGGCGGCCACGCGCAGGGCGACATAGACGCGGGAGGTCACGCCTTGCGCTCCACATGCGCCTTGAAGGCCCGGAGCTGGTCGCTCCACATCTTCTCGGTCTCCTCCAGCCAGGCGATCAGGTCGGCCATCGGCTCGCGCTTCAGGGCGTAGACGCGGATCCGGGCGTCAAACGGCGGATGGCTCTCCTCCACCAGGCCCGACTCCCGCAGGGTCTTCAGGTGGCGGCTCATGGCCGGCGGGGAGAGGCCTACCTCGCGCGCCAGTTCGCCCGCCGGCCGCGGCCGCTCGCGCAGGAGCTCTATGGTGCGGCGGCGATGCGGATCGGCCAGGGCCGACAGCGTCCGGTCGAGGGCCGCGCTCATCGGCCGGTCGGCGGCCGGCGCTGGGTCACCGTGCCCAGCTCGGCGTCCCACTGCGCCATGCTCATGGGCTTGACCGTCTGGCCGAACGACCAGACGTGGCCTTCAAGGTCCAGCGCCAGATAGGTGCGGTCGCCATAGGCCTGGGTCTCCAGCGGCCGGACGATCTCGGCCCCCGCGGCGACGGCGCGGGCGTGGTGGGCGTCGATGTCCTCGTCCAGCTGCAGGTGTATGGTCTGGGTGTTGCGGCCGGCCACATCGCCCGGAACGGCGTGGCGGTCGGACCAGGCCTTCGAAACGCCGATGGTCTGGCCGCGGAAGGCCATCTCGGCGTGGACCAGCCCTCCGGCGCCGTCGGTCACATAGACGCGGGGCTCCAGGCCGAACGCCCTCTCCAGCCAGTCATAGGCGGCGGCGGGATCGGCGTAGCAGACATAGGGAGTCACCGGCGAGCGCGCCTCCGGCGCCGCGGCTTCGACCGCATAGGTCAGGCCCGTCGCCGCCTCGATCTCGTGGGCCGGCACGTCGCGCGTGTGGCGGCGGAAGTTCCAGACGTGGCCGTCCGGGTCCAGGGCGCGATAGGTGCGCGCGCCGTAAAACTGCTCCTCCGGCGGCTGGGTGATGCGGGCGCCGGCCGCACGGGCCTGCTCGCAATGGGCGTCGATGTCGAGGCCGTCGGGCAGGTCGATCCAGCAGAACTGAGTCCCCTGCCCGTCGAGGTTCGCCGGGCTCTTCATGACCGCAGGCCCCAGCATGTCGCCGAACCACTCGCCGGCGACGCCGATCTTCACCCCGTGAAAGCCCATCTCCGCATGGGCGACCTGACCGTCGGCGTCGGTCAGCAGGGTCGTGATCTCGAAGCCGAAGGCCCGCTCCAGCCAGTCGAGCGCGGCCTGGGCGTCGCGATAGATGACGGTGGCCGTCAGGGATGCGGATCGGCTCATCGCTCACTCCATTCATCGGAACGGAAATATTTCACGCACAACGCAACTAACTCGTCAAGCGCCGCCGCCATGCTCCCCAAGCGTCAGGGCCTGAGGGCGGCCCGCAGCGCCTCCAGGTCGCCCTCGTTCGGCTCCGGCGTCACGTCCAGAAGGCGCGCCAGCAGCGGATAGACATTCACATTGTCGAAGGCCGGAAGGGCGACGCCGGCGCGGAAATGGGGGCCCGCCGCCAGAAACAGCGCCGCCATGGCCGGATCTGCGGGATCGTAGCCGTGGGCGCCGCCGGCCATCGGCCGCCGCGCCGCCGTCGCCTCGGGCAGGATCTCCCAACCGATGTCGGCCAGGCAGAACAGGTCCGGCACGCGCCGATGGCGGCCGTAGCCGAACCGGGCCGGCAGGTCCGCCTTGCGCCAGCAGTCCATGTGCTCGTGATCGCGCAGCAGCGCCGCCTCGGCCTGCGCCCGGCGCGCGGGGTCCGGCTGAAAGGCCAGATAGGGACCGGTCACCAGGGCCCGGCCGTCCGCCGCCTCCACGAGCCCCTCCAGCGGGATCACCCGCGTGCGCGAGGGCGCGGCCATGCCGTGGTCGGCTACCACCACCAGGTCGGCCGCCGTCAGCAGGCCCCGGGCCGCAAGCCCGGCCGCCAGCCTTCCGACCGCCGCGTCGGTGCGGGCGATGGCTGCGTCGACCTCCGGCGAGCCGGGGCCGTTCCAGTGCCCGTAGCTGTCCACCTCGTCGAAATAGAGGGTGACGAAGGCGGGAGGCTGCGGCCCGTCCAGCCAGCCCAGCACCTGGTCGACGCGGGCCTCGGCGCTCATCGACTGGTCGAACCTCATCCAGTGCGTCGGACGGGCGCCGCCGATCGCCGCCTCCGAGCCGGGCCAGAACATGGTGGCGGTCGGCAGGCCGGCGCGCTCGGCGCTGACCCAGATGGGGATGGCCTCGTCCCACCAGGCGGCGTCCGTCACCTCCGCCGCATCGCCCAGGCGGAAGGTGCGGCCGGGCAACTGCGGGTCGATCATGGTGTTGTCGACGACGCCGTGGCGGTCGGGCCGCAGGCCGGTGACCAGGGTGTAGTGGTTGGGGAAGGTCTTGGACGGGAAGGCCGGCCGCAGGGCGCCGCGCGCGCCCCGCGCCGCCAGGGCCGAGAGGTGCGGCGTGATCCCGCGGTCGAGATAGTCGGGCCGGAAGCCGTCGATCGAGATCAGGACGACGAGGCGCGGGCCCGGCCCGGCGGCGGGCTGCGCCGGCACGGCGGCGCAGGCGGCGAGGCAGAGCGCGAGAACCAGGGCGAACGGCGTCAGGAGCTTCCGCATCGTTCTCCCCTAGCCCGTTCCAATGACAGCTTCACCGGCGGACACGAAAAAGGCCCCGGACGCGCGGTCCGGGGCCTTGAATTCGGTCGTTCGTGCGGGCTTCAGGCCTCGGCGAAGACGTCCGGCTTGGGACCGGAGTCCTTGCCCTTTTCGGACGGGTCGCGGTCGACGAACTCGATCACGGCCATCGGGGCGTTGTCGCCGTAGCGGTAGCCGGCCTTGAGCACGCGGATGTAGCCGCCGTTGCGGGCGCTGTAGCGCGGGCCGATGGTGGAGAACAGCTTGCCCACCTGCTCGACGTCGCGGACGCGGCTGATGGCGATGCGGCGGGCGTGCAGGTCGCCGCGCTTGGCCAGCGTCACCAGCTTCTCGACGAAGGGCCGCAGTTCCTTGGCCTTCGGCAGGGTGGTCACGATCTGCTCGTGCTTGATCAGACTCGCGGCCATGTTGGCGAACATGGCGGTGCGGTGGGCGCTGGTGCGGCCCAGTTTGCGGTGTGCGTAACCGTGGCGCATATCTCTGTCTCCTGGGCTCACCGGCCCGCCTGGCGGCCCCGCTTTTGCGCGGCGACGCCTCGTCTGATCAATCCCAGCCTGCTCCCGCCTGGGTCATCACGAAGCGCCGGGGCCCTCCGCCGCTGGTGCGGCTTCGTCGGGCCCTGACCGCCGAAGCGGCCCGGAGTCAGCGCGGAAGCGGATTACATCTGGTCTTCGAACTTCTTGGCGAGGTCTTCGATGTTCTCGGGCGGCCAGTTGGGCACGTCCATGCCCAGGTGCAGCCCCATGCCGGCGAGAACTTCCTTGATCTCGTTCAGCGACTTGCGACCGAAGTTCGGGGTGCGGAGCATCTCCGCCTCCGTCTTCTGGATCAGGTCGCCGATGTAGACGATGTTGTCGTTCTTCAGGCAGTTGGCCGAACGGACCGACAGCTCGAGCTCGTCGACCTTCTTCAGCAGCGCCGGGTTGAACGGCAGCTCCGGCTTGGCCTCGCCCTCGACCTTCTTCTTCGGCTCTTCGAAGGTGATGAAGATCTGCAGCTGGTCCTGGAGGATGCGCGCGGCGTAGGCCACGGCGTCAACGGGGCTGACCGCGCCGTTGGTCTCCACTTCCATGATCAGCTTGTCGTAGTCGAGGCTCTGGCCCTGGCGGGTGGGCTCGACGCGGTAGGCGACGCGCTTGACCGGCGAATAGAGGGCGTCGACGGCGATCAGGCCGATGGGGGCGTCCTCGGGCCGGTTCATCTCGGCCGGGACATAGCCCTTGCCGGTCTGGACCGTGAACTCCATGCGCACATTGGCGCCGTCGTCCAGCGTGCAGAGCACGTGGTCGGGATTCAGGATCTCGATGTCCGAGGGGGTCTCGATCTGGCCGGCGGTGACCACGCCCGGACCCGTGGCGCGCAGGGTCATGCGCTTGGGGCCTTCGGCGTGCATGCGCACGGCCAGCTGCTTGATGTTGAGCACGATGTCGACGACGTCCTCACGGACGCCTTCGAGCGAGGAGAATTCGTGCACCACGCCGTCGATCTGCACCGCGGTCACGGCCGCGCCTTGCAGAGAGGACAGGAGCACGCGACGCAGGCTGTTGCCCAGGGTCACGCCGAAACCGCGCTCGAGAGGTTCGGCGACGATGCGGGCCTTGCGGCTGGCGTCGGAACCGGTCTCGATCAGCGGCTTCTCGGGACGGATGAGCTCGTTCCAGTTTCTTTCGATCACGTATGGGTGTCCCTAGAAACGCAGGATCGCCGGCCGCGGAACGCGGGCCGGCGCAGGAAGTGCGAAAACCAGTCCTTTAGACGCGCCGGCGCGTGGGCGGACGGCAGCCATTGTGCGGAATGGGGGTCAC
>CAYQPL010000148.1:1143-8193 GCA_964419395.1 uncultured Phenylobacterium sp. | reverse complement strand
GCACGACCGCGTCCATGCCGGCGGCGAGATATTCCTCGATCTGATGGCTCATGACGTTGGCGGTCACGGCGACGATGGGGGTCCGCGGCGCGGCGCTGCGGAGTTCGATCTCGCGGATCGCGCGGGTCGCCTCCACGCCGCTCAGGCGCGGCATCTGGATGTCCATCAGCACCAGATCGAAGGCGCCGGCGGAAAAGGCCTCCACCGCCTCCGCGCCGTCGGCCGCGAGCGTGAGTTCGACGCCCAGCGGCTCCATCAGGGCGCTCAGCACCCGACGGTTGGTGGCGTTGTCCTCGGCGGCGAGGATCCGCATCGGCCGCCCCTCGTCCTCGGCGGCGCTCCCGCCCGCGGCCGCCGGGGCGGCTTCGGGCGCGCGCGCCAGCGGCAGGTCGAGGATGAAGACGGAGCCCTCCGCCGGCCGGCTGCGCGCCGACAGGGTCGCGCCCATCAGGTCGGAGAGCCGCCGGGCCATGGCCAGACCAAGGCCGGCCCCGCCGAACCGGCGCGTGCTGGAGCCGTCGCCCTGGGCGAAGGCTTCGTAGAGATGGGCCAGCTTGTGTTCGTCCATGCCGATGCCGGTGTCGCGCACGGTGATGCGGACGCCGCCCTCCGCCGGCGCTGCGGAGACGGTGACCTGGCCCGCATCGGTGAACTTCACGGCGTTGGAGACGAGGTTCGAGACGACCTGGGCGATGCGCGCGCCGTCCCCGCGCCAGGCGCCGTCCAGGCCGGGGTCCACATGAAGGTCGAATCCCAGGCCCTTGGCCTCCGCCTCGAGGGCGAAGGGGGCGCAGGCCGATCCCAGGCGGGCGCAGAGGTCGAAGTCGCGGATGTCGAGCCCGAGGCCGCCCGCCTCGATCTTGGAGATGTCCAGGACGTCGTCCAGCAGGGTCAGAAGGGTCGCGCCCGACTCCCGGATGACCGACAGGCGCTCCTTCTGATCCTCGTCCAGGGGGTGCCGGGCCATGATCTGGGCCATGCCCAGCACGGCGATGAGCGGGGTGCGCACCTCGTGGCTCATATTGGCCAGGAACTCGCTCTTGGCGCGGCTGGCCGCCTCGGCCGCGTCGCGGGCGCGGACCAGGGCCTCGGCCGCCTGCTGCTGGGCGGTCACGTCGTGGATCACCACCACCATCCCGCCGCCCGGGGGGGAGCCGAGGTCCATGCGGAAGGCGCGGCCGGCCGAGTTCACGAAGGTCCCGCGCTCGCGCATCCGCCGCAGCGTCTCGGGCGTCAGCGGGGCGCCGCCCGCCCAGGTGGCCAGGGCCTCGGTGTGCGCCAGGGCGCGGCCCAGCTCGGCCATTTCCAGGCCCCGACGGAGCTCGATCTCGTAGGGGCCCATCAGCTGGGCGTAGGGCGCGTTCCAGAAGGCCAGCCTCTGGTTCGCATCGAAGAAGGCGAGGGCGGAGGGCGCGCTGTCGAGGGCGCCGCTCAGGGAGTTCAGGGCGGCCCGCTGGGCCAGGCGCTCGATCACCTGCAGGGCGAGGGCGGCGGCCAGGATGAAGATGGCCGAGGCGGCGGTGGCGGCGGCCAGGGCGCTGCGGTCGATGATGTCGGCCGGCAGGTCGCGGCCCGCATCGGGCCGCAGGACCACCGCCCCCATGGCGGTGAAGTGCAGACCGCAGATGGCCGCGACCATCAGGAGGGGGCCGAGCCGCCAGCGGCGGCCGCGGCCGGAATCGGCCAGAAAGGCCAGGGCGGCGCCGGCCGCCGAAATGACGCAGGCGGCGACGACCAGCGCGGCGTTCCAGTCGATATGGGCGTGCAGCCGCACGGCCGAGATGCCGACGAAGTGCATGACGGCGATCGCGCCCCCGGCGATCAGGCCGCCGGCGAGCGCCCGGACCGGGGCGCCGCGCGGGCCGACCACGAGAAAGGCCGCCGCCATCCCCACCAGGGACAGGCCCAGCGAGGCGAGGGTGAGGCCCACGTCGTAGCCGATCTCCATCATCGGCTGATAGGCCAGCATGGCCAGGAAGTGGGTCGCCCAGACGCCCATGCCCGCCACCAGGCCCGGCGCCAGCCGCCAGACGGGGCCGCGCTCCGCCTCGGCGGCCCGCCGATGGGCGCCGAAGGCGGTGAAGATCGACACCACGCAGATCGCGGCCGCCAGCAAGACCAACCTCAGGTCGTGATCGTCGCGCAGACAGGTGATGACGGCGTACATGACCCCGGGACCCCTCGTTCCAGTCCCCATGGCCTAGCCTGCCGGCCTCTATCCAATGCTTAACGGATCGGCGATCTGGCCGCCCAATGTCGAAATGCCGCAGCCTGGACGTGTATTGGCGCGAGCGCTCTTCGGCAGGTCGTCGCGGCGGCCGCCTTCGCCGCCGTGGGCGCAGTCTCGCCGGGGCCTGCGCGGCTGAGGCGATCACGCCCCTCGCGCATTCGCAGGGATGTGATAGAGGCCCTCGCATGACGACCCCGCTCTCGCGCATCCGCAACTTCTCCATCGTGGCCCACATCGACCACGGCAAGTCGACCCTGTCCGACCGCCTGATCCAGGAGACCGGCGCGCTGACCCAGCGCGAGATGAAGGAGCAGGTGCTCGACTCCATGGAGATCGAGCGCGAACGCGGCATCACCATCAAGGCCCAGACGGTGCGCCTGCACTACAAGGCCCGCGACGGCGAGACCTACGTCCTGAACCTGATGGACACCCCCGGCCACGTGGACTTCGCCTATGAGGTCAGCCGCTCGCTGGCCGCCTGCGAGGGTTCGATCCTGGTGGTGGACTCCAGCCAGGGGGTGGAGGCCCAGACCCTGGCCAACGTCTATCAGGCCATCGACAACGATCACGAGATCGTCCCGGTCCTCAACAAGATCGACCTGCCGGCGTCCGAACCCGACCGGGTGCGCGAACAGATCGAGGACGTGATCGGCCTCGACGCCAGCGACGCCATCCTCTGCTCGGCCAAGACCGGCGAGGGGATCGCCGACCTGCTGGAGGCCATCGTCCACCGCCTGCCGGCGCCCAAGGGCGATCCGGACGCGCCGCTGAAGGCCCTGCTCGTCGACGCCTGGTACGACGCCTATCTGGGCGTCATCGTGCTGGTGCGCGTCATCGACGGGGTCATGAAGGCCGGCCAGAAGGTCAAGATGATGCAGACCGGCGCCACCTATGGCGTCGACCGCATCGGCGTCTTCCGGCCCAAGCAGACCGAGGTCGACGAGCTCGGCCCCGGCGAGATCGGCTTCATCACCGCCTCGATCAAGGAGGTGGCCGACGCCGCCGTCGGCGACACCATCACCGAGGAGAAGCGGCCCACCGCCAAGGCCCTGTCCGGCTTCCGCGAGGCCCAGCCGGTGGTCTTCTGCGGCCTCTTCCCGGTCGACGCCGCCGACTTCGAGGACCTGCGGGCGGCCATGGGCAAGCTGCGCCTCAACGACGCCAGCTTCTCCTTCGAGATGGAGACCAGCGCGGCCCTAGGCTTCGGCTTCCGCTGCGGATTCCTAGGCCTGCTCCACCTGGAGATCATCCAGGAGCGGCTCTCCCGCGAATTCGACCTCGACCTGATCGCCACGGCGCCCAGCGTCGTCTACCGCGTGACCCTGACCAGCGGGGAAGAGATCGAGCTGCACAATCCGGCCGACCTTCCCGACCCGGTGCGGATCGAGTCCATCGCCGAGCCCTGGATCAAGGCCACCATCCTGACGCCGGACGAGCACCTGGGCTCGATCATCAAGCTGTGCCAGGACCGCCGCGGCGAACAGCGGGAGCTGTCGTACGTCGGCCAGCGGGCCATGGTCGTCTACGACCTGCCGCTGAACGAGGTGGTCTTCGACTTCTACGACCGGCTGAAGTCGATCTCGAAGGGTTACGCCTCCTTCGACTACCAGATCGAGGAGTACCGCACCGGCGACCTGGTGAAGATGTCGATCCTGGTCAATTCCGAACCGGTGGACGCGCTTTCCATGCTAGTCCACCGCACCCGGGCCGAGATGCGCGGCCGGGCCATGGTGGAGCGGATGAAGGACCTCATCCCGCAGCACATGTTCCAGATCCCGATCCAGGCGGCCATCGGCGGCCGGATCATCGCCCGCGAGACGATCCGCGCCCTGCGCAAGGACGTGACGGCCAAGTGCTACGGCGGCGACGCCAGCCGCAAGCGCAAGCTCCTCGACAAGCAGAAGGAGGGCAAGAAGCGCATGCGCCAGTTCGGCAAGGTCGAGATCCCGCAGGAAGCCTTCATCGCCGCGCTCAAGATGGACGCCGACTAGCCGGACCTGGGCCACTCGAGAGCCCGTCCCCCCGGCTCCCAAGCGGCGCGTTATGGGAAGACCGCCAGCTCGCTCAGGCTGACATAGCGCTGCTCGCCCTCGCCCCCGTTCAGCCCCTTCACCCGGATGGCGGTCGTACGAACGGCCGGGAAGTCGATGCGGTAGTGGGCATAGTGGGGGCGCAGGTGCTTGTCGTTCTGCAGCACCGGCTCGGGCGTCATGCGCACGCCCGGCGTGGCGACCCAGGTCCCCGCGTCGTCCAGATGCTCGACGCTGAGCGAGGTCGTCCAGCCCCCGTACTCCCCCATCCGCCCGAAGGTCAGGGCGAGGGCGCCGATGGTCTGCGGCGCGGCCCAGCGGTAGCCGAAGACCTCCAGCCGGGTGGCGGCCTTAGGGCTCTCGACGCTCGCCCCGCCATAGGCCACGCCATCGCGCAGGGCGGCCAGGGCCTGGGGCGTCGCGGGGCCCAGCACCTCTGCCGCGTCGGGAGCGAGGTTGCGGCTCTCGACCACGAATTCGAGCGGGCGTGACAGGGGGCGGCCGTCGCGGGTGGCGGTGATCGTCGCCTGATGGCGGCCGGCGGCGCTCGGGACGCCGCGGAGACGGCCGTCGGCGGTCAGGATGAGGCCGGGCGGCAGGCCGGAGGCGGACCAGACCGCCGCCGCGCCGCCGGCGTGCAGCGGCGTGTCCACGGCTGCGCCGAGGACCAGGGTCTGGATCGGCAGGGCGGCAAGTTCCAGGGGGGCCGTGAAGCGCGCCTGCGGATTGGCCTCGTAGATCACGTCGCCGCCGGCCTCGATCCGCCGTCCGCCCTGGGCCAGGATGTTGGCGGCGGCCAGCGCCGCGGTCCGGGCGGCCAGGTCGCGGATCGAGGCGCTGGGCATGTCGCGGCGGGAGCGGTTCAGATAGCGGTCGTTGAACGGCAGGGACCAGCCCGCCACCGGATAGAGCAGGTCGTGCGGTATGGCCTTGGTCCCCTGCGCGACGCCGAGCAGGCCGGCCACGGTGGCGGCCTGGTTGTCCGCGTCGAAGCCCATGGCCGAGGCGAGATCGAGGGTCCTCTGGAAGTCGCCCTCGCCATAGAGCAGGGCCAGGATGGCGCAGGCGCCGTTGAGGTTGGCGTCCCAGATCGAGCGCCGGTCGGCCTCCTGGTAGTAGACGCGCGCCACCTCGGCGCGGGCGGCGCGCCAGTCGTCCGGATGGCGCGCCCTGAGCGCCTTGGCGAAGGCGATGGCCTCGCGGAACATCGACCCCTCCGGCAGGGCCGCGGCCCCGATGTCCACTAGGCGCTCGACATCGGGTTCGTAGAAGGCGGCGGCGAACATGGCGCCATAGGCGATGGTCGGCTCGGTCCCTTCGGCGTCGGCGCTGATCCGCGCCGCCCATAGAGACTTGTCCGCAGCGTAGCCCACCATGCCGGGCGCGGTGATCGCCCAGATCTCGTTGACCAGCTGGGGATCGATCTGGAACCACTCGGGGTTCAGCTCGCGGGCGCCGGTATAGGGCGGGACGTAGCCCATGTGCATCAGGGCCAGCGCCTGACGGTTGGCGATCCAGACCCAGTCGTCCACATGGGCCATCCAGGCGGCGCGGACATCGTCATAAGTCGGTTCCAGACCGACCTCTTCCATCAGCTCCAGATAGACATACTCGATGTCGGTGTCGTCGTCGGAGAAGGCGCCGCCGAAGGCGTCCATCACCCCTGTCATCTTCGTCGCGCCGAAGTGCGACTGGTAGTAGGGAATCTCCAGCCGATCATAGCCATAGGGGAAGTCGGCGGGGCCGGGCTCGTCGATATGGACGTTCTCGTGCGGCAGGCCGTAGATGTTGCCGACCAGCTGGCCGAGCCAGGAGGCGTAGATCCGGTCGTAGAGTTCGGTCTCGGAGATGCGCAGGACGGTCGCGCCCTGGGCGTCCTGAGCGCCCGCCGGACCCCCGGCCGAGAGCCCGAGCACGACCGCCGCCGCGGCCGCCAGAAATGCGTGACCTCGCCCCATGCGCCCCACCTGTCTTCCTCCGTCCCGGCGGCAGACTGCCCCCGATCGGCGGCCTGTTCTTGCCCGGCGGCGACGCCCTTCTTGACCATTCCGCCCTCGCCGGGCGGCGGCGCCTGCGCGATGTGCGCCGACGCCTCCAAGGCGGGCGAGACCCTCCGAAACCTAATCCGTCCAGGTCTTGGCGCTGTCGGGCGCCGGGGCGGGCGGCCGCGCCTGTGCGAAGGGGGCGTACTTCGCGCGGGCCTCGGCGACCCGGCGGGCCATGTCCTCGCCGACCTCGGGATGGGCGGCCAGCAGGGAGTACGTCTCGCCCGGATCGACGGTCAGATCGAAGAGCAGCGGGTAGCGGTGCTGGTCCAGGGGAATGTCCATCGTGCGGTAGTAGGAGCGCACCACATACTTCCATCGCGGCGTGCGGACGGCGGCGACGTGGAGATTGTCGAACAGGACGATCTGGTCGTGCGGCGAGGGCTCGCCCCGCATCAGGACCCCGGAGATGTCGGCCCCGTCGATCCCCTCGGCGGGCGGCGTCCGTCCGGCCATGGCCAGGAGGGTGGGCAGCAGGTCGAGATTGGAGGCGAGCCCGTCGGAGACCTGGCCGGCCGGGATCGTTCCCGGGCGCCAGGCCATGAAGGGGACGCGATAGCCGCCCTCCCAGGCCGCGCCGCCCTTGCGGTCGCGGAACGGGCCGGAGGAGCCCTCGAACCAGGGGCCGTTGTCGGAGGTGAAGATCACCACCGTGTCCTCGGCGAGGCCCAGGGCTTCGAGCCGGCGCAGCAGGCGCCCGACATTGGCGTCGACCTCCTCGACCACCTCGCCATAGTCGCCGGCC
>CAYQPL010000148.1:0-1133 GCA_964419395.1 uncultured Phenylobacterium sp. | reverse complement strand
CGGATCGTCCGGGTTGGGGCGCAGCGGCACGTGCGGGGCGGTCAGCGCCAGCAGGACGAAGAAGGGTTCGTCGCGGTGCGCCTCGACGAAGGCGGTGGTCTCCTCGAAGAAGTGCTGGGTCAGCTTGGCGAAGTCGGCCTTGGACTCGCTCATCGGCGCCTCGCCGTCCCCGTCGTAGAGGACGAGGGGGCGCATGTCGTGGCTGTAGGGCAGGCCCATGAAGCGGTCGAAGCCGAACCGCTGCGGCGGCCAGTGGGGCGCCACATGGCCCAGGTGCCACTTGCCGATCAGGGCGGTGGCGTAGTCGGGCTTCAGGAGGGCGGGCAGGGTCGGCGTCTCCGGCGGCAGGCCGTTGGTGTCGGCGGGCTGGATCACCTCGCGCGCCAGGCCGTGGCGGATGGCGTAGCCGCCGGTCAGCAATCCCGCCCGCGACGGGGTGCAGACATTGGCCGAGGCGTAGAAGTCGGTCAGGCGCACGCCCTCGGCGGCCATCCGGTCGAGCTCGGGCGTGCGGATCAGGGTCCCGCCGTCGCAGCCGATGTCGCCATAGCCCAGGTCGTCGGCCAGGATGACGATGAAGTTGGGCCGCCGCGCCATGCCTCGTTCCTTTTCGCTCCGGCCCTTCGCCGTTAACCGAGCGGTACCTTAGGCGACGCCACAGTCGCCCGTCGATCCGGAGCCTCGCATGACCTCGCCTGCCGTCGCGCAGACCTGCCCCGATCTCGCGGCCTTCTTCGACGTCTCGCTGGACATGCTCTGCATCCGCGACGCGCAGTTCCGCTTCGTGCGGGTGAACGAGGCCTGGACCCGGACTCTCGGCCATCGGATCGAGGCGCTCGAGGGCGCGCGGATGCTCGACTTCATCCACCCCGAGGACATCGACCCCAGCCGAGGCCGAATGATCGGCATCGGACCCGACGGGGAGATCGACGGCTTCATCAATCGCTACCGTCACGCGGACGGAACCTATCGAAGCCTGGAATGGCGGGCGCGACGGGTGGGCGAGTTCGTCTTCGGCGTCGCCCGCGACGTCACCGAACGCCTGGCCGCGGAGGCGCAGATGGCGGCCGCCCGCGAGGCGGCGGAGGCCGCCGACCGGGCCACGAGCGACGTCCTCGCCAATATGAGCCACG
>CAYQPL010000147.1:0-8282 GCA_964419395.1 uncultured Phenylobacterium sp. | reverse complement strand
GCGCGCATCACCACCACGCGGCGGGCCATGTAGACGGCCTCCTCGACGCTGTGGGTGACGAAGACGATGGCCGGCTTCTGATCGTCCCACAGCCTCAGCACGTCGTCGGCGAGGGCCCGGCGGGTGATCTCGTCGAGGGCGGCGAAGGGTTCGTCGAGCAGCAGCAGCCGCGGTTCGGTCACCAGGGCGCGGGCCAGCGAGACGCGCATGGCCATGCCGCCGGACAGCTGGGCGGGCCGGGCGCGCCCCGCGCCGTCCAGGCCGACGCGGGCGAGCGCCGCCTCCGCCCGGGCGCGGGCCTCGCGCCGCGGGACTCCGGCCAGCTCCAGCGGCAGGGCGACATTGGCCCGTGCGCTCAGCCACGGGGCGAGGGTGGGCGACTGGAAGCCCACCGCCGTCTCGCCGCGGCGGGGCGTCCGGCGGACGGCGCCGCGGGTCGGCGGCTCCAGTCCGGCGCGCTGGCGCAGCGCCGTCGACTTGCCGCAGCCGGCCGGGCCGACCAGGGCGGTGCTCTCGCCGGCGGCGAGGGCGAGGCTGAAGGGGCCGAGCGCGCGGCCGCGCCCGGCATAGTCCACCTCGACGGCCTCCAGGGCGGCGATCGGCGCGGCGTCCATCGGCCGGCGCGCGTCCCTTAGGGCTGGGCCGGCTGGACGAAGTCCAGCGTGTAGGCGCTGCGATAGTCGAGGTCGGCCGGATAGACGCCCTGGTCGCGGGCCATCTGGTAGAACTCGGTCCAGCGCGCGTCCGTCATCAGGCCGAGCTGGTCGGGATGGGCGCCTTCGACGATGCCGTAGGCCTTCAGCTTCTCCCGCGCCTGGTCGAGCACGTCCTGCGTCATCTCCGGATTGTCGGCCTTGATCAGGGCGTCGGCGGGCGCCGGATCGCCGTGCAGATAGGCGCGCCAGCCGGCCGCGGTCGCCTCGATGAAGGCGCGCACGGCCTCCGGATTCTCGGTGATCAGGGCGTCGCGCGCCAGCACCATGGTGGCGTAGCCGGGATAGCCGTAGTCGGCGAGCAGGAAGACCTTGGGCGCGAAGCCCGCCTCCTTCTCGATCGTGTAGGGTTCCGAAGTCACATAGCCCTGCTGGGCCACCTGCTTGTCGGCCAGGAAGGGCGCGGCGTTGAAGGTGTACTTGCGCACCTGGTCGTCGGTGAAGCCGTACTTGGCCTTCAGCCAGACCCAGAAGGCGGTGACCGAGGCGTCCGACAGCAGGATCGGGTGGCCCTTCAGGTCGGCGATGGTCTCGATCCCCTGGTCGGGATGGGCGATCAGCACCTGCGGATCCTTCTGCATGAAGGCGGCCACGGCGGTGACCGGAACCTTCTCCTGGGCCAGGTTCAGCACGATGAAGCTGTTGGAGCCCATGCCCATGTCCACCGCGCCGGAGGCCAGCAGCTGGGGCACGTTCACGCCGGGACCGCCCTGGACGATCTCCACCTTCAGGCCGCGCTTCTCGTATTCGCCGGCGGCCAGCGCCTGGTAGAAGCCGCCGTGCTCGGCCTGGGCGCGCCAGTCGGTGGCGAAGCGGATGGTGGTCAGGCCCTCGGCGCCGGCCGCGGGATCGGCCGCCTCCTCGCGGGGCGAGCAGGCGCTGGCCAGGACGGCCAGGGCGATGGCGAGATGGCGCAGGATCTTCATCGACGAACCCCCCAAAGGAACCGCGTCAAACTAGAGGGTTTTGCCGCGAAGGGGAGGGCCGATCATCGGGAAATCCGACCCGCCGCCTCCGGCGCGGCGTCAGGCCCGGTTCAGGCGGCGGCCTCGGCCGGCGGCCGGTCGCCGCGGCCGTCCCGCCCGGCCCAGCGGGCCAGGACGCCGTGCAGGGCCTCGATCTGGATCGGCTTGCCGACGGCGTCGTTCATCCCGGCGCGACGGCAGCGCTCCACCATTTCCGGCATCACGTCGGCGCTCATGGCGATGATCGGCGTGGCCCCGGCGCCCGCGGGCAGGGCGCGGATCGCGGCGGTCGCCTCCAGCCCGTTCATCACCGGCATGTGCACGTCCATGAGAATGGCGTCGAAGGCGAGCGCGCCGGCCATCTCCACGGCCTCGGCCCCATCGACGGCGACGGCGACCTCGCAGCCCAGCAGGCCCAGCACCGTGCCGCCCAGGTCGCGGTTCATCGGGTGATCGTCGACCAGCAGGACGCGCAGGCCCGCCAGGTCGCGGGTCTCGGCGCGGGGGGCGGTCTCCGCCTCGGCGTCGGCGGCGTCGGCGCTGATCTCGAACCAGAAGACCGAGCCTGAGCCCGGTGCGCTCTTCACCCCGATAAGGCCGCCCATGGCCTCCACCAGGCCCTTGCAGATGGCCAGGCCCAGACCGGTGCCGCCATAGGCGCGGCTGACCGAGGAGTCGACCTGCGAGAAGCGCCGGAACAGGCGATGCATCCGCTCGCGCGGGATGCCGACGCCGGTGTCGCGCACCTCGAAGCGCAGCAGCAGCCCGTCGCCCTGGTCGCGCACCGACAGGGCCAGGACCACGCGCCCGGCCTCGGTGAACTTCACGGCGTTGCTGAGCAGGTTCATCAGGATCTGGCGCAGCCGGAACTCGTCCACGCGGGCGACGGCTTCGGCCGGCCCGGTGACCTCCAGTCCGAGCTCCAGCCCCTTCTCGGCCGCGGCGGGCGCGATGATGCCGAGGGTGTCCTCGGCGATCTGCGCCGGCCGGTGCGGGCGCAGGGCCAGTTCCACCTCGCCGGCTTCGAGCTTGGAGAAGTCGAGGATGTCGTTGACGAGGGCGAGCAGGGAGGCGCCGGCCCGGTCGATCAGATGCAGCTGGCGGAGCGCCTCGTCCGGCAGGTCGTCGCGGCGCATCAGCGTCTGGGTGAAGCCCAGTATGCTGTTCATCGGCGTGCGGATCTCGTGGCTCATCGTCGCCAGGAATTCGCCCTTGGCCGCGCCGGCCGCCAGGGCCCGCGCCAGGGCGCGGCGGGCCGCGCGCGTGCGCATGGCCCGCAGGCGCCGCCAGCGCGCCAGCTCGGCCAGGATGAGCGCCACTGACAGGCTGGTCAGGAAGCCGAGGGCGATGACCAGCTGCAGATTGTGAATCCGCTCCACCGGGCTCCACAGGGTCGCGATCTTGGCGACCGGGCCCTTGGTGACCACGACGGTGCAGACCACCGACATCAACAGCGCCGAGAGCGCCGCGCCCCGCGGGCCCAGGCGGAAGGCGGCGATGACGAGCAGCGGCGTCAGCAGGATCGGCGTCGGAAAGGTAGAGGGCAGATAGGCGCAGATGCTCAGCGCCACCACGCCGCCATAGAGGATCGCCTGCTCGCCGCGGCTGCGGCGGAAGTCGGGACAGTTGCGGCCGTGCGCCAGCAGCAAAGCCGCCGGCAGGGTGACGGCCATGCCCAGTATGTGCGCCAGGGCCCAGGCCCAGACCGTCTGGACGAAGAACCCGCCGGCCGCCCACACCGCGCCCCCGGCGAGCAGGGCGGTGACGAGCCCCGCCGGAACGATGGCCAGGCCCAGGATCTGCAGCAGCTGCTTGAGGTCGCTGATCCGAGGGCGCCGTCCCATGGCGCGCCCGATCAGCCAGGCGGCCAGGCTGGCCTCCAGCATGTTGAGGGTCGTGAAGACGGGCGCCAGGCGCAGCGGCGCGCCGGTGCCGATATTGATGGCGAGGCTGAGGGCGGCGCAGGCCGCGAGGGCCGCCATCGCCCAGCGCGCCGGCAGGACGATGAGGGCGGCGGCCAGCACGCCGTTGGCGAGCCAGAGCGCCGCGACGCTGTTTTCGTCGCGAGTCAGCAGGACGCTGAAGAGGGCGCTGGCGGCGAAGGCCAGGCTCAGGGCGGCGGTCAGGCCGGCATGGCGCCGCGCGCCGGGCGCGTGAAGCATGATCGGTTCGGCTCCCCCAGACCGCTCCACAATGAGGCGTGGATGGCGCCAAATGGTTAAGCCGCCGCAGGACCTCGCCCATGGCAAGAGGGCGGCGCAGCGGTCGCCCGCTGCGTCGCCCTCGTTCCAGATCCGCGAGGATCTGCGCCGGAAAGGTCGTTGCGACTTCGAAGGCGGGCTTCCCCGCAGGTTTCCGTCGCGCCGTTGTCCTCGAAGCGTCGGTTCCGGGTCGCCCCGTCGCCGTCTCCTGAGAACCTCCCGCTCCGTCGGCGCTCCGGTTTCCCGTTTCGCCAGGGCCGCGGTCCCTCTCGGCCCCTTGACGTTGCGCCCGGACCCTCTATGAAGCAAGCGCCCGACTTCGTCCCGGTGTGGGAGAATGCGGTTCCGCTGGTGCGTATCCGGTGGAGAACCTGGGGGCGAAGCGGAAATTTCCCAGTTCGTTCAAGACGTAAGGCTTATCCACAGCTTTGCGGCCGGCGGCTTAGCGCCCGGCTTCCAGCGCCTCGCGGCGGGATTCCAGCTCCAGCCACTCGGTCTCGGCCGCCTCCAGCCGCGCCCGCGCCGTCTCCAGGGCCTGGCCGTAGCGGTCGAAGGCCGCGGGGTCTCGGCCGTAGAGTTCCGGATCGGCCAGCTGGCGCTCCAGGACCGCGATCTTCTCGGGCAGGTCGGCGATGAGGCCGTTCAGCTCCTCCAGCCGCCGCTGCTCCTTGTAGGAGAGCTTGGCCGCCGCCTTCGGCGCGGCGGCCGGGGCCGGCGCGGCGGCCGGCTTCTGGATCGCCCGGGCCGGCGCCGGTCCGAAGAAGCCGGGATTCTGGCTCATGAAGTCCTGCCAGCCGCCCGGGGTCTCCACCACCTGGCCCCGGCCGTTCAGCCCGATGGTCGAGGTGGCCAGGCGGTCGACGAAGTCGCGGTCGTGGCTGACCAGGATCAGCGTCCCTTCGAAGTCGGCCAGCAGGTCCTCGAGCAGGTCGAGCGTGTCCATGTCGAGGTCGTTGGTGGGCTCGTCGAGCACCAGCAGGTTGGCCGGGCTGGCCAGGGCGCGGGCCAGCAGCAGCCGGTTGCGCTCCCCGCCCGACAGGCTACGCACCGGCTGGCGCACCTGGGCGTCGGTGAACAGGAACTCCTTGGCGTAGGCGGCCACGTGCTTGGGCGAGCCGCGGACCAGCACCTGGTCGCCGCCCTGCGGGGCCAGGACGTCCTTCAGCAGCATGTCGGGCTTCAGGTCGGCGCGGGCCTGATCGATATAGGCGATCTCCAGATTGGTCCCGAGAACGACCTCTCCGGCGTCGGCCGGGATCTCGTCCAGCAGCAGCTTGACCAGCGTCGTCTTGCCGGCCCCGTTGGGGCCCACGATGGCGATCCGGTCGCCGCGCAGGATGCGGGTGGAGAAGTCCTTCAGGATCACCCGGTCGCCGAAGCTCTTCGACAGCCGCTTGACCTCGGCCACCCGCTGGCCCGACAGGCCGGAGGAGGCGAGGCCCATGCTCAGCGCGCCCTTCTGGTCGCGCAGGCGCTCGGCCTTGGTCTGGCGCATCTCGATCAGGCGCCGACGGCGGCCTTCGTTGCGGGCCCGGCGAGCGGTCACGCCGCGGGCCATCCAGTGCTGCTCGCGCTCGATGGCCTTGTCGAGGCGCCTCGCCTCCTCGGCCTCGGCGCCGCGGATGCGCTCGACCCATTCGTCGAAGGCGGCGAAGCCCTTGTCCAGCCGGCGCACCTTGCGCCCCTCCAGCCAGTAGCAGCGCTGCGTCACCCGCTCGAGGAAGGCGCGATCGTGGCTGACGATCAGCACGCTGGCGCGGCTGGCGGCGACGGCCGCCTCCAGGGTCTCGATGGCCAGGATGTCCAGGTGGTTGGTCGGCTCGTCCAGCAGCAGGACGTCGGGGTCCTCGGCCAGGGCGCGGGCCAGGGCGGCGCGCCGGGTCTCGCCGCCGGAAAGCCCCTGGCTCGGCTTCGCCGGATCGAGGCCGAAGCTCTCCAGGGCGGCGGCCGCGGCGTGGGCCGGGGCGCCGCCGGCGGTGGCGTGGTCGAGCAGGGTCGGGCCCGCGATCGACGGCTCCTGTGGGACATAGGCCACCTGCGTGCCCGGCGGGATGGTGCGTTCGCCCGCATCGGCCTCGGCCATGCCGGCCAGGATCTTCATCAGGGTCGACTTGCCCGCGCCGTTGCGGCCCACGAGGGCGGCGCGGCTGCGCGGCTCCAGCGCCAGGTCGACGCCGTCAAACAGCATCTTGGGTCCGTCGGCGAGGCGGACGTCCTTGAGGGCGAGAACGGGCGGCTTCATGCGGCAAGGCACATAGCGCGCTTCGCCGCGCCTGCAAGCGCGGCCCGCCCGAAACGCGCAGAGAGGCCGGCTGAAGGGGCGCCTTAGAAGGGAATGTCCTCCTCGGGGATCGGCCGGCTGGGATCGACCTCGTCGCGGGGCTGCGGCACGGGCGGGGGCGGCGGCAGGGGCGGCGGCTCCGCCCGCTGCGCCGCGACGCCGAATTCGGCGGCCAGGTCGCGGTAGAAGCCGTTGCGCATGTCCTCCTCGAACAGCGGCTCCGGATCGGGCAGGAGCCAGTCGAACGTGCGGGGCTCCAGCCCCTCGTGCCCCGCGATCATCACCCGCCGCCAGATCTGGGCGGGGATGGCGCCGCCGGTGACCCGGTTCATCGGGGTGTCGTCGTCATTGCCCACCCAGACCCCGGTGACGAGCTCGGGGGTGAAGCCCACGAACCAGGCGTCGCGCCAGTTCTGGCTGGTGCCCGTCTTGCCCGCGGCCGGCCAGTCGAAGGCCGCCCGGCTGGCCGTGCCGCCCGGGGCCAGCACCTTCTGCATCATCTTGACCATCATGCTGGCGTTGGCGACGTCGTAGACCGGGATCGGGCTGGTCGGCGTGCGGACGAAGACGGTGTCGCCGCCCACGGTGCGGATCTCGTCGACGATATGGGGCTCCAGGCGCCCGCCGGCCTGCTGGAAGACCTGGAAGGCGCCGGTCAGCTCCAGCAGGCTGACCTCGTAGGCTCCGAGCGTCACCGACAGGTCCGGGTTGCGCGGAATGGTCGTCAGGCCGAAGCGGCGCGAGATGTCGCCCAGCGCCGGACCGCCGGCCTCGGCCCCCAGCTTGACGGCCACCGTGTTGATCGAGCGGGCGAGCGCCGTCTCCACCGTCACCGGCCCCCGATAGCCGCCGCCATAGTTCTGCGGCCGCCAGTCGCCGAAGCGCACCGGACCGTCCACCCGCACGTCGCTCGGCAGGACGCCCTTTTCCAGGGCCGCGGCGTAGACCAGCGGCTTGAAGGTGGAGCCGGGCTGGCGGCGCGCCTGCGTGGCCCGGTTGAAGACGCTGCGGCTGTAGTCGACCCCGCCGACCATGGCCCGGACGGCCCCGGTGGAGTCGAGGGTGACGAGGGCGGCCTGGCCGGCGCCAGCCGCCGCGCCGTCGCTGGCCATCACCTGCGAGACGATCCGGGCGGCCTCGTCCTGGAGCGCCGGATCGATGGACAGGCGCACGAGCAGGTCGGGCGAATTGGGGCTGATGCGAGCGAGCACCTCGTTGGTCGCATGGTCGAGCAGATAGCCGTAGGGCCCGTCGGTCGAGGTCGCCGTCGGCGCCAGCCGGGGCGTGTCCGCCAGGGCCGCGCGGTACTGGCCCTCGGTGATCCAGCCGGTGTCGCGCATGCGCTGCAACACCCAGCGCGAGCGGGTCAGCGCCGCGGGCATGTCGTTGGTCAGGGCCAGGCGCGAGGGCGCCTTGGGCAGGGCGGCCAGCAGGGCCGCCTCGGACAGGCTCAGCTGCGAGGCCGGCTTGCCGAAATAGGTGCGCGCCGCGCCGTCGACCCCGAAGGTGTTGGCCCCGAAGAAGACGCGGTTCAGATAGAGCTCCAGGACCTCGTCCTTGGTCAGCATGCGCTCCAGCCGCCAAGCCAGGGCCGCCTCCTGCGCCTTGCGTTCCAGGGTCTGGTCGGGGGTCAGGAAGAGACTCTTGGCGATCTGCTGCGACAGGGTGGATCCGCCCTGCACCACCTCGCCGGCCCGCCAGTTGACGTAGAAGGCCCGGGCGATGGCCAGGGGATCGACGGCGCCGTGCCGATAGAAGCGATGGTCCTCGGCCGCCAGGAAGGCCAGCGGCACATGTTCGGGCAGGTCGACCAGGCGGACGCGGTCGCCGTAGCGCGGTCCGCGGCTGGCGATCAGCTGGCCGGTGCGGTCGAAGAACTTGATCCCCGGCGCGCGGGTGAACGCATAGAGCTGTTCCCGTGGCGGCAGGTCGGGCATGTCGGCCAGGAAGCGCTTCTGGATATAGACCGCCCCGCCTATGGCCAGCGCGACGACGATCAGCAGCAGGATGGCGAGCGTCTTCCACAGCCAGCCCCAGCGCCGCCGCCGCTTGCGCGGGGCCAGGCCGCAGGGCGTGTCGTCGCCCGGCCGCTCGGGCGGTTCCCCGGCGCCGCGCGGCGGCG
>CAYQPL010000146.1:3054-8304 GCA_964419395.1 uncultured Phenylobacterium sp. | reverse complement strand
GAGGCCAGGATCATGACCTTGCGCCGGACCTTCGGGTCGCGCAGCGTCCAGGTCATGGCGAAGTCCGTCGCCACCGGCGCGAAGGCGGCGCGCAGATCGTCGGCGCCCGCCTCGCCCGCATCGAACACCACGCGCATGAAGAAGCGGCCCGTCTCGTCGTCGCCGAACTGCTGGGCGTCGATGATGTTGGCCCCGCGGTCGAACAGCAGGTTGGCCACGGCGCGCACGATGCCGGGCCGGTCGGCGCAGGAAAGCGTCAGGATCATGGAGGCGGGACATACACAGTCCCGCTCGGCTTGAGAACGCCGCGCGCGCGGCATCGACGCGACAGGGCCGGACCGAGCGCGCCTACCAGACGAGGCGCAGGCCGAGGGCGAACTGGCGGCCCACCGAACCCAGCTGCAGCAGGCGGTCTTCGGAACCGTCATAGGCGAGCTCTCGCGTGGCCGTGAGGTTGGAGCCGGTGATGACCAGCTCGGCCTGAGGGGACAGCGCCACCGTCGCCTGGGCGTCGAGATAGCCGGCCTCGGCGACGATGAAGTCCGCGACCCCGCCGCCCTGCAGGTCGGCCTCGGAGCGGAAGGCCGAGCGCCAGGACCAGGACAGGTTCAGGGCGAAGGGGCCGCGCTCCAGATAGGGGCTGACCGACCAGGCCCAGTCGGAGACGCCCGTCAGGCGACGGCCATCGTCGAGGCGGCTGTCGGTCCAGGTGGCGCTGGCCCACAGGCCAAGGCCGCCGCCCAGGCGGTGATGCAGGCCAAGCTCCACGCCGTCGATGGTGGCCCGTCCGGCGTTCTGCGGCCGCGCCATCAGGACCTCGGCCTCAACCAGCGGGCCGGCGCGGGTCTCGAAGGCCAGCACCTCCGGCGCCTCGACCGTCCGGATGAAGTCGTCGATCGACTTGTGGAAGTAGGCCAGGCTGAAGCTCGTCCGCCGCCGGGTCACCTCGTAGGACAGGTCGAGATTGGCGGCGCGGTAGGGGGTCAGGCCGGGATTTCCCCCGACGCCTTGGAAGATGACCCCGGGCGAGGGATCGGCGAGCGCGGCCTCGCCCCGCTCATAGATGCTCGACACCAGCACGCTGGCCGGCACCGTGGCCGCCCGCAGGTCGGCGAGCGAAGGGCGGGTGATCGAGCGCGAGACCGCCAGGCGCAGGACCGCGGCCTCGTCCAGGTCCACGGCGAGGTTCAGGCTGGGCAGCAGGACCTGGTGATCGCCCTCGAAGGTCACCGGGCGGATTTCAGCGACCCCATCATGGCTTTCCAGACGCGCGCCCTTGACCTCGGTGCGGGTCGCCACCAGGCGCAGCCCCAGATTGCCGAACAGGGGCCGGCCGGCCGCCACGCCGTCGAAGTCCAGCCGCACATAGGCGGCCGCCACCTGCTCCTGCACGCCATAGGCGTTCTGCCGGTCGGACCCCGTCGGGGCGAGGTCGCCCGGCCCGAAGACCACGTCCGCCCGCTCGCCGGTCAGGACGAAGGCGCGCCTCACGGGCTCGAACGCCGCGACCGTCCATGGCCCCGCACGCGCAGAGACGAGATCTCCGAAGACGTCCGCCGGGGTCAGGCCGGCATAAAGCCCGGCCACACCCGCCTCCGGCGCGGCCAGAGCCGCACGCCGGTCGCGCCTGTCATAGTCGCGGCTGCGCTCGCTGAGCTGGAGCCCGAGACGCAGGCCTGACAGCCTCGCCCTTTCGCCCCCGAGATCGAGGCGGCGCTGCGCGTCGAACATGGCGGTCAGGTCCTCGTCCCGCGACTCCACCGCACGGATCGAGAGCTGCGCCAGGGTGAGCTGGGTCGGATCGGTCAGGTCGAAGTCGGTGGTGAGCCGCGCCGCCCGCCGCGTGTCGCCCGCCGCCCCCAGGTCGAAGACGTAAGCCACGCCCTCCGGCGACTGGGCCGAAAGGCGCTCCAGCGGCACGTCCAGCACGGACCGGGCGCTCGACGCGCTCAGCCGCGGGGTCAGCCGCCATTCGCCCAGCCGGAGATCGGCGCCCAGGGAGGCGACCAGGTTCACGTGCGACTGGTCGGAGAACTCGGTGTTGTTGTCGATCCGCCCCGAGGCGACCTGCGCGGCCGTGACAACGCCGTTCGTGACCCGCAGGACGGCCCCCGGGGCGGCGAGCCGCTCGCCCAGGCCGAAGACCAGGCGATCCTCGCGGATGGCGTTGTCGAAGGTGGAGACGAGCCCGTCGAAGTCGAGCGCGAGGTCGGGCGAGACCCGCCAGTCGGCGCCGAGGAACAGGCTGCGCCGGCGTCGCTGCTCCTGCTCCACCGTGGTTCGCACGTCGTTGGGGGTGGCGAGCATCCGGCCGTCGATGAGCGTCTCGCCGTAGCGCATGATCTGAAAGCGGTCGTATCGGACCGACCGCGCCTCCTGGGACAGGCCGGCGATCACGCCCAGATCGCCGTCGCCCGACACCCACCGTCCGCCCAGGGCCAGCTCGCCGCTGAGGTCGCCGGTGCGACGCTCCGTCTCGGCCCCCAGCCGCAGGGAGACGAACGGATCGCCGTCCAGGCCGCCGGCCGTCCGGATGTCGATATTGGAGCCGATGCCGCCGTCGATCAGGTCCGGCGTGGCGGTCTTGGTCAGGCGCGCGCCCGACAGCAGGCCCACCGACAGGGCGCGGAAGCGGAACTGACGCCCGCTCTGGGTGGAGTTGCGGATGTTCTCGTTGAAGGCCACGGGGGCGCCGTTCAGCGTCACCGACTGGAAGAGCGGACCCAGGCCACGGACGCTGACGAACTGCCCCTCCCCCACCTCCCGCTCGATGGCGACGCCGGGCACGCGCTGCAGCGCCTCGGCCAGGTTGGCGGCGGGCAGGTCGCCGATGCGCTCGGACGAGAGCCCGTCCGAGATCACGTCGGCGGCGCGCTTCTCGGCCAGGGCCTCGTCGATCTGGTCGGACAGACGGCCGACGACCACCAGTTCGCCGACCTCCGCGACCTCCCGCGGCGGCGGCGGGCGGGGGGCGGCGGGTTCGACCCAGATGCGGACGCCGCGGGCGCCGACGAACCTGTAGCCGAGCCCCGTCCCGTCCAGCATGCGCGAGACGGCCGTGCGCCAGGCCATGCGCCCGCGGACGGCGCGCGTGCGCACCGTTTCGCCCGCGGCGCGGTGAAGGCCAGCTCGCAGTCGGCCTGCAGGCAGAGCCGCACCAGCGCCGACGAGGCGTCCTGCGCCGGAATGTCGAAGATGTGGAACCGCTCGGCGGCGACAGCCGGGGACGCAAGGCCCGCCGCCAGCACCGCGCAAAGGGCTGCGAGCCGGGCGCACCGCGCGCCGGCCGTCAAGCATGCGGCGATCAGGTTCAACGACCAGGGCCCCCGGAGACCATGCCGGGGGCCTAACCCATGCTGATGACAGCTCTGCGATGGCGCCTATTGCGCACGAACGAGGATGCGGCCGTCCGGCGCCTGGGCCGTCTCGATGGGCAGGAGCGCGGCCATGCGCTCGACGAGCGGCCCCTCCCCGTCGAGCGGAAGGACGACCGTCACCCGGACCCCGTCGAGGGCCGGATCGGCGGCGACCAGCGGGCGGTCGGAATAGCGGACCGCGGCGGCGATCACCTGCGAGAGCGGCGCGTCCTGGAAGACCAGCCGCCGCCGGCGCCATGCGGTGGCGGCCTCCACATCGGCCCGGACCTTTCGAATCTCCGCCTCGCCGACGCGGAAGACCGCCCGTTCCCCCGGCGCGACCGGCAGGGCGCCGTCGAGCGCGCGCGGCCGGGCGGCGTCGCGGCGGCCGCCCCCCCCCCGGCCCTCCAGGACGGAGATCTCGGCGGTGTCGGCGGTAAGGGCGGTGACGAAGCGCGTCCCGGTGACGATCACCTGGCGGTCGGCGACGCTCACCTGGAACGGATGATCCGCCTCATGGGCGACCTCGAAATAGGCGCCGCCGCGCTGCAGGGTCACCCGGCGCACATCGTCTGCGATGGCCACGGATATGGCCGATCCGGCGTCCAGCGTCGCGCGCGAGCCGTCTTCCAGGCTGACGTCCAGGATCTGTCCCGGCGCACTTTCATAGAGCCGCGCCTCGGGCGCGGGCGCCAGCAGGGGCGGCAGAGCAATCACGGCGGCAAGCCCGGCCGCGGCCAGGCCGCCGGCCAGGAGGAAGCGCCGCGACGTGTCCGCCGGCCGAGCCTCCCTGCGGCGAAGGCGCGCAAGATCGAGCGCAAAATCCCCCCGCAGGCTCGAAAGCTCGGCCTGAAACGCCTTGGCCTGCTCATACTGGCGCAGGTGGCCGGGATCGGCTTCCAGCCAGGCCTGGAAGGCCTTCCGGTCGGCCGCACGCACGTCCGGCCGGCCCATGCGGGCGAGCCAGGCCTCGGCCGTCTGGGGCCGCTCGGCGAACAGGGCGGTGAGCCGGTGAAGCATCAGTGCAGGGCGTCCAGCGGGGCGGGCCGGCGGGATTCGCCGACGCGCTCATCTTTCACAACGACGGACATGGCCGCCACCTCACCGGCCCTGTGACAACTTCAGACGCCGCAGCGCCTCGGCGACGTGCTTTTCGACCATGCTGACCGAAATTCCCAGGCGGCCGGCGATCTGGCGGTAGGTCATCGCCTCGAAGCGATGCAGCAGGAAGGCGTCGCGCGTCTTTGGCGGCAGGGCGCGGATGGCCTCGGCCGCGGCGATCAGGTCCTGGCGGCCGATCAGCCGCTGGTCGGCGGCGGGCGCATCGCTGGCCAGCGCCCGGGGCCCGGCGTCCAGGTCGTGGACGTCGTCGGGGCTGCGGCGCGCCTGCTCGCGGGCGGCGGACTTCCAGCGGTCGAGCTGCAGGTTGCGGGCGATGACGAACAGCAGCGGCCGGGCGTCCGGCGCGGCCAGGTCGTGGCCGGCGCGATGGAAGCGGGCGAAGGCCTCCTGGGCCAGATCCTCGGCCTCCTCCCCGCCCCGCCCCTTGCGCGACAGATAGGCGACGAGATCGCCGCGCAGACGCAAGAGCTCGCGATCAGCCGGCATGGCGCGGCTCCGCGCACCCTCCGGGCGCGTGAAGACGCCCCCTCCGTGGGAGGGGGCGTCGCACGCGATCGGGCGGAAGGGGATCATCCGCCCGACCAGCAGGCTCGGCTGAAGTCGCGTCCACCTTGTGTGGTCACCACTCCATGCGCAGGCCGAGCGTGAAGCGGCGTCCCGACAGCTCGTACATGGTCGGGAAGGACGGGTGCATGGTGTAGCCCTTGGTCTCTTCGTCGGTGATGTTGATGCCCTCCAGGCTGAGCTGGAAGCGGTCGGTCAGGTCGTAGCT
>CAYQPL010000146.1:2724-3044 GCA_964419395.1 uncultured Phenylobacterium sp. | reverse complement strand
GACCGAGATGTCGGTCTGGCCGTAGGCGTCGCGATAGATCGGATACATCTCGTAGCCGATACCTTCCACGTACTTGTCCTTGTAGTTGTAGGACGCCCGCGCCTGGAACCGGTCGCGCTCGTAGTAGACGGTGACGTTGTAGGTCTTGTCGGCCAGGCCCACCGGCGGGGTCGGGATGCCGAGGTCCGACTCGCCGGTCAGAGAACTGTCGAGCAGCGTGTAGTTGGCGTTGATCCCGACGCCCTGCAGCGGCGCATAGAACAGGCCGCGCGGCACCAGGGCCACCAGCTCCACGCCGCTGCCATCGAAGGCGCCGTCGG
>CAYQPL010000146.1:0-2714 GCA_964419395.1 uncultured Phenylobacterium sp. | reverse complement strand
CGCTGGTGCCGTCGGGCAGGGCGGAGACCTCGGTGGGGCTCACGACCTGCGCGGAGGCGTTGATCGTCGCGGGGGAGGCGCCGACCAGGCTGGCGGTGACCGCTGCCGAGAGCAGGCCGAGCGGCACCAGGGCCACCAGCTCCACGCCGCTGACCTCGTAGGCGCCGTCGGCGTTGACCGGCTGATAAACGTCGAAGTCGTAGACCCCGTCGATGGTCCCGTTGGCGTTGTACTTGGTGACGTTCGGCACCGTGCCCGTCAGCTCGCTGCGGACCACGCCCTCGATCTCCTTCCAGAAGTAGGAGACCGCCAGCAGGCCGCCCTGGCCGAGGTACTTCTCCAGGCCCAGCTCCCACTGCTTGGCGTAGGTGGGGGCGAGATTGGGGTTGCCGTCGGTGAAGCGGAAGGAGTTCCAGCTGGCCGTGCGCTTATAGGCGAGATCCGTGAGCGCCGGCCGGATCAGGGTCTTCGAGGCCGCCCCGCGCAGGATGAGGCTGTCGGTCAGCTCGGCGTTGAAGTTCAGGCTCGGCAGGACCTTGTCGTAGCCGCCCTCGCTGGTCACCGGCGCCGGCGTATAGCCGGTGGAGCCGTCGGGGTTCTGGATCTGGTGGAAGCCGGACGAGGTGGTGGTGGTGTCCACATAGCGGGCGCCGGCGTTGACGAAGACCGGCACGCGGGCGATCTCGAAGTCCAGGTTCGCCATGGCGTAGAGGCTGTAGGTCTCCTCCGACACCTCGTAGTACTGGCCGTCGTCGAAGGGCGTGTAGAAGCCGTCATAGCGGAAGAAGTCCCGCGCCCAGCCGTTCGACACCTGGCTCCAGCTGATGTCGCGCACGCTGTAGTCGCCGCCGGGCACGAGGTCGCCGATCGGCGTCAGCGGGCTGTCGGCCAGGGTGCGGCTGTTGACCCAGACGGAGCTGCCCGGGCCGGGCCCCTGGATGTTCAGCGCGCCATACTGGCGTTCCTTCGACTTGTCGGTGTAGCGCGCGCCGACCTGGAGGCTCGACAGCGCGGGGAAGACGGCGAGGTCGAAGTGCTTCGTGAAGTCCAGCTGGGCGGCGTACTTATCGTCGCTGATGGCCTCGTACGTGGTCTCGTAGGCTTCGAAGAGGTACTTCGAGGCCGCATCGTACATGTCGATGGTCGCCGGGTTGGCGCTGGGGATCGTCTCCCCGCCGTCGGCCGTCCAGCGGGTGCGCGAGGGCGCATAGGCCACGTGCTTGAGGTTGGCGTAGTCGAGCGTCTTCTCCGCGCCCGAATAGCCGGCGAGCGCATTGAGCTCCCAGCTGTCGCCGATCCAGTTCAGCTCGCCGCCGAACTGCATGTAGTCCGTCTTGTTGATGCGCTCCTTGCTCAGGAACTCATGCTGGGTGGCGGTGTAGGAGACGTCGCGCAGGACGACCATGCCGTAGTCGGCCAGCGTGGTGTCGTCGTACTCGTGGATGGTCTCGAAGGTCGAGCGGCTGGAGGCCGAATAGGCCGCGGCATCGTACTCGTCCTCGGTGGCGTCATAGCCGCCGACCATGGCGTCGAAGGAGAGCGTCAGGTTCGACATCGGACGGTACTGCAGGGCGAGCGTGGCGCCCCACTGGTCCTGCTCGTTCAGATAGACGCGGTCGCCGACCTTGTCCTGAAAGATGATGCGGCCGGTCTCGTCGCGGTTGCGCGGGTCCTGGACGATGACGCCGGCGTCGCGGGCCAGGACGGCCGCCGCCTGGGTTCCGCGCGTGCCCGAGGCCTCCAGGAAGCGGAAGGCGGGGCGGAAGTTGATGCCGGAATTGGAGTCGGTGCGGTTGGTCCGGGTCGCGGTGGAGACCGAGACCAGCGCGCCGAAGTCGCCCCAGGTGTTGCTGGCCAGGAAGGAGAGCTTGGGGTCGATCTCTTCGGAGATGGAGTTGTAGGCGCCTTCCACCGTGCCCACCAGGCGGGCGCCGGAATAGTCGAACGGCCGGGCGGTACGGATGTTGATCGAGCCGGCGATGCCGCCTTCCTCGTCGGCGGCGGTCGGCGACTTTTGGACGGTGACCCGCTGGATGATTTCCGAGGCGAAGATGTCGAACTCGACGTCGCGCCCGCCGCTGCCCGAGGCGGTCGCCAGGTCGTTGATGGTGACGAAGGTGAATTCGCTGGGCAGGCCGCGGACCATGACTCGGGTGCCCAGGCCCTTGTTCCGCTCGATGGTCACGCCCGGCATGCGCTGCAACGCCTCGGCCAGGTTCTGTTCGGGGAAGTTGGCCACGTCGGTGGCGACGATGGAGTCGGAGAAGCCGACATTCTCGCGCTTCAGCTCGACGGCCTGCTGCAGGCTGCGCTCATAGCTGCCGGTGACCACGATCTCGTCCACCTCGGTGGCCTGATCCTGGGCCTGGACGGCCGTGGCGCCCATCAGGGCGACGGCGGCGCTGCTGGTCATCAGCCAGGCCGAATGGCGCGCGCGGCGGGCGCCGCCGGTTTGCTTCTGTCCGAACACTTGAGAATTCTCCGCGGGTCGATGTTGCGACGGCGGGAGACCGGATTCTGACGCCCGGCCCTTGCCCCCACCGCCCTCAACGACGCGGCGCGACAGGCCCTCAAAATGTGACGGCGCTTTTCACTCAATCTTCACGGCGTCGTCACGTTCGACGCCGGCCTGCACGCGCGGAGGGGCCCTGACTAGGCGTCGTATCCCGGCATTTCGCGGTCGAGGCGGCGCAGGCAGCCGGGCCAGGCGAGCT